>CAIQQL010000078.1 GCA_903873955.1 uncultured archaeon | reverse complement strand
TTGTGGCATAATCCCAATTCTGCCCTGCACCTATGATAAGAGCGAACTTGCCGCTTTCACGCACGACAAGACCATAACCCCATTCGTGGTTGATGAACGCATAGCCTGCAGATTCATTGGCGGTGGCATTGTAATATCCTGCGATGAACTGCCAGCCGGTTTGTGATGAGTTCACCCAGGCTTCTATCGCAAAGTTGTCGGCAGTCGCAAGTTCATCATGGCTTCCGCCATCGGCAACACTGCTCATCCCATCAAAACTCAAAGCAGAACCATACTTTCCTGGAATCCAGGAGACATTGGAGAGTAAAGCATCAAACCCATGACCGCTTGCGTCAATTGCAAAGGAACTGTTTTCACCAAGAGAGGTAAGATAATCAAAATTGTATAAGACATTCAGATGGACATCAATGAAACTGTAAGTTTCCCCATTCCAGTTCCATAGGAACTCGGAAAGCAAAGAAGCATTGATGGAGACATTGAACAAGAAAGAGGCGTTCCTGCTTATTGTTGCATTGAGAGGCGTAGGATCAGCAAAAGTCAGGGATGAGACGACAGGAGGTAAAGAAGAATTTACACTGAAATAGACTGTCGTGCTATTGAAGTTGCCTTGACTGTCATTTGCATAGGCAATAAGAAAATGAGAACCATCTGAAAAATTGACTGATAAAGGTCCAGAATAACTGAAGTTTGCAGCGCCATTGCCCCACCAGACATTCAAAGCGTCTGAAGAGTTTGAGAGTTCCAATAAAAGCGTGGAATTAGGATATGAGATGTTTAAAGGAGAGATAAAAGAGATGGAGGGAGCAGTGGTTTTATTGAAAAGGACAAAGATGGTGTCAAAAGCAGTTAGGGAAGGATAGGAAATGTTGCCATAACAGAAAGTCTGCCATCCAGATAGTCCGACATAGGGAATAAGAGAGGTCACCTCATAAAGGCCGGAAGTAGAGTTATAATCCATCGAAAGAGAGGCACTCCAACTACCGCTGCTATTTTCTGAGAAGTTGCAGGTTGCACCCGCAATCAATGTGTTGGTTTGGTTACTGGTATAATTTGCATAGAATCGCACAGGAGTGGCATTTGCATAAAGAAGCATCCCCCCACCCTCACTGTCATTGGAATCCCAGATCAATAACCTGCTAGCAAAAGTCTCGGCAGCGCCCGTGCCGGTGATAGGGATTTTATAGAACCCGGAGTCATTCTCCGCAGAAACATAGTATTTTCCTAGACAGGTCGCATTTACGGCTTCAAGCGAAGAGGCGTTAGGACAGACATACACCTCGCCCGTGCCATAGACTACCGGGACATAAAGATACACCTGAGAGATTTCTGTGTGATTTTCAGGGATATGGAAGACCGACACACCAAGACTGACACCAGCCAAAGAATAATTAGACGAGTTTGCAACAACCCCGCTCCAGTCAAGATCCTTCGAGAAATTGACTTGCATTACTGCAACAGGATTGTCCGCATGGTCGAACAAGGTAGCATTGACTAATCCATTTTGTTTATTGTCAGTCAGGGTGATGTTGGTAGTATTAGTATCTTCCATTTTGAGGACGCTAAGAGCGACAGAAAGATTTTGGATGACGTACCCAGGAAGGATTTGCAGGTTGTTTAGAGGAGTGGCATTAAAGTTACCGACCGAGTCATACGAAAAGGCCTGATATGCATAATTTCCTGTGCTTAAATTAACCAGGTTGACAGCTAAATCCCAACTGGAAGAATCAACCTTATACAGATTGGCATAATACTGTTGCAGGATTTCCGCAGCAGAAAGTGTACGGTTCCAGATACGAATCTCATCCAATGAGCCATTCCACCATCTTCCACAATCAGTTCCCGCAGGATTATGGCCTATGGTCAATGTAGAAGTAGAGATAGCTGGAACCCCTGAAGCAGTAGGCGTGCCATTCTGGACACCATTGACATAGAGGATAAGGCTAGTGCCATTGGCAACTCCCACAATATAGGTCCATTGGTTCTTGGGTGGGTCAGAGGTCATCTTGGTGTACTTGAAACCGCCGCCATCATTCACCCATAACGCAATACCTCCAGAGGTATAACGTTCGATACCATAATTATTCTTGGTCAGGATGGAGTTATAACCACTGCCTCCGCACCATGTGCCGACAGGATTGATCCAAAGAGAGATGGTGATAGGCCCACCAATATTCAATGAGCTTGCATTTCCGGCATCGATGACATCGTTTACGCCATCAAAAGTGTAGGCACCGCCATATTTCCCAGAGGAATTGAAGTTAGGACAGGCAGACCCTGAGCAGGTACCCTTATTGCCATAGATGCTCGTATCATTCATCAAAGTATAATTGTCAAAATTGAACATAGCGACAAGA
>CAIQQL010000077.1 GCA_903873955.1 uncultured archaeon | reverse complement strand
GGCAAGATTAATGTAAAGGGGAGAAAGATAAGTTAGGTTTTCAGACCCATTATTCCACCAGACATTGATTGCATCAGAAGAATTGGTGATGCTGACAAGAATACTGGAATTGGCATAGGTGAGGTTGCCGGGAGATATAAACGAGAGTGATGGGCCATAAGAGATATTGGTTAGTATGGAGATATTATCAAAGGCGGTCAAGGAAGGATAAGAGGAGTTACCAAAACAGGAGACTTGCCAGCTGTAAGTTCCATTGTTCATGAAGAGATAGGAGATCTCATAAAGTCCAGAGGTGAGATTATAATCCATGGATAAAGAAGCATCGCTGCTGTTTTCTGAGAAGTTACAGGTTGCTCCTAAGATAGTCTGATTGGTGAAGTTCACGGTATAATTTGCAAAGAAGTGGGCTGGAGTAAGGTTAGCATAGAGAGTAATTCCTCCTCCTTCAGTATCGTTTGAATCCCAGACAAGCAGCTTGCTGGTGAAGCTTTCAGCAGCACCCGTGCCATTGATAGGGATTTTATAGTATCCCGAGTCATTCTCAACACTGACAAAATATTTTCCTGGACAGGATTCGTTTACTGATTCCAACGTAGGGGCGCCAGGGCAGACATACACCTCTCCGCTACCGAAAAGTGCAGGGACAAAGAGATACATCTGGGTAATTTCTGAATGGTTTTCAGGCAGGTGAAATACCGATACTCCAAGACTGACGCCTTTACTGGAATAGTTACTGGAGTTTGCAACAATCCCGCTCCAGTCATAATCTTGTGAAAAATTAAGCTGCAATGAAGCGATGGGGATATTGGATTTATCTAGGAGAGTTGCATTGACGAGACCATACTGCTTATTGTTGGTTAGGGTGATATTTGAGTTGTTGGCATCGACTACTTTAAGGACAGTGTAAGCAGAAGAAAGGTTTTGGATGATGAAGCCAGGAATGATCGGCAGAGTATAGACGAAGGTGTGAAGATCAGTGGCATTGAGATTACCCAAGGTATCATTTGAGAAAGCTCGATATGAATAATTGCCATTGCTCAGGGTAAGGTAAAAGTGGTCATAATTCCAGCTGGAATTATCAATCTTTAAGAAGTTGGAGGAATACTGCTGCCCAATCTCTTCTGCTGTCAAAGGTCTCCTCCATATACGTACTTCATCAAGAAGACCTGTAAAATTACTGGTCAGATCAGGAAGGTTACCCAGAATAGAGGAAGAGACCGCTTGGTCTGGTGTATCAACCAAGGTCGTGTTGATTAGAGAGCCATCAACATACAAGCTTAAGGTTGAAGCATTATATGTTGCAGTCACATAATGCCAAAGATTATCATCGTACCTCTCGGTGCTGCAAACATGCCCTGCATCGGCTATGCCCCCTATGGAATAACGGAGAAGAAGTGAACCGAATGAGCAATATTTCGCCCCCTCGCCTCCTGAAAGTCCTAGCCAGTAATTATTGCTTGCAGAAGAATTCTCATAGCTGATAAAGGTCCGGTTAAAAGATTGCGGACCATTTGAAGTCTTAAACCAGAGGGAGAGAGTAAAGTTAGAAAGGGAAATGCCTGGCGTGATGAGAAGAGTTCCTGAACCGTCAAACTGATAAGCGCCGCCATATCTGCCTGAAGCATTCCAAAACGCACCTCCGGACACAATAGCAGAATTTGCAGAACGGCTCACATCAGCAATAAAAGTATCATTCTCTCCCAAAGCAGAATTATTTTCAAAATTGTACATTAACACCAAAGTAGGATCATAGAGCGAGTAATTTATTCCATTCCAACTCCAGACAAAGGCAGAGAGGTCATCCGCATAAGAAACAGAGACATTTAGTTCAACAGAGGTATTGAAAAGTAAGGTTTGGTTATCCGGTGTCGGAAAGGTGAAATTCAGGACAGGACCACGAGTATGGATGTTCATGGTGGTATTGGAAGAGATGAAAGCATTTCCCACAAGGTCATAGACCTGCCAGAACCAGGTGTAAACGCCATCATTGAGAAATACGGGAATTCCAAGAAGAGAGTTCATAGGAGACCCTGGAAAGGCAAATGAGGTGATATTCAAAAGCTCACCAGTCACATTATTGAATATGGAAAGGGTTGCATTCCGTAATCCAAGATTATCACTGACATTGATGATAAAATTTGGATTTGAGCCATTTTGTGAGGTATATACAGAATCATTTCCTGGAGAAGTGCTAAGAAGAGTTGGAGCTTGAGTATCCCTGAAGAGGATTACACTTCGATTTTCAGTCGAACTGCAGTAACCGAACGCATTGCAGACTTGGGCATTGAAAAAGTATGATCCATTGGCGAGTCCCCTGAACGAATAATACGGCGTTTTTTTCACGTCATTTCCTGTGTAATTCGAAGATTCTTTATAATAATTCCATCCCCAGCATTGGACACTTCCATTCTGCTTGAGGGCGCAGGTGTGCCAACCCCCTGCGGAGACTGCAATCGCATCGGTACCTGTATAATTTTTGGATTGTCCGTAGGAGTTGTCGCCCCAGCACTGGATAGAGCCGCTTTGCTTAAGGACACAGGTATGGACATACCCTGTACTCACCGCAACAGCGTCAGTACTGGTGTAATTACGGGATTGATTGTACGTGTTGTCGCCCCAGCAGGAGACGCCGCCGTTTTGCTTGAGTGCACAGGAGTGATATGTCGCAGCAGCGATAGCAACCGCGTCTGACCCTGCATAACCTCTAGACTGTCCGTAGGAGTTGTCGCCCCAGCAGGAGACGCTGCCGTTTTGCTTGAGGGCGCAGGTGTGCGCATCACCTGCGGAGACTGCAATCGCATCATTGCTAGTGTAATTGGCTGACTGACCGTAATTGTTTCCGCCCCAGCATTGGACAGAGCCATTTTGGAGGAGCAGGCAAGCGTGATAAGACCCTGAAGAGATAGCAATGGCATCATTGCCAATATATCCTTGAGTAATGGATCCCCAGCATTGGACAGATCCATTTTGGAGGAGTGCGCAGGTGTGATAGCCCCCTGCGGAGACTGCAAGAGCATCGTTCAGAGTATAATTCAAGGCCTGATTATGGGAATTATCACCCCAGCATTGGATGGATCCATTGATGTTTAATACACAAGTATGCCACCATCCGGCTGAGAATACGGAACTCGCAGGATAAGGAGGAAATCTTTTTATCAAACCTGAAGCATTATAGAGATTGTATGAATAATTTTTAAGGGTAGTATCTGCTACACTGGTAAGGATATTGATCGGAATTGAATTAACAGGAAGGATAGCCCCATCTGCAGGTGTCGGATCACTGAAACTGATGAAAGGATAATGTTGACTGGTTAGGATAGCGATACTGCGGTTTTCAGTAGTGTTGCAATATCCTGAAGTGATGCAGACTCGGACAACAAGAGTATAATTACCCTCACTCAAATTTGAAAAAACATAAAAGGGCGTTTTTTTCACGTCATTTCCGGTATAATTGAGCGACTGATTGACGTCGTTTTTTCCCCAGCATTGGACATTGCCGTTCTGCTTGAGTGCACAGGCATGACCTTCTCCAGCAGTTACAGAAAGAGCATCATTTTGAGTGTAATTAGAAGACTGACCGTAAGTGTTTCCGCCCCAGCACTGGATTGACCCGTCCTTCTTAAGTACGCAAGTATGTCCATTTCCCCCAATACCTCCAGCCATTCCTCCTCCTGCACTTAACTCCCTCGCATCACTTTTGGTATAGGAATTGGACTGCCCATCACTATTGTCGCCCCAGCATTGGACATTGCCGCTCTGCAGAAGCGCACAGGTAAACCAAAATCCCGTAGAGACCCAGATTGCGTCTGCTCCAGTATAAGAATTGGACTGCCCATAGGCATTATAACCCCAGCATTGGACATTTTTATTTTGGAGGAGAGCACAAGTATGACTCCAATGAGTAGAAACTTGACTCGCATCCCTGCTCGTATAGTTAGCAGCTTGCCCTACCTGATTATTCCCCCAGCATTGGACATTGCCGTTCTGCTTGAGTGCACAGGTAGTTGATCCACCAGCACTCACTCCAATAGCATCCCTTCCGGTATAATTGAGAGATTGTCCATAAAAATTGTCTCCCCAGCAAAGAATAGACCCGTTCTGCAGGAGCGCACAGACATGACCTCCTCCCGCACTCACTTCCATCGCATCAGTCCCAGAATAACCTTGTTTAATTGATCCCCAGCAGGAGACGCTGCCGTTAAGTTTCAGTATACAGGTAGTAGCGTCCCCTATGGAAAGTACGTTGTTCTCAGGGACATAGGAGAAGGTTTTGACTATACCTGAAGCACCATATAACGTATAGGTAAAATTTTTGAAGAAGATGTCTCCTGCATCAGTTTGGGCATTTACGGGGATTTGATTTATCAAGAGAGTTGTCCCATTTGCAGGGGTTGGGGAAAGAAAACGAATATGGGGAATGGTAGTATAAGGATTGACTGAAGAATTGAGAATAAGGGTCAAGATGCTGCTGTTCATGTTGCCTAGGGTGTCATTGACAGTGATATTCAAAATATAGGTGATATTCGTGATGAGGGTGATGTTTTGTAAAAGCCCGTTTGAGGAAATCATAAATCTGCTGTCATTCACGGTAAAGTTTCCTATTCCAGAAGGATCAAATGCAGGTATCTGGAGAGATATGCTCTGATTATCAAAAAGGACAAGAGGAATAAAGCTGAAGTTGAATTGGGGAGGAGAGGTGTCAGGTGCAGTATAATTAACAATGATTGTCCGAGTCTCAGTAGAGTTGCAGTTTCCAAAAGAGTCACATGAGGTCGCATTGAGAAAATAAGCGCCATTATTTAAACCTAAAAATGCATAGATTGGAACCTTTTTAACATCGTTTCCAGTATAGTTCAAGGATTCTTTATAAAAATTCCAGCCCCAGCAGGAGACGCTGCCGTTCTGCAGGAGCGCGCAGGTATGCCAACCGCCAGCAGAGAGAGTAATTGCATCAGATCCCAGGTAAGGATAAGCCTGTTTTTTCGAGTTGTCGCCCCAGCAAAGAATGCTACCGTTTTGTACAAGGACACAAGCATGCTGAAAACCAGAGGAGACGCTGACAGCATCGTTTCCTATATAGCCATTGGACTGATTATAGGTGTTGTCGCCCCAGCATTGGACATTGCCGTTCTGCTTGAGGGCGCAGGTAAAAGAACCCCCTGCGGAGACTGCAATCGCATCGTTTCCAGAATAACTAAAGGACTGATTAGAGTCACTTCTTCCCCAGCAAAGAATGGAACCATTCTGTAATAATGCGCAGGCATGATAATATCCAGAGGAGACGCTGACAGCATCGTTTCCTATATAGCCATTGGACTGATTATAGGTGTTGTCGCCCCAGCAGGAGACGCTGCCGTTCTGCAGGAGCGCGCAGGTATGCATATATCCAGAGGAGACGCTGACAGCATCGTTTCCTATATAGCCATTGGACTGATTATAGGTGTTGTCGCCCCAGCAGGAGACGCTGCCAGTTTTATTAAGGATGCAGGAATGATAAGTACCTGCTGAAATTAAGATAGCATCGTTACTGGTATAATTAGCAGATTGGTTTCTAGAGTTACCTCCCCAGCATTGGACAGATCCGTTGATTTTCAATGCACAGGTATGCTGATTCCCAGTGGATAAAACAGAATTTGTAGGGATAAGAGAGTATTTTTTAACCAAACCAGAAGAGGTGTACAAGTTATAGGAATAGTTGCTGAAGAAGAGGTCATCTAGTCGAGTAAATGCATTTGTAAAAATAGCGTTAGTCAAAAGAACCGACCCATTGACAGGAGTTGGAGAAATAAAATCAATTGTTGAAAGGGGTAATTCAGGTATAAATGATGAATTGACAATCAAGGTGAAGATGCTGCTGTTCATATTGCCAAGAGTGTCATTGACGGTAATATTGAGAAGATAGCTTCCATTCAGGAGTGCTGTGCTGTTGCTCAAAAAGCCTGTGCTGTTGATGCTGAATTGGGAGTCATTGACGCTAAATCCTCCAATACCTGAGGGATCAGTTACACTCACCTGGAAGCTAAAGCTTTGATTGTCAAAGATAGCCTGTGGTGCAAAGCTGGAGGTGAATTGAGGTGCAGCAGTGTCGGAAGAAGAAGAGTTTGCCGTAATTGTTCGGGTCTCAGTAGAGTTACAATTTCCAAAGGTATCGCAAATGGTTGCGTTGAGAAAATAATCTCCTACACCTAAACTAGTAAACGCATAAAACGGTGTTTTTTTCACATCATTGGATGTATAATTAAGAGATTGACCATAATTGTTGTATCCCTTGCATTGGACAGAACCGTTCTGCTTGAGGACGCAGGTGTGAAATACTCCCACAATAACAGCAATTGCATCATTACCGGTGTAATTAGAAGCCTGACTAAAGTCATTTGTACCCCAGCATTGGACATTGCCGTTCTGCTTGAGGGCACAGGTGTATTCATAACCTGCAGAGAGAGCGATAGCGTCATTACCCGTATAGTTCAAGGATTGATTATAGGCATTGGATCCCCAGCATTGGGCATTGCCGTTCTGCTTGAGGACGCAGGTATGATCATAACCGGCAGAGATAGCAATGGAATCATTACCAGTATATCCTTGAGTAATGGTTCCCCAGCATTGCACGCTTCCATTGAGCTTGAGGGCACAGGTGTGACGTAAACCAGAAGAGACTGCAATTGCATCGTTTCCAGTATAATTGAGCGATTGTTTGTAGGCATTGTCGCCCCAGCATTGGACATTGCCGTTCTGCAGGAGCGCGCAGGTGTGGTAACGCCCTGCAGAGAT
>CAIQQL010000076.1 GCA_903873955.1 uncultured archaeon | reverse complement strand
CACCGCCAATGAATCTGCAGGCTATGCGTTCATCAACCACGAATGGGGTTATGGTCTTGTCGTGCGTGAAAGCGGCAAGTTCGCTCTTATCATAGGTGCAGGGCAGAATTGGGATTATGCCACAAGTGACGCTTCTTATGCAGCAGATGGCCACTGGCATTATCTCGTAGGCACCAGTGTCAATGGAACTTATCTTCTTTATGTCGACGGTGTTTTGCAATCCAATTCTAGTACCTTGTCTCCTTCATTTAACGGTACTCGCTTGCAATTGGGAACGGATGGAGATGGTCATTTCTTTGGAGGAGGTCTTGATGAAGTCCGAATATGGAACAGGTCCTTAAGCGCAGAGGAGATTGTACAGCATTATATCTCCCATCTCTATCGAATCGATGCATCTCATTGGGGATTTATCAACCAGCAAATGAATCTTTCTTTAGGTGAATATCTCTATTCAGCTTTTGTCAATGGTGAAAACTTCTCAAACACAACCGAAACCAGAATGTTGGATGTCTCTCTCTATCCTCCAGTTTCGCTTCCAATATTTGTTCTTTCTCCATTGAATCTTACCTACAATCTTACCTCTATATCCATTAATATCTCCGCTCCAGGTGCGGAGAGCGTGTGGTATTTCAATGGGTCTGATAATCTAAGTTATTTCTCTCCTGTCGAACAAACTTTTTCCGAGGGCCAGCATATGATCCTGATCTATGCCAATGACAGTTTGGGTAATGTCAATCTAAGCGTAGTTGTTTTCAGTATCAATACTTCTTCCTCTCTCCCTTCTCCCGTTTCATTGCCTATTTTTATCTACTCTCCTCAGCAAGAGAATTTCAATGTTTCTTCTCTTTTGATCAATATCTCTGCGCCTGGAGCAGCAAATATCTGGTGGAGTGTGGATGATGCGGTCAATGAAACCTACACTGGTCCAGTCTATGTCAACTTTACCGATGGCAATTATACTTTTAGAGTCTATGTTAATGATGGTCTCAGCAATATGAACACCACCAATACAACTTTTGCAGTATCAACCTCAAAGACTCTTTCTTCACCTGGAAATTTTACAGCAGTTCTTGCCGAAAATCGGCAAGACGTCCTTCTATCCTGGGCTCGCGTACCTGAAGCTGAAGGGTATAAGCTCTGGTATTCTGATAATATCACCAGTATTCTTACATTAAACTCTTCCACGCTGATACCTGCAAATGTGACTCTTGATGCGAGTAACCTGAGTTGGACAGACACGGCCGTCTTGGGCGTCCAGCAACGGTATTATGCGCTTGCGGCCTTCTCCGGCACGGTCTTGAACTTCTCAGAGAACCGCACCGGAAAATTCGAAGTCATTCTCCCTGTCGGCCAGGGCACATTCTCCTTCCCTCTTATCGATTCTAGAGGATTCAATGACATCTTCCCAGCATCCAATGATGCCTCCTATGTCTTCACCTATGACTCTGGGTCCCATGATTGGATCTCCAACTATTATGATGGTATCGACCTGAATTCCTGGGTCACTGACTACGGATTCACGACCATCGAGCCTGGCAGAGGGTACTGGACCAACGGGTTTACCTCTCCGCTTACTGTCCCTAATGTTGGGATTGTCCCTGCTCATATGATTGGGCGCATGATTCCTGTCGGCCAGGGCACGTGGGGATATGAATCGGTCACTCCCGCCTCTTTCCTGGATATCTTCCCAGCATCCAATGATTCCTCCTATGTCTTCACCTATGACTCTGGGTCCCATAACTGGATCTCCAACTATTATGATGGTATCGACCTGAATTCCTGGGTCACTGACTACGGATTCACGACCATCGAGCCTGGCAGAGGGTACTGGACCAACGGGTTCACGTCAGAATTAAATGTAAGCTATGTGAGCAATAATCTTGGATAATCTTTAAGAAATCCTCCTTTTGTCCTAATAATCGAGGATTTTATCTCTCTAGGAACCTATTTGTCCTCTCAAGTATTCCTGTGTCAAGATGACTTTTGGAGAATCTGTTCTTATTATGTAGGGGTTTGATCAGAAACTGAGATATTTACACTACTTTTATCCCTTCATTTTTGTCTATATTTTTTGACATTTATCCCCTTTTTTCTATTTACACTACACCTTTTATCGCCTTTAATTTTTACAATCTTTGCGCAACCCTTTTTTTAGAACGTTTTTAGTGGTGTTTTACCTATTTATTGTGTTAAAATTACATAACTTATCAGTATTTTAGCGCTTATAGCAACGTTTAAAAGTTTTAAAATATACAAAATAGGATAATTTCGGGGATAAAAAGAGATGAATCATGGGAATTCTGGTGTTGTAAGTCCTACTTTTAGAGTTACCCCTATCCTCAGGCTATTTATCCTCTTTATTTTCACCTTTTTTCT
>CAIQQL010000075.1 GCA_903873955.1 uncultured archaeon | reverse complement strand
GTTTTCCTCTCTCCCCAGAGATGATGCAGAGCACTGGCGAGTGTATTTCATTCTTTGTCATAATTGTACGCCTCACTAATTTTCATTAAGACTTCCTTCTCCTTTTCGCCTTGTTCTTTTTTAATATGGCTTACCATTCTCTCATAGACCTTTTTATCATCTAGATAATGCAACGCCTTAATGATTGCGTTTGAAGATTTAGGCTCAATAAGGAGACCATTTACTTGGTCATGGACTGCATCAGGGATTGCACCGACCTTGGTTGCGACGACTGGTTTCCCAAATGCAAATGCCGCATGCACAACTCCGCTTTGGGATGCTGAGAGGTATGGGAGCACAAGGATGTCTGTCTCGTTGAATAAGTTAGTCATCTCTTTATCTGAGATAAATCGATTGATGACAGAAATATTTTCTGTCTGAGGGAGCTTGCAAGTCAATTCTCCTTCACCTGCAATAGTTAAGGTGTATTTATCTTGGGGTAGTTCTTTGAATGCTTCAACAAGATAAGGGAGGCCTTTATATTCTAGGATTCGTCCAAAGAAGAGAAGGTTAGTTTTCTTACTCTTTCTTTTTTCTTTCTTCCCCTTGTTTAATGCACTAAAATTCATAAATGGGCTAATGAGCACTTTTTTTCTCCTAAGCCCTTGAGGAAGGTCCTGCTTGATTACCTCAGAGTGAACAAATATCTTTTCTATAAACAGGCTGATGAACATATTGTTGACTTCCTGGTAAGTTCTGCTTAACAGAGACTCTCCTTTATGGCTTCGTGCATCGTGAACAGTGATAATCGAGTGATGCATTCTGAACAATGGGAATAAAGGGAAAATTGCAGGATGCCCGCAGTTTATGTGAATTATGGCAGGTTTTAACTTGATGATGTCCATCGCCATTCTTGTTAACTCTGGCAAGTCAATTCTTTTCTCAGATATATGGTATTGTTTATTGGTCTGTCCGAGGGTAGAGGGGTAGTTTGTGACATATATTACATGATACCTTTGCTTTAGTATATTTGCTAAGTCATCGCTATAGTGTCTCATTCCCCCCTCGGGCCAAAAATTAAGCAGTGCTATCTTTTTCTTTTCGTTCATTTTTTCTAAATGCATAATATGTCCAGGCATTTTTTTCTGGATAATATCTCTTTTGAGGATTGATAGATGCTATTTTTAGAAGAGCAAACCCTTGCTGCGAGAGATTATGTACCTCTCTCTTTGGAGTTGTGGCATAGAGTAGAAGAATTCCTTCTTTATGGATATCCCATCGATAAGAAGAGAGCAGTCTCAAGCCCAGAAGATTAACAAAAAAACTGATTGTTGAACCAAGAATCGCTTTTTTGGTAAGAATGCCACGATTGTGACTACTATAAATGAAGATCCCTCCTTTTTTAAGGACTCTATAAATCTCACTTATGGCTTTGGCTCTGCTGGACTCTGGATAAAGGCAGTCTAACCCATTGTAGGAAAAGACCACACAGTCAAAAGATGCGTCAGGGAACTCGAGCTTGCAGGCATCCATAACTCTAAAGTCAATGGCAGGGTGCCTTTTCTTTGCAAGCTCAACCATTCCTTGGACAATATCCATACCTATTACTGTCTTTGAGATTTTGCTTATGTACTCTGTCGTCCTACCTTCTCCACATCCAATATCCAGTACCTTCATCTTATTTGTGATATGGGCATCGAAAAGCTGTTTTTCCGGGTACACCAATGTAGTCTTTGTCTCACTATAATAACGAAGTTGCTGTGCGGTCCCAAAAAACGCCGCATTTCTTTCCTCAATATTACTTTTCATTGCAGCATTCTCCTCTTTGACAAAGTGTTTATTACCTGGTTGTAGTCTCCTTTAAAGAAAATATGGACTCCTACCCTGAAAGGGAGCGTGAAGGAGAAGAAAGGTTGCTTTATCTTAATGCAGCTATAAAAATCAGCAAGCTCGCCCCCGAACTTTTCCTTGAATTTATAATGTCTGAAGTAATCGCTGTTCTGGTCCTCGACTACCTTTACTCCGCCAAAATCAAAAGTCGTGTAACCTTTTGCCTTGGCATGCTGGATTGCTTTCCATAAGAGAAGGTCGTTTTCATTATGCTGATAACTTGTAGCCCCGTGTTTATAACGATAGACTGATTTATCGTTTGATTTTACAAATGCGCATCCTCCAAGATACTGTCCACCAGGTGCTAATGCATAGAAAATGTCATATTCTTTAAGTTCTTCTTGGTCTATCCGAGGAATTCCCTTCATTTGTGCAAAATTCAAGAAGAAGTTATAAAAGTCCTCCCTTTCCTTCGCACTGGAAGCAAGGTGGATGGTTACTCCATCTCTCTCTGCTTTATTAATCGCATATCTCTTGGACTTTTTGTCAAATTTGGAGAATATGTCTTCAAGGGGTTTTGTGAGATCAATAAGGAAGGTTTTCTCATTAATAGTAATCAAGCCTTTCTGGTCTACTTTCTTAGGGGAATGGAGTATGGAGATGAAACTCCTTGAATTTTTGAATGCCTCTTCCTCAAACCAGATGTCCTCCGCTTGTAATCCAAATATTCTCCTTGTCCTTTTCATGGATCCCTCTGTGCAAATTCAATTGTTTTTTCCAACCTCTTAAGAAATTCTTTTTGCATAAACTTGTTTCTAATAAACGGGGTCGCCTCGGGTATCACTTCCATGCTATGGAACATCATCATCAACGTTGCTGAGTCATGTGTTTTTTTAAACTCTCGGATTATTGCCTTGCTCTCCCATAAGGTCATATGTGTTGGTCTAAGCCATCGGTAAAATAGCCAACTATTAGGCAAGACTTTCCCCAGAATTCCTCCCCTCTTTCCTGAAATAGTAATCGGGACTTCAATGATGCCTAAACCATTTTTTTTATCTTTGGCAGGTGTATAAAAATCTTGATTAGATATATAATAGGGCTGTTTTGGCGCCCGAGAATGGTTTGGTCCTCCCTGTTTGCTCCAGTCAATGTCTGGAGTGGCAGAGGAGTCGTATCGATATCCCAGTTTAGCGAGTGACTTGATAGTGTCTAGATCAGCACCATATCTTGCTGCACGATACCATATAGGCTTAACTCCAATATTTTTTTGGATGAGCTTAGTTAGGTTCTCTATTTTTTTGGTTTCTATATCTTCTGAGTGTGCATAGCAAGGGTACTCACTCGAGGGTTTTCCTGCAGGATCGGTAATCGTGATGTTTGGTTCAATATACTCTGAGTGAAGATGGGACCCGATTATTGCTCCTTTTTCTATTTCTTCTTTGAGCACTTTGCAACATTCTTCATTCATGACCACTTCTGGAGAAACAAAATAAATCGGCGAGATTCTATATTTATTCCAGATCGGACGTAAAAGCTTGGGAATTCCATAGGTAACAGATGTAAATGTCAGGGGGTTGCTTCTCTTCCATTTCAGATCACAATCCGGCTCTGTGTCTACAGAAACAAATAGCCTGCCGTTTAAATATCTCATAAAAGTAAGGACTCCATGCATTTATTTGCGTTTTCAAGAACATACTGCTTAGGCAATTGTTGTGTTTTTAGCGTAGCTGCTCCTATTCTCGTTCCAATCAACTCTCCTAACCTCTGAGGATCTTTTGCTGGAAATAAGTTCTTCACTTCCCCGATAACTTCCGGATTTCCTCCTACATCTGTTGCAAGAACTTGGCAGCCAGAGGCAAGAGCTTCAAGCAAAACAATGCTCAGATTCTCAAAATAGCTCGCTGAGATGAAGATGCTCGCTTTACCATAAAACTCCTTCATCTCCTGGCTGCTGTTATCAACCCATCCATGAAATACTACAACCTCCTCAAGTTTGTTTTCCTTGCATTTCTGTTCAAGCACCGACCTGTATGGGCCTTCTCCTACAAGGTCTACATGCCAGCCTTTTTCTTTAAGAGGCAGGCCCTTCAAGGCATCAAGGACGTCCTGTACACCCTTATTCGGAAACAGACGGGCAACGACAAGGATTCTCTTCTCTTTTTTCATAGGTTTGAATTTAGCGGTGTCAATTCCATTAGGGATGACCTTAAAATTGCCCTCCGAGGTAAGTCCTTTAATTTTATTTTGTAGAAATTGGGAGGGGGTGGTAATCACTTTTGCCTCTTTGATAATCTCCTTCCATTGCCTGGCTACAATTGGGTAAATGTAACGGAAGCGTTTGTTGTAGCCTAAGACATCACTTCCGTGGCTCGTGATAATATACGGCAGGTTGTACTTCTTCTTGAGCCAGAGCGAGATGACTCCTGTAGGAATGATGAAATGTGTATGGTTAATGTTATAGGTGTGGGTCTTAAGATGCTGCTTGAGAAATATTTTTGCTGAGCGGATGTAAGAATACTGTTCCCAAGGATGACAAATCTCCTTCTTGCTTCGCCAGCAAGGCACACGGTAAACTGAGATGCCTTCAATTTCTTCAAAGGCGGGAAGCCCCTTAAATCCCATTGTCACTACATCCACTTTATGCCCTGATTGCACATATCCTTTAGCAACTTCATAAGAAACAGGGGAGGCTCCACCACCTAGCGGCGGGAACTCATAATTGAGCATTAGGATACGAAGTCTCTTTTGCTTTTTCATATTGTATTTTGTAAACCTTTAGACTATTTAACAATTAGGCGAATTCTAAGTCTATTTTTCAATAACTTCTCGGATATAGTATCTTTTTGCCTGCAGGGAGGTATTGAATTGGATTTTAAGGAGCATGTCAATCACAAGACCGAAGCTAAAGAGCATGATGCTAACCAGAAACAGGCCTAGGCTGATAAAGAACCAGCCACTGCGATTAAAGCTGCCATTTAGAAATATTTTTTCGTAGATTGTTGCAAGTCCAGCAAGAATAGCTCCAAAAAAGGCAAAGATGCTCATATAGCCATAAACATGTAACGGCCTCTGAGAATATTTTTGCATGAACCACATGTACACCATATCTATGAAGCCCCGAACTGCCTTGCTCATGCCATACTTGCTTTTCCCATTTAGCCGAGGTCTATGATTTGTGACCACTTCTCCGACCCTGAACCCTTTCCAACGCAGTAACTCTACGATATACCTATGCATTTCTCCACCAATGTCCAGACTTTTTATCGCAGATTTAGTGTAAACTCGAAGAGCGCATCCAGAATCATGGATGCTGTCTCCTAAAGAATAACGACGTAATATCCTACCTATATGGGTTAAAACCCGCACGCTTCCTTTATCTTTCCTGTCTTTTCTCCAGCCTGCAACAACATCCAGATTTTCCTGACGCATCTTTTCAAGTAACTTTGGAATGTCATGGGGATCATTTTGGCCGTCACCATCCATTGAGATGACAATCTCTCCCTGTGCGGCCTTAAACCCTGCATCAAACGCCGTGGTCTGGCCATAATTCCCGTTCATGTTGATGATCTTGACCTTTTTGAGGGAAAGAAGTTCCTTTAGCGAATTATCTCTGCTCCCGTCATTGACATAGATGACCTCATAGTTTTTAGAGAGTTTATTCATGACTTCACGAATCTCTCTATCAAGACCCAGAATATTTCCCTCCTCGTTATAGATCGGGATTACCACACTATAATCGACTCTTTTCACACCTGCCATATCATATGTTAATTGTAGTACTTTATAAAGATAATTTAATTTTCAGGATTTCTTCTCCCTAAACCACTTGACTGTTGCTGAAAGCCCTTCCTGTAGAGCATACCTGCTATGAAATCCAAAGGTCTTCGCAGCTTTTTCAGTAGCTGCGAGTGAGTCTGTGATATCTCCCTTTCTTGAGGGCAGGTATCCTATTATTGAGCTAGAGCCTGTGAGCTGATTGACAGTCTCTGCAAGTTCATTGACGCTTATCCTATTCCCGCAGGCGATATTGAATGCCCCTGTGGCGTTCTTGTCAAAAAGCGCAAGGAAATTTGCTTGTACGACATCTTGGACGTAGGTGAAATCCCGTGTCTGTTTTCCATCGCCGAAAATGCTCAAGGGTTCTCCCGCAAGAGAGGCCTGGATAAATTTAGGGATAACTGCAGCATAAGCTCCGTTAGGATCCTGTCTCGGACCGTAGACATTAAAATATCGAAGTGTGCAGCTCTGAAGGCCAAAAAGTGTCTGGAATGTTCTGGCATACATCTCGGCAGCGGCTTTGCTGACTGCATAAGGGGACTTTGGATTGTAAGGCATGCCCTCATGTTTTGGAAGTTCAGGGGTATCACCATAGATGGAGGAGGAAATAGCAAGAACAACTTTTTCTATTCCCTGTTCTTTTGCGGCTTTCAGGACCTGCAAGGTCCCTTGCACGTTGATATCACTGGTCAGCAAAGGGTCTTCGATGCTTTTAGGGACACTGCCTCGTGCCGCTTGGTGTGAAATATGGGTTATCCTTCGGCGCTGCAGGATACTTTCTACGAGTGCATAATTCCTTATGTCTCCCAAGACAAATTCAAACTCGGGATGGGCTGCGAACCCGTCCATATTGTTTTTCTTCCCTGTAGAAAGGTCATCCAGGCAGACTACAGAATGATGCTCGGCAAGCAGCCTGTCAATGACATGTGAACCGATGAATCCTGCACCCCCCGTGACTAAAATATGTGCCATGAATCTCATTCCCTCTCTGCACTCAAAAAAGCGGTTGTTTTTAAGGATTATGTCAAAGGTATCTAACGTTTCTAGAATTCTCTCTTCCGGTTTTTAAGAAGTTCTCTGCAAAGCGTGCGGTAGGAATGCATATGCTCCGCAGGGAAAAAACGTTTGATATCGACTATATTGGCTTTATGGATGCGTTCAACCACTTCAGGGTGCCTAGAGAGGTAGATCAGCCGTTTTTTCATGCCTTCCAGGTCCCATGGAGCGAAGAGATAGCCATTTTTCCCTTCCTGGATGATCTCTTCCATGCCGGGAAGACGCGAGGCCATGATGGTGCAGCCATATGCCTCTGCTTCAGGAATCACTTGGGGAAACACCTCCTGAAAAGAGGGGAGTAAAAGCACATTTGCTTTGCTATACACCGCAGGTAATCGTTCATGGGTCAGCACTCCGAGATGCTGCAGGTCACGCGATACCTGTGGATGAGAGCTTAACGGGCCTTCTCCAACTGCAGTAAATTCGATATTAGGATATCCCTTGAGCGCATGGGCGAGTGCGAGGACCTTATCAAAGCCCTTGATTTCACTGAGGGTGCCGACAAAAAGTACCTGGAGCTTATCCGAAGGGACATATGTGGGCTCTTCAGGATAGATCTCTGGTGAGACAAAGGAAGGGATGATGACCCATTTTTTACGGAGTTTTTTGCAGAAAATGCAATAGTGCAGATATCCTTTTTGCTGGGCTTTCGTGAGGAACACGATCCTGTTCGAGAACATGGTCGTAAGATTGATGAGGGCAAAGTTTCTTACCACGTGATAGGTCTTTTCGAAGATGCCCTCATTTCTGGGCAAGTAAGGAGAGGTATGTATGACACTGATGGTTTTCTTATGCAAAGTAATACGTAAAAAAAAGGAAAGGAAGAGTGAAGCGTAATTGTACAGATTATGCTGGAAGATGAGGTCGGCATCCTTGAGCTCTTGGGCAAGCTTTGAAAGAAAGGAGAGCGTGAATATGTCCTCATCTTTGCGTCTTTTGACCTTGAAATACTGGACCTCTGCAGATTCTGTATGCGGGGGAAAGGAGGCATAGGCGATGATGCGTTCATGGCCTACATTAAGGATCTTGGCTAACTGTTTGGTGAACTGGAATTGGCCGAAGCGGGTATCTGCACAGAGGTGATAGATCTTCTCATCCATGTAATGGTCCTTCACCATCAACACTTACTTTCTCGCGCATGGTATAAGAAAGCATTCCTTTTTTAAACATTTGGTCTATTGACGATAAAAGCCGGATTTTCTCTACTCGCTTCCAGTACTGGGCAATTTTATCTTTTTTGAGACATGGGGCTGGGGGCAAAGCGATATCCCATAGTCCTGGCGATTTCCTGGGCCGCGCTAGAAAGCCTGTATTCATTCAGGTTTGCGGCCCATTGGATATTATCAACCTCCCCACTCGGACGCACGTTTACTTTGGGAGGGATGCTGCACTGATAGATTGCGATGGTATGATGGGGACGTTTGGGTGTTGGAGCCGGGATTGTTCTGAAATAGCTGGCTTGGGCAAGGGTCAGCCCTCCAAGCTCTTCTTGCACCTCTCGTTCAAGGGTCTGTTTTGTGCTTTCCCCATTGTTTTGTTTTCCTCCTGGAAAACTCCAGTACTTGCTTTCGCGCTGATGGACCAATAAAATGAGATTATCACGGCGGATGACCCCTTTGACCGTTATCGGGTTATGGTGTTTGGGCATGGAATATATCTTGGAACTAGAGGGCAAGAAGTATAAAAGAGTTATGATTAGGCCCCTATGCAGGAACGGTATTGGAGAAGCCCGCTATATTTGAAACCCAAAGAGATTTTGGATCCATGCACATCGATTCCGATATCTCCTGCCTTGAATCCTTTCTGCAAGGTTGCACAGAATCCAACTGTGGTGAAATCCGCTATATATTTTGTAGGGAGCCAGACCGTCATGTCCGGGTTCGTTGCCGCACCTGCGCTGATGCCTTTATCGGTCACGGTGTAGACATTTGATGTGGTGCGGATCTCTATGTTGGCGCCCGAAGGAAGGTCTTTGATCATCGCTTGCTGGGCAAGAAAGGCCGGGAGCTGAGCTTCAGTAAGTGGCTTAGGGGCGACATAAGGCCCGGAAGGTCCTCTTGACCGCGCGGCATTTGCCGCCTGCTCGGCGCGAAGGCGGTCCTGGTCCGCTTTCCAGCTGAAGTACAAGTATCCACCGACACCTGCCAATATGACAACTACCAGGAGCACCGCAAAAATCTGTTTACCTCGCATACGCTAACTATTCAAAATTCTTTTATTTAAAACTATGGTTTGATCGTTGTAGAAAATTTCTTCAGTTTTATCCCTTATGCGTTTGTTTATATTGCGAGTGGCTTTCCATGAAGGTCGATTTCATTTTTGATATGCTCTGGAAGAAGGTTGTACACTTGAATATCAACCATATCATTGGCCTTTTTCATTATGTCGAGCCTGAATTGTGTGCTCTCTTGTTTGCCTATTTCTGAGAATTCTACTGCGATGTCTATATCTGACTTTAATGAACGGGTATGGTTCACGGTGGAACCATAAAGCAGTATTCTTTTGATTTTTGGGCGATATCTGCTCTCCTTGATGATGTCGAGGGTTTCGTTGATGAGGGACTTTATTTCCGCTCCATGTTTTAGGTCAAATTCTGAGCTGAACTGTGCAAGCTCCTTGATTGCTTCAAGTTTTTTTCTGATATCGCGCGATAGCCTGTTCTTTTCTGATTGTGTCAATTTTAATCCTAGAAGCTGTTTTTGTATGATGACTATCTCTCGCTTTCCGAATATCTTCCTG
>CAIQQL010000074.1 GCA_903873955.1 uncultured archaeon | reverse complement strand
AGCAAAGAAGCGTCGAACGAGTATTGAGAAGTTATGGTGTAGTCACTTCCCAGCAGGTGATGACCTATCTTACTGACGCTAGAAGAACAGAAAGGCCTATGACAAGAAGCCAGGCACATGATTTGATGGGAAGACTTGCAACCTACTCCTGGGATCATAAAATTCCTTTTACCGATGTTGTTCTTGGCGAGAACGAGGTCACAAGCAGATTAGATGCTGCAACCATCAGAAAGATAACGGATCCTTTGCAGTATCTTGGTGAAAGTAAGGCGATTGTTTCTGATGTTGCCAGAAAGTATTATCGAAAAAGAACTCTTACTTAATGCCGTTCTTTAAGTAAATGAATAGAAAGAGGAAATACTGAGGGGCAGAGAGTTCAACAACTGTTCATTTAGATAGTCTTATATATTTATTTTCCTCAGTATTCAAGATGAAGCCCTTGGTTGGGAAAGACATTTGGTCAAAAAAAGAGGAAGAGGTTCTAGTCTCATTAGATAGTTCGCTCAATGGACTGTCGGAAGGAGAGGCAAATACTAGGCTGAGAAGATTTGGTCATAATATCCTGAAAAAGAAAAAGTTTAAAGGATTTAAGATTTTTTTCCGGCAGTTTAAAAGCCCATTGCTGTGGCTGCTTTTTGGAGCGGTGATCATAGCGGCAATCTGGGGTGAAAAGACCGATTCAATCATCATTTTTTCTATCATTCTCCTCTCTTCCCTGCTTTCATTTTATAACGAATATCGTTCAGAAAAGATTGTAGAGGACCTGACAAGAAAGATCGCATCAAAGGCGATTGTCATGAGGGGTGGGGAAAAAAAGGAGATTAATGTCCAGGATATCGTCCAGGGAGACATCGTCTATCTTTCCATAGGAAGCATTGTCCCTGCAGATCTAAGGCTGCTGCAAACAAAAGACCTGGAAGTAAACGAGGCCATACTTACGGGCGAGTCATTGCCCACCCATAAGATTGCAAATCCCTTAAAAAGTGAACATTTAGAGATCAGGGATCAGAAGAATTGTGCTTTTCAAGGGACCATTGTTTCCGCGGGTGAGGGGATAGGGATCGTGACTGCGACAGCATTACGCACAGAATTTGGAAGGATTTCCGGAGAGAGCGTTAAAGAGCATCCACAGACAGAATTTCAGAAAAGTTTGACAAGCTTTGGTATTTTGCTACTGAAGATCACCCTTATCCTTACATTAAGCATATTTTTTGTTAATGCGTTATTGAAGCATGATATCTTGGGTTCTTTCCTCTTTGCATTGACCATTGCAATAGGTCTAACGCCGGAATTATTACCTGCAATCATCAGCGTTAGCCTTGCAAGAGGGGCTCATAAGATGGCTAAGAAAGAGGTGGTGGTGAAACGATTGATTTCTATTGAGGACTTTGGAAATATGGACATCCTGTGTACGGATAAGACCGGAACACTGACCGAGGGCACATTATCAGTTTTTAATAATGTAGACATCAACCAGATGACCGACGAAAAGATCTTGTTGTACGGGGCATTATGCAACAGCACCATTGTCCATGGAAAGAAACTTATCGGTGACCCTATTGATGTCGCTATCTGGAGGGATTCGAGCAAAATCCTCAGAAGCAACCTGATGAACTACACTCGCATCGATGACATCCCCTTTGATTATACGCGAAAACGAATGTCGGTGATAGTCCATAGGGAGGGGGATGGTACACAGATGATTGCAAAGGGATCCCCGATATCCATACTTAAGGTCTGTAATAGAGTGTCAGTCAAAGGTAATGTTAAACCTATTACCCGCTATAGGAAGAAAATAGAGTCTACTTTTATTGAGATGTCAAAGAAGGGGCTAAGAGTAGTCGCAGTGGCATATGCAAGTATCCCGGACAAGAAATCCTATGAACCGGCGGATGAAAAAAACCTCACCTTCTTGGGGTTCATAACGTTTGTTGACCCTCCTAAGAAGACCACGGCTTTTGCATTGGAGCGTCTAAAACGCCTGGGAGTGGATTTTAAGATTCTTACCGGAGACAATGAGATCATCACCGAGGTGATAGCAAAGGAAGCAGGATTGCCCATAAAAAGGATTGTCATAGCCTCCGAGATTGATAACGCTAAGGAGGATGAACTGAAAGAACTTGTTGAAGAGGCAAACATCTTCTGCAGATTATCTCCCGAGCATAAAGCAAAGGTCATAAAAGTCCTGCGGGGAAATGGGCATGATGTAGGTTATTTGGGAGATGGCGTAAACGACATCCTGGCTTTGCACGAGGCAGATGTGGGAATATCTGTAAACGATGCGGTAGATGTGACAAAGGACGCTTCGGATGTGATTCTATTACGTAAAAGCCTGGAAACGCTCGCGGAAGGGGTCGTTGAAGGAAGGAAGATCTTCAACAATACGATGAAATACATCTTTATGGGCACAAGTTCAAACTTCGGGAATATGGTCAGTGCAGCAGGGTCATCGGTCTTTTTGCCATTTATTCCCATGCTACCGACACAAATCCTTCTGGTAAACCTTCTCTATGATAGTTCTCAGCTTGCGGTCCCGATAGATAATGTAGATGAGGAAAACCTTCGTAAACCCAAACGTATGCAAATCTCCCTGATCAAGAGCTATATGATCCTTTTTGGGCTGATCAGCTCAATATACGACTTCCTTACGTTTTTTGTCATGTTATACATCTTCAATGCTTCACAGACCCTGTTTAGGACAGGTTGGTTTGTGGAGTCGATGATGACTGAGCTTTTAGTGGTTTTCATCATCAGAACAAATCGTGTTCCATTTCTAAAGAGTAAGCCTGGTAAATGGCTCGTCTTAAGCAGTTGCATAATCGGTTTGGTGGTCTTGCTCTTGCCATTTACTCCATTGAGTGCTCTTTTTGGTTTTACAGCCTTGCCTTGGCGATACTTTATCATACTGGGTGTTATGGTCCTGACCTATCTTCTCATAGTTGAGGCTGCAAAAGTGTACTTCTTCAAGCGACATCAGATGTAATTTTTTACCACTTCAGGCATATAACCTTCCTTTTTATACTAGGGTTTCTCAGATAAGCTATGATTGATTACAAGAGAAAGTTCATAGAATTTGCTTTTGCTAATGGATTGAGGATTTTTGAAAGTTCTTCAGACGACAAAACTTTAAAAAACAAAAGAAGTTCTCCTTGGTTTCTAAATGTAGGAGATTTTAACGATGGTGAAACGCTCCTCAGGCTCAGTGAAGCATATGCTGAGACGATAATGGCCTCGGGCGTAGAAAATATTGATTTGTTGTATGGTATCCCGGAAAAGGGCGTAAGTTTAGCTGGGCCGACGGCAACTGAGATGGCAAGGAAAGGAAGGAATGTAGGCTGGTTTTTCACAAGAAAGCTGCCAAAGAGCCATGGTGAAGCGACAGGAAAAACAGATTTAACTAAGGTAGTAGTAGGAAAAGTTCCAAAGTCAGGACAGTCGATTGTGCAATTAGACGACGCATTCACAGCAGGCGATGCAAAATATGCGGCAAGACAAGAACTGCAGGCATTAGGAGATTTCAATCTCCGCTTATTAGTCATTGCTCTCGATAGGCAGGAAGTTACTATCGAGGGAAAAGATGCAATTGCAGAGTATGAAAAAAAGACGGGGACCAGGGTAGCCTCAGTGGTGACTGCAGTAGACATAATTGACTACCTCAAGGAAGAACAGTCTAGATGCGGTCCGAGTAATGGGGCAGGGGTCAAGACAAGAATTGAAAGGCTTTCAAATTACCTCAGAGTGTATGGGACTGAATCAGCAAGAAAATACGTAGGCAGGCTTGAACAAAAGATCATTGGCCGAGATAGGAGCGTCATACCTGCATGTGACCTGGATTCCCTTGAGCAGTTCGAATCACTGGTCAAGCAGACTGCAGATATTGACGGAATCGGAGGATATAAGATCGGGTTCGAATTAGGGCTGTCTTTTGGCCTGCCCGAGGTTGTCAGGGTAGCAAGAAGACATACAGACAAACCCTTGATCTATGATCATCAAAAAGCAGGAACAGACATACCTGACACTGGAAGAAACTTTGCAAGGGTCATGAAAAAAGCAGGAATTGATACGGTTATTCTCTTCCCTCAGGCAGGTCCAGAAACAGAACGGGCTTGGATTTACCAGGCATTGGATCAGGGATTAAAAGTGATTGTAGGAGGTAGGATGACTCACCCAGCCTATGCTGTGAGTGAGGGAGGATTTATCACTGATGAAGGTGCGCTTGAGATGTATCGAATTGCTGCAAGAGCAGGCATTAATGATTTTGTCGTACCAGGCAATAAACCTGAAGTGATCAAGCATATCAGAGAGCTGGTGGAAGCTGAAGGGGCAAGGCCGATATTCTATGCCCCAGGATTTATTGCTCAGGGTGGAAACATAAATGATGCTGCCAAGGAAGCAGGGGAGAGGTTTCATGGCATTGTTGGGCGAGGCATTTATTCTGCAGCAGATATGAAACGGGCCGCAATCGAACACACTGCCCAGTTAGGATAATCCGTTCTTAGGTTCAAGAAGCACTTTTAATGGTTTCCAGTAATACTCTATCCAACCTGCGGCAATATCCTCATAGTTTTCTATAGGAATCGAGGTTTGGATCAGTTTTAGAGTGGTTCCTTGTTTTTCTTCTTTGAACTCAAGCGTCACCGTAGTATAATGTCCCTCAGGAAAATCATCACACGTCCAGGTTTGGACAATCTTTTTATCTTTCACTAATTCTAGATTCTTTCCAGAAGAATAGCCTCCATAAGTCGAAAAAGCCCCTAATTTATCAGTATTTTCGGCCAGATTTTGCGTGAACTGAGAATGAATCTCGGGATTTGTCAAGGCCTCATAAATCTGACTAGGCTTTGCGTTTATTCTTACAGTTTGTTTAAGGGTCTTCAAGACAGTTTTCATATTGTCTCGTATATTGATTTGAATATAAACATTATGCATCAGTTATCCTTGGCCATTTTTGATTTAACTAAGAGTCACTACTCCCCTAGATAAAAATTAGCCCAGCAGCTTTATATATAAAAAAAATGGTTTATAGACATGAAGTCTAATCCGCTTCCTCGCAGACGAGTTTATGCTGTTGATACCCTGATTGATACTGTTCGTGCAATAAGTAAGACCGAACCGGTATACTTTCAAAGGGATGGATCATTCTATGCTGCTACGCCTGATGGATTTGGTAAATTAGGTTACGGCCTTTGCTTACGACCTCAAAATCCAGAAAAGGCTACCTGGAGGCAAGAACTTCCGGAGATCGTTGCTTCAGAAAATATTCTTGTTAAGCTTGCTGATGAAAATGAGTTAACAAAATTCAGGAGAGGAGAACGAACAAGAACCCGCCCCTTGCTGTTTAATAAAGATTCCTGTTCATTTATGAGCCTTGAATCTATGGCAACCACCGTCGCATTATTGAAGAAGCTCCCGGATGATGGGAAAATCAGGATGATTGGGCATAGTACAAGTTACCATAGTCATAAATTTGGCTATGCAGCAGATGGGTCTGATGTATGGCTAGGAGTAGCACGCGTTATGAAGAGAAAAACCTATCTTGAGATGATGCGGACAAAAGAAGATGAATTAATTGAGAGCCTTACCCAAAATGGCTTAAGAGCCGCTGAAAGAATTTATGAAGATAAGACGTATACCTTTGCAAACGGAAGATCTGTCGAGATACCTGACGTTTGGGTCATCACTCCGAATATTATGTTGACCTTTCCTAGAGAAGGACGCCTTGACTATCATGACCGAGACCAGTCTTGGAGAGCTGATTCCGACCTGAATAGGAGAAATCTTCCAGAGTATTTCGGTATCAAGATGTATGATGAATCTCCATTCACATACTCTTTAGTGATAAATCGTAAGGTAATAAACGGAAGAACACGCCAGGATTTCGGGCGTCAGACGACAAAATCATTGAATCGTTTAGGGGATGAACTTGCCGGAGTGGCCACAACCTTGCCAAGGATACAGCTATTTCTCAAAAGTATCAACACTCTGCATGATCAAATTTGCCATGAAAAGATTGAATGGAGAAAAAGTCTCAGTAAAAGAAAGGATTAAAAAATATCCATAAAAGTCTTACAGAATCTTTCTTTTGCCCGTTTTAACACTTCCTTTCCTTCCAGAGTTAAGGTATAGGTAATGACCTTTCCTTGTTTGTCTTCTTTGATAAGCCCTTCTTCACGCAATGTTTTGAGCGGAGGATAAATAGTGCCCGGACTGGGTTTCTCTCCTTTTCTTTTTTCAATCTCTTTTGCAAGCTCTTGCCCGCTCATGGGTTTTTTGGAGAGAAGAAAGAGAATGAGAAATGAAAGCATCCCTCGCATATCACAACAATAGCTATCTTTTGACATAAAAGTATTGGGTGACCGATATATTTAAATACTTCTAGCGGCCTATTATCGGATGTACGATAGTATAACTCAAGTGAAAGGAGGAACAAAGAACATGGAATCATGTATGTGTTATGGTGGCTCTTACGGCTCAAGTGCATCTAGAAGCTTCTTAACTCGTGAAGAGAAAATAGAGATGCTGAAAGAGTATAAGGAAGATCTTGAACTGGAAGTGAAAGGCGTATCTGAACGAATATCTGAACTCGAAAGCGATAAGTAAGTTTAAGAGAAATTCTTTTTATTTTTATTTTTAATGTTTAATTTTTGTTGCAAATCCATGCAAGACAAACATAAAGTTAATGACTGTATGGGCAAGACCTGCAAGAATCAAGTTTGGATAAAGTACGTAGACAAATGAGGACGTAAGACCGAATACAAAGAGTAAAGGCCAGACCTCGATGAAGTCAGTAAACATGAGGTACATCAATGTAAAAAGCACCGCATTGATGAAAATTGCAATCCATAATGGCTCAAAGATATGAGTGATCTTTTCTAGGAAGAAGGTGAGAAAAAGGAAGGCTTGGGCAAAACCGAGTATTAAAAACCGATATTGCAAATGAGGTTCTAAATACCAGTTCGTTGGAGCAATCATTTCAACCATAGTAATACGTGCAAAAGCTATAACTACGATTATACCCCCAAGCGCAAATATGCCATAGACGAGGACACTTTCATAAAAATGATCAGATTGAATCCCTAAGTCGTGAAGGCTAACCCCTTCAAACAGCAGAAGTAACAGCGCAAAAAAGACCATCGCTCCAAGGACATAAGGATAAAATTTACGTTCAATAACCCTAAACCAGAGTAATGCCAAGGGAATGAAGAAATAGATCAAAACTATGAAAAGCGGGTAAATATCCATAAAACAGATATGAAATCAAAATTAAAGAAGCTTTCTATACCTCTTTCAGCTAAATTTGCTCCTAGAGTTGCTTTAAATACTTCATCACGCAATCCATGTTTTTTATTAACACCTGCTGTTTTTAATTCCTTTATATTTTTTTGAGCTTTAGATATTTCTTTATTTAATTCAACAATTTCTTTTTTATCAATTGCCAAATTTCTTTTTTTAGTTAATTCTTTTAATTT
>CAIQQL010000073.1 GCA_903873955.1 uncultured archaeon | reverse complement strand
CCGACTTGTCGGCACAAAAAGGAATGAAAATGTCACCGGCTGCCTCCTTTCTATAGTAAGAATATCCATGTAGTCATTCTAACAAGGAGGGGTCACATGGATATAATCGTTGAAAGAGGAGCGGGTCTTGATGTACACAAAGAGACGGTAGTGGCATGCATAATGGGAACAGGGATAAAAAAGGAGATACGGACCTTCAGTACCATGACCAATGATCTTATGCGGCTTAAGATTTGGCTCAATGAAAACCGGATTACCCACATAGCCATGGAAAGCACCGGGGTCTACTGGAAGCCCATATTCAACATACTGGAAGATGCCTTTGAGGTAATATTGGTAAATGCACGGCACGTCAAAAATGTACCGGGAAGAAAAACCGATGTTAAGGACAGCGAGTGGCTCTGTAAACTCTTAAGAAGCGGGCTGGTCAGGGGAAGTTTCATTCCTCCCAAAGAAATACGAGAATTGAGAGACCTCACCCGGTACAAGAGGAAGCTCATTCAGTCTGTTGCCTCCGAAAAGCAGAGAATTGAAAAGATTCTTGAAGATGCAAATATAAAGCTCTCCTGTGTTGCCTCAGATATATTCGGGGTAAGTGGAACGAGGATTATCGAAGAGCTGATGAAAGGCGATCTTAAAGCAGAGGAAATGGCTGAATTGAGCAAGGGTAAATTAAGGAGAAAAAAAGACGACCTCAAGGAAGCACTCGCGGGACATATGGACACGCATCATGCATTCATGATAAAGGCATCTCTGAAACATATAAAGGCAATCGAAGAGATAATCTCAAACTTGGAACAAAAGATTAAAGAAATGATTGATATTCACTATAAGGAAGAATATGAACTTCTTCAGACTATACCGCCCGTGAAAGACAGTGCTTCCGTTATCATCGCAGAGATGGGTGTAAACATGGACCTGTTTCCCAGCGAAATGCACCTTTCGTCATGGGCTGGAATGAGTCCTGGCAACAACGAAAGCGCGGGTAAGAAAAAACCCGGGACCACAACAAACGGCAATAAGTGCTTGAAGAGTATACTTACAGAACTTGCATGGGTGGCATCGAGGATGAAAGGCACGTACCTCAGGGCCAAATATCAGAGCCTCGCAGGGAGAAGGGGAAAGAAAAAGGCGCTCATTGCAGTAGGACACAAAATACTCATCATGTGCTATCATCTGCTTAAATACAAAGTGCCCTATAAGGAACTGGGGGCTAATTACCTTGATACTCGCAAGAAAGACCGTATTGTGAAGAGCTATTTAAAGAGACTTACCAATCTTGGATTTACCGTAACACTGAAAGAAGCGGCATAAATGCTTAAAAACGATATAACACAATGTGGAAAAAAGGTCGACGCCTACTGGTGGTGAAGACCCCGTAAATCAAACTGACCTCAGCCGGTCATATGGACAAAACAGTGTTGCCAAAGAGCACGCAGGGGAAATTATTATAACCCGGATCGGCTACCCCACATGTGAGAAAAAGAAACAAAGTCAAACAAATTATGTAGAGGGAGATTTATTTTCTGGGGAAGGCGCTATCATCGTTGTCTTCGTCATCGGCTTCTCGTGGTACCATTCTGTACGTCCCTCCTCGCCTGACTGG
>CAIQQL010000072.1 GCA_903873955.1 uncultured archaeon | reverse complement strand
GATCTAGATTTGGAGAAGATACAGAAATTTTGGGAGTTTTCTTCTCATAACGGGGAATCGGACTACCTCAGAAAAAAAGAAGTCAGTGCCTACCGTCTACGCTTCAGGGAAAACCGGCCTTGTTCACTTTCACTGAGAGAACTTTCGGTCACCAAAGTCTCTTCGAAATGAAAAACAATTCAAAAAAATAGAGTCGACGTTTAACGTATATCGTTTTACCAAACATATGTGACGACGACTCTATGACAACAGTATTTGCTAATACACTCCAAAATGCAACAGCAAGCTACCGTAAGGTACACCGCACTCAACCAGCCATTGCTCGGAAGATCATTGCCTTTCAAGAACTTATAAATCTTGAGAAGAAAAAGAAATCGGCAAGAGAAGCGGCCGATCTATTGGAGGTACCTAACTCAACCATGCAGTCGTGGAGAGAACAAGAAAGCCTTCAAAAAGTACCTATAGAATTAAAGTCTTTCTTCTCAACTCCTGTAGGAGCAGTCTTTCTTCAACGACTTGTAATTGCCGCAATGAAGTTATTGAAGTGTGGCCCTGGAGGCATTCGGGGGATGCAGGAATTCCTGCGCAATTCTGGGTTAGATCTATTCGTAGCATCATCAGAAGGAGCTTTACAGAGCTTTTGGAAGCGTTGTGAAATAAAGATTCTAGATTTTGGCAACAGTGAAGAAAAAAGGTTGGCCACTACTATGAGGCTAAGAAAAATCACTGTCGGGTTAGATGAAATGTTCAGGTCGCATCTTCCCTGTCTGGTTGCGATCGAAGTGGTTTCTAATTATATTTTACTGGAAAAGTTTACAGAAGATAGAACAGCCGACACGTGGATTAAAGAATTACAGCCAAGATTAAAAGAAGTGAATGTAGGTCTTAGCCAGGTCGTCAGTGATCTTTGTGGGGCAATTCGCGCTAGTACAAAAGCCCTCGGAGCTGTGCACTCACCAGATCTTTTCCATTCTCAACATGATATAAGCAAAGCGACTTCTGCTGCATTGAGCTCCCAAGAGAGAAGTGCTGAAAAGGCTTTAAATAATGCGGAAGAGAAGCTTAAAAGGTCTCATAGGAAACTTCACCTTTCCGGGAAAAATTGCGGAGAACAGCGACAATGCGATGTTAAAGAGGCGACTCATGATAGAGACAGGCTAAAGGTTGAATTCGAGAAGAAGAAAAAACGTAGAGAAGCGGTAAAAAGCGCTGTCAGAGAGATGGGGGAAATTCATCACCCTATAGACCTCCAAACAGGTAAGGTTCAAACTGCTTTGGATATAGAAAGTAAATTTAACGAAAGATTGAAAACGGCTAAAGAATGCGCTGAAGAAGCGAAATTATCGAAATCAAGCATGGATCGTATAGAGAAAGCGAGAAGAGCATTTGACTTAATAACGTGCTACGTAAAGTATTTTTTCATAATCTACACAGCTTTTGTTGAAGGTTTAAGACTGAGTCCTGATCAAGAAAAATTTTTCAATGAGGTGGTATTTCCATTATGCTATCTCAAGATGATCTGGAGGCGATTAACAAAGAAGGCCAAGGAAGGGCAATGCGAGCTATTAAGTATTCTTGAAGCCAAGATTCGAGACACTCATTGGCCTGAGGAGTTCGTAAAAGAATGGATGACGCAGGGTAAGGAACTGGCAGAAACATTTCAGAGATCAAGTTCGTGTGTTGAGGGCAGAAATGGGGCTTTGTCTCTGAACCATCATCGGTTTCATCGACTGAACGAAAGGACTCTGAAAGCGCTAACGATAGTACACAATTTTGATGTAAAAAGACCAGATGGCACAACTGCTGCAGAACGGTTTTTTGAAGCCAAACATGCAAATCTATTTGACTTCTTAGTGGCAAATGTTCGCATTCCAGGTAGGCCAAAGAAACAGAATCATGACATACACAAGCGATTATTGGGCCGGGAAAAGCGCCTTGTTGCCTGAGGAAGTGACCGAAAATGTGAACAAGGCCGCTTTCCGCTGCCGTTCCGCTGTCGCCGTTTTTTTCATTCCGCTGCCATTCCGTTGGCAAGTTCGTCGGATCTCCTGG
>CAIQQL010000071.1 GCA_903873955.1 uncultured archaeon | reverse complement strand
GGCTAATGAAAATGATTCTGCGACCACCAATCAAATAGCTTCTTCTCATGTTAACCTGAAATTTGCACCGTCCATGCGCCCTCCGCAGCAGTGGAATATTGTTGAGGAGTAAGCTCGCTTCCTGCATAGGTCAGGCAAGGATAGAGCTCTTCTTGACCAGCAGTGCCATTATTGATAGAATAATTGCCACGCTGCAGAACAGCTCCGGATATCGAACGATAAGTTGACCTTGCCATAAGAGGGGCACCGCATTCAGGTAAATCAGGTCCGGTAGCAATACCTACTGAGAAATTTCCTGCATAAAGCGCTACAGAACTATCATCGATTCCCCTCAGATTGGTGGCATTGATCTTGATAAGACCCGCACGGGTGAATGCATTACCAGTATTGTTAAGGGTCAGAGGACTGTTCACCGGAGTTTGATTATAGGAATCAGGGACAATAGTGCTCAGGTTTAGTACTGATGGAGAGATGACAAAAGCGACTGTCTTCAGGAGGATGAATGTGGTCCCATTATTGATGACATAACCTGCGCCCGTCCGATCTTTCGTTTTCACAGAGATGTTCCAAACAGAAGGTTTGTCAAAAAACCAGATAGGGACAACGCAAGTGACATTAAGAAGATGCGCGTCAATTATCCCGGAGTTATAGCAAAGTGCGCTCATACGGGATTCCCCGACCTCATTGCTCACCCAGGCCGACGATCCTGAGAGATTGATATCTTGATATCCATCAATATCATGGACGACAAAAGAGATGCTGATATTGGAATAGGACCCTTCACGGATAGCTTGGTCAGGGACTGCATAGATACTGTCTATGACGGGAGGGTTGTTTGCGATGGTGACATCAAGATGGACAAATTGCTCGATGGGTTTGCCGGTGAAGGTATAAAAAATAGTCGGTAAAACATAGGAAAGCAGGATAAGTATCAGAAAAGTTCCTAGAAAGCAGGATATGGCAATGAATATATGCTGTTGTTTTTTCCTCATCATCGACCTCTCTACTATTAAAGACTGAAATATTCTATTTAAATATTCCGTCAGAAGTTAAATGGAAACTCTCCAAGGGCCGTCGGTTAAAGTAGAGTATTGCTGTGCAGAAAGTTCATTCCCAGCCAACTTGATACAAGGATAGATTTGTTCTTGTGCAGTTCCGTCATTCCTTGAGAGATTTCCACGAGTAAGATTTGCTATTGCAATGCCAGTATTGACTTTCCGCGTGAGTATGGTCCCGCTGCATGCATTTGAACCATCATAGTTTATACTGAAGTTATTTGCATAGATGGCCATCGAAGGATCCGACTCTCCTTGAAGATCAGAAGAATTGACAAGAATATTTCCAGGAGAGATTACAGCATTCCCTGTATTATTAAGCTGTAAGGGAGTGTTGAGAGGCTGCTTATTGGTATCTCCTGCAGCAATGGTGCCCCAGGTAAGATTTGTTGGAGCAATCTTGAATGACTTGGAATATGCAAAGACAAAAGGTGTGCTTTGATTCCTTACTCCCGCATGTGCCTTGTCAGAAAGGGAGACACTAAGATTCCATTCTCCATTCAAATCAAAATACCATAACTGTGCAACACAAGTATAATTAGCGGTCTTTACATCAATATCGGTCTGTTTAGTACAGCTAGCAATTCTTGTGGCTTCACCAGTCTTGGAAAAGTTTACTAAGAGGGTTGAATCATTAAGATTATTAGAACCATCCTGGTCTCTTGCATGGATTTCAGCAAGCACATTTAATATACCCTGCTCATCTGCAGCCTGATTTGAGGCATTGACATCAATAAAGATGAGATAAGGATTATTATTGCCAATGGTAACATTCATAGAGATAGGAGCGTCAGTTGCCTTTCCAGTAATTTTTCTAAAATAATCAAAAAAACCAGCACTAGAGAAGGATAAGGAGGAAAATACTAAAACAAGTACTAAAACTAACACTACCACTGAGGAACCCGAAATTTTTACCATCTCTTTGATTGACTATCTTCTCCTAGGAGAGGCTGATTTCCTCTTAAGGAAGAAAACAATCAAGGCTAGGATTATAATCAATGCAAGAAGTACAAATGCCCAAGTATAATCCCCATTATTTGATGGGGCAGGAGTTTGAGGAGTTGTTACAGCATTCTGTACAGGAGTAGTCTCAACAGGAAGAGGAATAGGAGTCACCAGAACGTCAAAACCAGTTGTTACTCCAGTTCCAAAATTAAAAGAACCAGCTTTTTGTGGATCAACTGAAGTAAAAGTAAATTTAATAGGCAACCGTTGTCCTACGGGAGCATCCTTGGAAAGAGCAACAGTGACATTGACATAGACTCCCCTCTTACCGGCAGGGGCAGTATAAACTGAAGGACCGACAATGGTAGCGATGTCTTTTCCCTGGTCAATACTTACTTGATAGGAGATATCTGAAGTGGTCTGAAGATTCTGAATCTCAAGCTGAAGAGT
>CAIQQL010000070.1 GCA_903873955.1 uncultured archaeon | reverse complement strand
CTCCAAAACATGGTTAATAAATCTCAGGGCATGGCCAATGAGATAAATATTCTTACGAAAGAGAATAGACAACTTATTGAGAAACTAAAAGAGGTACATGAAATTATAAGTGACAAGTCTGAGGAACTGCGGCACAACGAATTGCTTACCATTCACGAAATACTAATGTGTCCAGCAGAATGCCCACCTGTCACGGAAGATGATAAGTACACTACGAAGTTACTAAAGGGCGTCATTCAGAACTGGCATTCCGTGGAAGCCGAGTTGCAGGACATGAAGGACGGGCTTGAAACCGAGTATTACTACAAAGGTGATTAAAGGAGAACCCATGACTGAAATAAGAGAAGAACTACACGCACGTCTTCAAGAGATTGAGAACCTGAAAGAGCAAATTCGAGTGTTAAGAGAAAGAAATAGGACATTAAGGGAAATAAAGGATTCGCTTTTGGTGGCGTTAGAAAAGCAGGCACAAATCTGTCTGCAATTCACCCATGGGTTGCAGAAAGAGGAACGCCATTTTCAGGATATACTTGATGGATTTCTCTTGAGAAATATATAATCCACATGGGCGGGTAGTGTGTTGGAATTATACACCGGTGCCTTGGGTAAGAAAAGCTCACCGAAACCTACCCGCCTTCAAAAAATGTGAGGGGCAAGGAAATAAAAGGTAATTAGTAGTTTAGGCAGGGAGATAGAAAGAAAAGGAGATAGAAAGATGATTTTAAAAGTTAAGACAATGAACAGAGGAAAAGAGGGGTGGTTAGTTATGGGTGAAATAACAGACGTACACTGGAATGAAGACATTAATGATCGAGATTATGATCAGTTGTCCAATGAATGCACGTTGGGTGATTATCTGTTGTTTGAAGCACCGGAAAGGCACGTGAGCGAACCAATCCCACCCGCACCTTGCAGGTTAATAACATTCTCAGACAAAGATGGGGATCAGCGAAAGGTGTTATTCAACACGGTTGCATACCTGATGAATAATGACGGTAAAACAGTAGAAACTATTGACGGACAATAAACAGGCACTCCCTGCCTATTTTAAATTTATTATTATTTGAAGGAAAGGAGGGAAGGAATGAAGAAAAAAGACATAATATTTGTGCTGGAACAAGAAATCAAATGGTGCAAAAAGAGCAAAGACATGTTGATAAAGGGGCCTACAGGTATAATGGTCGAAAATTACAAGGCAGGATTTATTGGTGGGTTAGAGCAAGCCACCTCATAGTGAACTTTGCAAGAGGATAAGGGAGATACTGAAATGAATAAAACAAGTGGGTGTTCCTGCATTTTTGCAGAAGATGGCGAGACATTAGAAAAGATTTGCGATGCCCATGCTTTGTGGAAATATAAAGGGTGTGTTGACATTGCAAGGTTAATTGACAGGACTGCTGATTTCCTTGGCACGGATGAGGAACTTAAATCTATTGCCTGTATTGAAGCTGCACTCAACCATGCCGATTTTCTACGGGCAGATAACTGTGACCTTCGCCGTAAAGATGGCCTTTTACAGACAGCAGAAGCCCGCCTACACGAAGTCTATGAAATCTATGCTGGAATGGAAGGCTTCATACCAGAAACAGCACCAGAGGGATACTGCCTAATGATTATCAAGAAGATGGCTGCGGTTGCGAAAGGAGGAGTAGAATGACTAAGAACATAGCAATCTGGATTTGCTTAATCATTATATGTCTGATAGTCAGCTTTATAACACTTGCAGTTTCATTTCACTGGCTTGACTATAAGAAGAAATATACAGACAAGCAACCAATCACCAATGCCTGGCTAAGAGCAAGGGCATATCAAAAGGAATGGAAGCCATGAAAAAACTTGAATGGAAAACAATGACAAAGAGCTCCGACAGATTAAAAGTTCCAGGAGGATGGATTGTAAGAGCATTTATGTATCATTCAACTGGATGTGCCATTGCAATGACATTTGTCTCAGACCCAACACACGAGTGGGAAGGTTCTCTATGACCACAACCTGATGCATGGGGAGGAAAATAATGAAAGGCCTTAAACCTGGAGAGCACAAGGATATGGCAATGTCCTTTGGTAAATATAAAGGAAGGCTCATTTGTGACCTTCCAGATGATTATATATTCTGGCTGAAAGACCAAGACTGGGTAAAAGACAATTATCCAGAGCTTCTTAAACAGCTTGACATTGAAAACAAATTCAGGAACACCTATAAGAAATGATGGGACGAAATAAAAGGGAGGCCTGCACATTAAAGGAGAAAAAAACTGCACAAAGCCTCCCTACGTCCCGCCAGACACAGGACG
>CAIQQL010000069.1 GCA_903873955.1 uncultured archaeon | reverse complement strand
GAACATCTTTGCCCCAAAGAACAAAAAGTCGGTTAATCCTGGACCAATATTGTCGAGGAGCAATTTTCATCATTGCCAACTCAGTTTGATAAGGGGTCTTTGTATGGACGATTCCTAGAACATTAAGAAGGCGATGGCAATGGGTGTCAATGGTGATACTGTCGGCTTTATGGACGATGCTTAGGACAAGATTGGCCGTTTTTCTTCCAACCCCTGGAATCGCGACTAATGCTTCTATCGTATCAGGTAGTTTTCCACCGGAGGTATCAAGTAAGAAATTCGCTGCGGCGATGACGTGCTTGGCCTTAGTACGGTTATAGTTCATGCTCTTGAGAACCTCCAGCACATCAGGATACTTTGCCCGAGACAAAGAAAGTAAATCTGGGTATTTTCTGAAGAGAGCCTCGGCAATAGGAATGGTGGTCTCATCGCGAGATTGCGCGCTCATGATAGTGACGATGAGAGTCTGCCAGTCTTGCGCCCACCCATCGCTTGCAAGACGCTTCACACTTTTGCCATAGGTCTTTTCAGCTTTATTGAAAATCACCAAAAAATACTGCCGTTTGTCCATAGCATAAACAGAGAAGAAAGACTATAAAAAAGGTACTAGAACAAAATAAAAAACCCCATAATCTTTAAAATACCTAGTTGCATGAGTCTATTATGCCTATACCAAAATTAAAAGATATAAAGAATTGGAGTGTAGAATTTGAGAACCAGATCACTTCTATCTGGAAAGAGTCAGATCAATTTGCATTCAACGAGAATACAAAAAAGAAGATTTACTCTATTGACACGCCGCCGCCTTATATTAATACGCCGATCCATATGGGTCATGCGGTGACGTACTCATATATGGATTTCTTTGCACGTTACAAACGTATGCAGGGATTTGAAGTCCTCTTTCCTCTCGGTTTAGACAGAAATGGTCTTCCGATTGAAATGGGGGCTGAAAAAAAGTTTGGAATTACTTCATTTGTTGTAGGAAGAGAGAAATTTATTGAATATTGTGAGAAGCTCCTTGCAGAAACCTCGGTGGAATCAATCGATAGCTTTGCAAAGCTAGGGATTTCGTTTTCATCCTATAAGCAGGGAAAGTCTATAGGATCTGTTTATTTGACCGATGCTCCAGAATACCGTTCAGTAACCCAGGCCACATTCATAGAGCTCTACAAAAAAGGCCTAGTCTATGAAGATAACAGAATCAACAATTGGGATCCAAAATTAAGAACCACGGTCGCGGATGCGGAGATAGATTACAAAGAACTTCCTTCAAACTTCAATGACATCAAATGGAAAATTAAAGAGACAGGTGAAGTGGTAGTTATCGGAACAACAAGACCTGAACTCATCTGCGCATGCGGAATGGTTATTTTCAATCCAAAAGATGAGCGATATACGCACTTGGAAGGAAAAACTGCAATCTCTCCGATATTTGAAGAAGAGATCCCTATATCAGCTCACCCGCTAGCTCAAATTGACAAGGGGACCGGACTCGTTATGATGTGCTCGGCAGGAGATCTTTCAGATATACAGTTCTTTAGGGAGATGGGCTTGAAAACAAAGATCTCAATCAATCAAAACGGAACGATGAATGAAAGAGCAGGTTTTTTACAGGGAATTAAAATAAAAGAAGCAAGACAAAAGATCATCGAGACATTAAAAGAGAAGGGGCTATTGGTTAAACAAGTTCCGATAACCCACCGGACCCCGATATCTGAAAGATCAGGGGCAGAGATTGAGTTTATAGAAATGAAAGAGTTCTATCTAAAACAATTAGAGTTTAAAGAGGACCTGAGAACAATTGCAAAAAAGATAAATTTCTTCCCTCCTGAATCAAAGAAGATATTGGACGACTGGATAGACTCCGTTTCAATAGATTGGCCCATATCAAGAAGAAGATATTACGCAACGCCTATCCCGCTATGGTATGCTGAAGACTTGGTCGCTTTGCCTATCCCTGGAGAGTACCATGTTCCCTGGAAAGAAAGTCCGCAGGAAGAGGCAGAAGTCTTTAAAGCAGGCAAGAGAATAGGGATTGTTAAAGATTTCCCAAAAACGGATTGGAAAGGGGAAGAAAGAGTTTTCGATACCTGGTTTGACTCCTCTATCTCAGAGCTTGTTCTTTTAAAATATAAGGAGAACAATGAATTTTTCAAAAGAGCCTATCCCGCCTCTTTGCGACCTCAAGGAAAAGAAATCGTGCGCACGTGGTTATATTATACAATTTTACGAGGGTATCTTGAAACAGGAAAACCTTGTTTTGAAAACACCTGGATTCATCAGCATATCCTAGATGAGAAAGGAAGAAAGATGTCAAAATCTCTGGGAAATACCATTGACCCTCAAGAGCTCTTACGTGATTATGGGGCTGAAGCCCTAAGGCTGTGGTCAGCTGAAGAAGGAGATATCTCAAGACAAGACCTATCATGCTCAAAGGACAAGATTAAAGCGGAACTTAAAACGATAACAAAAATAATCAACGTTGCCAAGTTTATAATGCAGTTTGAAAAACCAAAAGGAAAACCAAAAAGTGTAACACCTCTAGACCAGCTTATGATTGATTATATGGAGGAGATTACTAAGTCTACGGAACAGTGTTATGACAACTATGATTTCTGGCACCCTACCTTAAAGTTGAGACACTTCCTTTGGGAGGTTTTTGCATCTCATTATCTGGAGTTGGTTAAGAATAGAGCATATAATCTAGAGAAAAAGTTCAGTGACCTTGAAAGTGAATCTGCAAGATATACGCTGTATTACCTGCTTGAAAGGTACTTGTTACTAGTGTATCCCGTGATTCCTCAGGTTACGACCGTTATCGCAAAGGAGTTAGGGATTGAGATAGCCAAGGAAAGTTTCCCGAAGGCTATACTAAGTAAGAATGATGGCCTGGAGAATATCGAGAAGATAATGACATTTAATAAAGAGGTTTGGAAGGACAAGAAAGATAAGAATATACCTTTGCGAGAAAAGTTAAGCGGAAAAGAGATACCTGAAAATCTTAAGGCCTATGCAATTGACCTGCAGGCATGCCATAATCTTGTATAAAGTCTTGCTAAGAGACGTAATTCACACGAATAAATTTCTCTATGTCTTTCCAGTGGGCATTGATGATACTGTCACTGATACCATGGCCCAAGTAATGTTCCTTGAGAGTGAAGTTGGATATCCGTGTTTCCATGTCTTTTGATCGGGCAAACGAGACAAAAGTGTCATTTGGGTCATGTAAAACAAAAAGAGGGGTCTTTAATCGCCCAAGATAATGAGCGGGGCTAAGCTCTGGAAATTTGCTTAATTCTACGCAAACATCATCAAAACTAAAACGAAAACAGTGTTTGTAGGCACGCCTGACAAATTGAGTCATATGCTTGAGATCGATTTCTCCACCTTGTGAATTATGAAGACCATAGTCCCAGATAGGCGAACAGAAAAGCAGATGACTAAACACAGGATATTTTACACTCAAGGCACAGGCAAGAGGGCAGCTAAAACCCGTGGCAACGATGAGCTTCTTCCTCATCTTGAAATACTGATGATCCATATTCCAGAGACTTCGAACATTTCCCTTTTCAATCCCTTGCGTGAATAAAATAAGATCATCAACAATGTTCTTGTCTAAAAAACGACCCATGCTCTGATAGGTCCCGCGATATCTAGGGACAAAGACATGAAAACCGCGGTCATAAAAAAGACTGATAAGCTCGTTATAATCATTT
>CAIQQL010000068.1 GCA_903873955.1 uncultured archaeon | reverse complement strand
GCTTGTGCAGGAAAGTCAAGTTTAGCAAAAAAAATATAGAAAGAATGGTCTCGAAGCTGAAGAATTATGTGGCGGAGGGAGAAAAGGCAGAGAATAAAATCCGCAGTTGTAAGGAAGAAACGGGATTGTCCCTCAAGGAGATGGAGAAAGCATGGGAACGAATAAAAAAATTACCTGGGGGTCGCATTGTAGATAAAGAAACAAAGGTTTCCATCGAGAAGTTGAAAGAATGCGAAGCAATTATCGGGGAAGCTAAAAAAAGGACAACTGCAATTGTGCAGGAAACGGGACTCTCTTTTGCTGCTTTAAAAAAGGTGGTCAATTTAATCGAAAAAGGAGAAAGAAGGGCGGAGAGAGCAAAGAGGAAACTGGTAGAAGCGAACCTGCGGCTGGTTGTCAGTATTGCCAAAAAGTATACAAGTAGAGGATTGCAATTTCTTGATCTGATCCAGGAAGGGAATATTGGTCTGATGAAGGCCGTTGATAAATTTGAATATCAGCGGGGATATAAATTTTCTACCTATGCCACATGGTGGATCAGGCAGGCAATAACGAGGGCAATTGCCGACCAGGCAAGGACTATAAGAATTCCCGTTCATATGATTGAAACAATAAACAAGTTGATAAGAACGTCGCGTTATCTGGTACAGGAGTTGGGGAGGGAACCGAATCCTGAGGAAATTGCAAATAAGATGGAGTATCCCTTGGAAAAGGTAAGGAAAGTTTTAAAGATTGCCAAAGAACCTATATCTCTTGAGACGCCGATAGGTGAGGAAGAGGATAGTCATCTCGGTGATTTTATAGTGGATAAAAAGATTATGTCTCCTTCGGATGCAACGATAAGCATGAATCTCGCTGAACAGACGAGAAAGATATTATCAACATTAACTCCGAGAGAAGAGAAAGTGCTCAGGATGCGCTTTGGAATCAGCGAAAGGGGCATTTATTCATCGGAGAGGGAAAAAGATCATTTAGAAATTAACAGGGAGCGGAACAAACAGTTGGAAGCAACTGCGGTGAGAAAGTTAAGAAATCCTTCCAGGAGGAAAGTATTCAGGCCTGAAGCGAAATAGATATTGACATAAATTAAGCAAGTAGTATAAATATTAAAATTGGACATTAGGAGCATAGTTCATAAAAAAAATAATGAGGGGCCCATAGCTCAATTGGAAGAGCCACCGGCTCATAACCGGTAGGTCCCTGGTTCGAACCCAGGTGGGCCCACCATATAATTCAAAGGCTGAGAGGCTGCAATTTTATATCGAACAAAAGGTATCGTGTGTTATGCAGGGCAATAATTCTTGCCAGATTAAGGCTTGTATGTGTTACGGAAAGACACCGGCAAGTAACTCAACAGAGGATCGGGGGAAATATCCTCATAAAAAAAGTGCACCACATGTTGGTGCTTTTTTTTTATTTACCGGTAGGAAAATCTCGTTTTCATAAATAGTTAAATGGATTTGACCCCGATCAATATTATGGGATGAAAGGGAAGATTTTTGAAAGAACAGTTATCATACTTAATTGAGCTTCAAGAACTTGATTTGATAATAGGCAAGATTAGCATTAAAAAAAGGGAACTGCCTGAAAAAATTACGTGCATGGATGAGGAATTCATGGCTTTTACTGCGAGCATGGAGGAAGGCAAGAAGAAACTGGAAGAATTGAATAAACGACATAGTGAAAAGGAAGATAAGCTAAAAAGAGGAATTGAGAACATAAAGAAGACAAAAGATCGCCAGCACGAGGTTAAAACGAATAAAGAATATCAGGCTATCTT
>CAIQQL010000067.1 GCA_903873955.1 uncultured archaeon | reverse complement strand
GGTCTATGATGATGGGTCTGTGTTTAATACGAGAACCATATCGGTCCAGTAATCGCGGAATGAACTCTCCGAGCCCCGCACCGACTTCAATATACTGGAGATCGGGGTTAATTTGCAGTTCTTGAACGCAGGGATCATATTCTCGCAAGTCTCTCCCAGTAACAAAACTGCACTGTGTGTTGGATACATTGAACGTGGAGCGAGAAAAGTCTGTATCTCCGACAAATGTTAACGATAAGGAGTATTTCGATTCCAGGTCACGAATCATAACCTGTCTTCTATCTTCTGACCAGGATTCTTCAAAGCGTTTCATGTTGACTCAGCATGGGATTTCTAACGCGGAAGTCCTTGAGATTTTATAAATGTAATTACTTAATAGTTAATACTATGACTCTGCGGTTTATGGATATTCTTGAACATCAACGTTTCGTTCTAAGACGGCTTCATTCAAAGTAATGAGGTGTAAATCTGCTTAAATTTCCAGTGATGAGCCCGTCTGTTTCACGGATCCCCATACCGACACAGGTATCTCCGACCATCCAGAGACCCATAACTGGGCGTTTTCCTTCAAATGCCGGTATTTCATGATACGCTTGATAGATATATCCTTCTTTGCCATAGACTCCTTCACTCTGGGTAACTTTTCCATAGTCATATATCATGACATTTGCTCCTTCACGACTTAAATACGGTTTCTGGACAAATCTTCCTTCCAGTTTTCCTGGCTCTCTGTAGGCTGGAAGCAAGTTGGGGTGATGTGGGGCAATCTCCCATAACAAGGGGAGGATCCCTTTGTTGCTCCAAAGCATTTTCCAGGCAGGCTCGATAAAATGTGTTTTTCCCAAGTCGATATGTTTGCCATACTCTTCCTGGACAATCCATTCCCAGGGGTATAGCTTAAACAATGAACGGATTGGTCTGTCTTGCAAATCACGAAACTCATTTGCTGCTGAATTGTATCCTATACTTTCGATAGGGACATAGGATGATTGCATTCCTGCCTGTCTGGCAGTATCACGCAAATAGGCGATGGTCATTTCATCTTCTTCATGGGGTGCAACCGAAGTGAAATGCATCGGGCTTTGAGGATGTATCTTCTTCCATTGTGCCACAAGACTTTCATGGATGAGATTAAATTGGTCCTTGGAGGGGAATTGGTCTTTTAGCCAGTACCATTGTATCACTGATGCCTCGAGCAGGCTAGTGGGGGTATCAGCATTATATTCCAGGACCTTGGGGTCAGAAAAGCCATCATAAGCAAAATCAAACCTTCCATACAGAGAGAGTTCATGTTTATTCCAGGATTGTTTGATGAATGAAGCCGTTTGAGGGTCTATGGCCAGCTTCTCGAAAAGATTTTTCTCAATCACTTGGCGGGCCGCTTCCAGACAAAGCTCATGCACTTGATTTCCCGCAAGTTCCAGGGTGTCAATTTCTCGACTGGAAAACGCATAGCAAGCTTCCTCATTCCAATAAGGAGAGTCTCTGCTGTGGTAGGTGAGCCCTTGTGACTCCACAATGGCTTCCCAACCAGATCGAGGTTTGAGGGTCAGCCTCCTCATGAAGCTGCGCCTCCAAACGCTCGTCCCGTACTACCAAACCCTCCTCGGGTTGTGGTGGTGCTCTTTGCAGCACTACTTGTGTGCCCTGACTGGGGCTGGGCGCTGTAGCTGCTCTTAGAGCCCTCATAACCTGCGCTATGCGTGGCTACAGGGGTTGCGGAATAGGGTCTTCCGCCATACCAGGTACCGTTATAATGCGTGGTTGCAACAGCATTGGTCCCGCTAACGGCATTGGTTTCATATGCTGAAGGCATAGTCGCTTCAGCTTCGACTTGTGGAAGTGGCATCTTCTGTGAACAGCCGACAAAATAGGCAGCTGTTGACAAGGTTATTGCCAGTGTTCCGATGTTTCTCGTTACCCTGGAATGGGCAACGGATGCAATGTTCTTATCCATTTGTTTTTCCTCCGCTTTTCGCGTAGGAAAGTTAATGCTCAAAAAGGAATAGGTTTTTACCCGTAATATTCAGGTAGGAGTGTTTTCTTCAAAAAGTAGTTAATTTATTGGGAAAGGTCCCAATGTAATTCCTTGGCGTCACGTTGCATCGCTTCTTGGATCTCTTTTTGCTTGTCGATTATTCTTTGGGCTTTTGCTTGAAGTGCGGTCTGTTCCCTGGAGAGGCTCTGTTTTTGTTCTTCAGCCCGTTCTATTTCCTTTGCTTTCTTTCGGATCTCTTCCTCTATCTGAAAAACAGGTGGCGTCTGAAGCTTCATGGTCTTTTCTTGAAGATGGTGCAGCTGTTCTCCCAGATTTTCTAATCCGGGCAATGTGAAGACCATCGAGGCAATTGCAAGAGAGTCATCCTGTTCAATTGCGGAAAGGAAGTTGTCACGGTAAGCATTGATAAGCTCATGCTTTTTTTTGTCTGCATGGAAGTTCTTGAGCAAGATCTTGAAATCAATCTTCTTCTTTAAGGTCAGTGCTTCCTCTTGTAGGGCTGCTCTTTGCTCTTCCCATGCTTTTTTTCCTTCCCGGGCCAAACGTAAATCCTCTCCTTTGTTGAGCAATTCTAGGTCTTTCACCGATTGTTGATGGTCTTCATCTGCAAGTTTGAGCTTTCGATCTATATCCGCTACTTCTTCCTTGGCTTCCTTCTCTGCCTGTTTTAACGACTGCGATTCTTGCTCAGCTGATCTGAGGCTTTCCAGGAGATGGATCCGATTAAAGACGGCATGATGCTCGGATATAAAACGGTTATACTTGGCGAGGAAAGAGGTGATGAGGTCACGGGTCTTCTCAAGCTCTTTACCAATAAGGATTGTCGCTTTGGCAAAACTCATCTTAGAATTATTTTCAAAGCTCATGAGTTGCGTATAGATTTCTGAGCTGTAGCTTGGGCCTCTTTGTTCATTTGCTTTTTCAATGCCGTCTATGAGTCGGTCAACATGTCCTAAGTACATTCGGAGGTTCTCGAGTGTGATCAACTTAAGCTTTTCAACCTCTTTTCTTTTGGAAAGGTCAATTGAGCTAAGCGTCTGCCGATATTCCCGTAACGTGCCGATAAACTCTTTGGATTCAGTTACCAGAAGAAGGTTTACTCTAGCCCTTTCTTTCTCGGCCAGTAGCAGTTCTTGGTTAAGATGGTCATTGAGTGATTGTCGATCTATCCGGGTTTGCACTACTGGCTTTGTAGAATCTTCCTTGAACAGTTTTTTAAGAATGTCAAACAGGGGCATAAACGTACAGGGAAGTATTTGCTCTTAAATATTTCGTGGATTTTACCGAGAGCAAAAATATGACGAAACTATAAAATGACAAATATTTATGTCGCTGATTTGCTATTTTAAAAGTAATCTTTAAAAGGAGTAAAGCTGGTATAGTACCATGGGAATCAAAGAATGGTTCATAGAATCATCCGCTCCTGTTGAAAAGAGGGTAATTACGGAAAACAGTCTGTTAAGGCAAGGTAATACCTATTCTCGATTGGGGCAATATAAGAAAGCTCTTGGAGTCTATGACAAAGTGATCAGACTGAACCCTAAAAATGAACGTGCATTGTACAACAAGGCCGTCGTTTATGGGGAACTCGGGGAGACTTCAAAAGAACTCTCTTTTTTCGAACAGGCTCTGTTGTTAAATCCTCATGATCAGGACGCCCTGAACAACAAAGGTCTTGCCCTTTCAAAATTGAACCGTTTCGAAGAGGCGATAAAATGTTATGACAAGATCCTTAAGCAAAATCCAAAAAATAAACACGCCCTGAACAACAAAGGTCTCGCCCTCGAGAATCAGGGGAAGTTGTTAATGGCGTTAAAATACTACCAGCAGTCGTTAAAAATCTCCGCTCAAGACATCATCTCCCTCAATAATATTGGGATAATCCTTGAACGTCTGGGAAAAATAGAGGAGGCTTTAAGATATTATGAAAAAGCTTTGCGCATAGGTCCAAAAGATGAGATTGTCCTCTATAATAAAGGAGTTGCCCTCGAACGGTTGAATCGCTACGAAGATGCACTTGTCTGCTATGAAAAAATCCTCAAACAAAGTCCGCAAAAAGAGATTGTACTCAACAACAAGGGACTGGCATTGTCCCAACTATATCGGTATGATGCGGCAATTGCCTGTTTCAACCAGATTCTCTCATTCAATCGGGACAGCGAGCATGCCCTGAACAACAAGGGTGTTGCCCTCGAGAATAACGGACGGGTTCATGAGGCACTCGAATGCTACTCCAGAGCACTTAAGATCTCCCCCAATAACGAAGTGGTATTGAACAATAAGGGTTTGGCATATAGTCAGATGGGTAAGTACAATGATGCGATTATCTGTTATGATAAGATCTTAAAACTCAATCCTAAAAATGAGCATGCCTTAAACAACAAGGGGATTGCTCTTGGCAGGCTTGGAAAAATCAACGAAGAACTAACTTATTTTAACAAGGCCTTGAAGATTAACAGTCGAGATGAGACTGCACTCTTCAACAAGGCTCTTGCCTATGGCGCTCTTGGTAAATTTGAAGAGGAAGTGAATTGCTATAGCACTCTGCTTAAGCTTAATCCGGATAATGAGCATGCCCTGAACAACAAGGGTGTTGCCCTCGAGAATTTGGGGAGATACGGGGAAGCACTGAAAGTGTACAATCTCGCATTAAAAATAAATCCTAAAGATGAGACTGCACTTTACAATAAAGGAATTGTCCTCGGTTATCTAGAAAAGCCAAAAGAGGAGATTGCGTGTTACGACCAGTTGATCAAGCTTAACCCTAAAAATGAGCATGCCCTAAACAACAAGGGTGTTGCCCTTGGAGAACTGGGAGAATTAAAGGAAGCGATCAAATATTATGAACGTGCACTCGAATTAAATCCTCAGGATGATATTGCCTTCTATAACCGTGTGATTGCCCTCGGAGAATTGAAAAAGAATAGTGATGAGCCCTCGAAGATAAAACGAGGATTAAGAAGAAAATCCAAGAGAAAATAATCCTTTTCTGTTAAGTTTTTCCCCCGTCGTTAAAAATGTTTCTGGGCATCGTCTCTTCCTTAGGTCAAGAAGTTCTCCGTTTACCCGATTCCAAGAGTATGCATTTTCCCAAAAAGTTAGTTCATTTGTAGGTATCGTCTATTAAATCTGCTTTTTTATTATTCCCCAGAGGAAAAGAATAAAAGGGGTTAATGCAAGGTAGGACTATCATATTCATCCCTTCGTAAAGGCTGGGATGGAAGAGCCCATCGCTCGCGGCGCGATGGGCTCACATTTTAGCATAAGGTTTAAAAAGCATTTGAATATGTTTATACTATGGCAAAGGTAAGAATCAAGTTAGCAAGTATCGATATAGCGGCACTAAATCCAGTGATAGCCTCTATTAAGGATATCACCATGAGGGCAGGGGTGATGATGCGGGGTCCAATTCCTTTGCCTACAAGACATCTTAAGGTTACCACAAGGAAGTCTCCTTGCGGAAATGGAACGGCTACTTTTGACCGATTTGAGATGAGGGTGCACAGAAGGATTATTGATATACCTGCCGAGGACAGGATTTTGCATCCTATCATGAAGTTACAGATTCCACGTTCAGTTCAAATCAAGATTGAAATGAAAGATTAATCACGGTCGGCATCTCAGTTTTCTAATATTTTTAATACCATTTAAGCATTTTTCTGCTTTATTTATCCATTTATTCTTGGAAGGGAATAAGAATAAGCAGAGTTATTGGTGCCTCCTGCTTTTAGATTCAGCCGATACACTCCTTGATTGGGAGCAGGAGCCGGATCTACAATCTCTTGTATCTCTGCTTTCTCTGATTTGAATGTCGAGATAGTTTGCCAATTCGTTAGGTCGACGCTTCTTTCAAGAAGATAAACTTGATTTGCCTTTACCTGGCCATAAAGGGTCACAATGGAAGGAAAACCGCTCATATCGACAGCTATGATCTTAGGGCCATCCTTCGGATTGGCAGGGTCATAGCCTGCTTGATACTTTAGCCAGTCGTTTGGACTTAAGTTGACGATAGTCACCACTTTTTGAGTCGTATTGGTATACAGGTCTTGTGCTTCAATAATGACTCGGTTAGTACCTTCCCGAGGTAAGGTAAATGATGCTTTCCAGGGCCCGCCTGAACCGAGATAGTCAATCAAAGGGTCCTTTGCATCACCTAAGAGAGACATAGAACGAATATGGCTTTCGTCATGTACGCTACCAGTTAAGTTCACTTCTCCACAGGCATAAAATGGGCATTTATCAATCTCTAATATGGGTGGACTCAACTCAGGACCATTGCGTGCGCCTGTGACCAGGCTGATGGTCTCAGTGAAATTAGAGGGGACTAATACTCCCGGAGAAGCAGGGTTGAAGCATACTGCGCATGACGAAAAATAATAGGTGCTATTGGGGTCAAGATCAAATATTCTGCATCCTACTCCATTTGTACAGCCGTCTTTCGGTATGAATATGCTAGTTTCAGGACCGTTACCCTTATGATAGACTATTTTGTATCCTTTGGTGACCAAAGGAGAAGGTTGACCATCCGGCTCATTCCATTCAACGGCTGCCTGAATCACCTGAGCATGGTTTTTTTCAGGTGCAAGTAATATCCCTGCACCAAGAAGAAGAGAAGAAAGATTAGCTACAGCATTAGAACCTCTAGAACTCACTCTTTTTTCCAACGACTTCATACGCACCTCTTTTCTATTCCTTTTTTTAAAACCCTGTTTTCAAAACCCTCTTTTATAATCTTTGAACATCTATCGACATTTATAATTGTTTGTATAGTCGATTATTATCCTTAAACGGACTTTTCCTGCCTTGGAAGGACTAAAAAACAGTCCCCGGGGTATCTAACGGTACTCCCATAACGGTTGCAGGATACTAAGATTTATAATTCACTAATCATCTTGAACCTTATGCAATTAAGGGGCGTGTTGGGGTTGTGGGGGGTTATTGTAGCTTGTCTTTTATTGATGCCCTTCACTTTTGCCCAGGATGCTCTTTTTTCTGGCCCAGACACGAAAAACATAACTCTTACAGTGCCATATCTCCACTTGAAAGATATATCTTTTACGCTTACAGGAGGCGATTATCAGGGGTCTTTTCCTGTGAATGTTACCTTTGACGTAGGGGGCACGGGGAATACGGAATGGAATTATATCATCTATCCTTCAACGGAAGTTGTTCCTGCAAGCTCCATAACCTCGGTAAAGTCTACGCGGGCATCTGCTTCCGACCTTTATTTTGTTAATCTCTCTGCAGGAGTGGACGTGGGAAACTTGGTGAGCTTGGGGCATTTAAAAAACAATCAATTTCAGGCGCTCAATGCAGTCTCAACAGGGGCCCTGGGAATCACCTCCATAGATGCAATCTCTTACCAGACCCTCTCTATCACCACCAACACAACTGTGCTGCATGCGTTTCTTCCAGACCTGGATTTTATCTTAGGTACTGCTGGTTTTTATCTGACAAAGGGCGGTTCCACATATTATTGCCAGAGTGATAGCACTTTCCCTAATTCCCAGTGTGATCTTTCTCCTGCAGGCGCTATTACCTCGGACCATCTTGCACGTGCACCGGTGGACCTTTCCTTTGATGTCTCAGAATCCGTGCATAATTCTCTTGTGCTGAATGCAGTGAATGCACAACTTGTCTCTTGTTCTTCTACACCCTGCAATGTGACGGTGACGATCAGTTCAGCAACCGCAGGTAATTTCAGTATAAGCGACCTTTCTTTTGTTCCAGACGAAGACCCTGCAGCCATCGGTTTGACCGAGAATGATACTGCCTACCAGATTTATGTGACGCCCAACCTGCCTTTAACTTCCATTTCTTATTTTTATGGGATAAAACCGACAGTCTATTTTATTCCGGTGATTGCCAATGATGAACTTAGGTCATTGGGTATCAATCAGACAAAAAGATTGCTGATGCTGAATGCGACGATTGCAAGCGCATGGGACACTCTGACGAATAACAGCCACCCTTTGGATTTTGTCTTCCTCCTCAATCTTTCATCTCCCTATCGGCTAAAAAATTACTCTCTTGGAGAAGACTTTTCTGCTTTCTCAGATGAAATTCAAAACTCGCTCATTCCAAGCTTGACCTTCAAGCAGCCCTCCATCCTCGTCGTTGTTGACGTCTGGGATTATTTTCCAAACAGGGACCCTGCAACAACACGAAGGTCCCCTGGAAATAGGGACGGCCTGATTGCCGATAGTTACGTCAATGGATTTACTAACACTGCCAAGACCCTGCTTGCCGGATATGATGATGAGATTTTACGCAATATTGTGCTCCACGAGATTATGCATTCCTTTATTGGTTATCCTAATGATGCAACCACTTTTATAGGGGATCATCCGGCAAGCTTTAGCAACCTTCCTGATTTTAATTCCTTCCCTGTTGCTCAATCTCCTACTGGAACCGAAGGGTATTTCGAGATTTATTCTATTATGAGCCAGGAGCGTATCTATATGTCAAATACCACGTTAGGAAATCATCCTGCTCTGCTCTCTCCTTTAGATCAGATGCTGTTGGGGACGCTCTCACCCGAGGTTAATGCCAACTATACTTTCTATACGGGGTCAATAACACGTTCTTCCGGAGGATATCTTGCCTCATCTATGACTCCTGCTCGTCAGTATAACACCACTGCACTTTATGCTGCATCCTCAGATGCTACCTGGTGGGACGTACGAACCGCTAGTCTGGCAAATCCGCAAGGCAAGGTTACGGAATTTAGCGTACCTAAATTGGGTCAAAATAGCCGTGCGCTATGGGTCTATGCGCAAGATGCCGGGCATCCCGACCAATTCAGGGACTTCAATAACAACGCCTTTTCGACTTCCATCGCTCTCTCCAACTTTGAGGGGCCCACCATTACCGTGCTCTCGCCTTATGCAAGGACCTATAGCACTAACTTCCTAGACTTTGCTCTGACAACTGCACAACCTGTGGTTTCCTGTTCTGTGAGCGTTGATGATGTGACCTATCAAATGAACTTGAATGGGTCGGCAACTCAAGGTTCCTTTTCTCATGTATTTTTCGGTGCAGGGGACCATCATGCCAGATTCAAATGTACAGATGCTAACGGGATGGTGGCAAACACAGCCCCTCTGCTGTTTAGTGTCGACACTACCCTTCCCCAGATTATGTTTGCAAGCCCAACTCCTGACGATGGATCCTATCTCGCAACAACTTATTTTGATGTGAATGTCTCTCCAGCAGATCCTGATTTTAAGAATATGACCTTTACGGTTTGTTCCTTGTCCTCTTGCGATACCTCATTCTTCTTAGCACCGACAACTTTTCACCGTTTTACCCTTGCTCCAAATTTATACTTCTATAATGTCACAGTATGTGACAGTGCGGATCAATGTTACGGGACTTCAACTCGAAGAGTAGTCCTGCACAGTGTTTCCTGGTTCCATCTCAATCTGTCGCAATGGGATCTGACAACGACCACAAACTTGTTTACGCTGACAGATCTTACCTCCGTCTCGAACATCCGTTTCGAAAATGACTGGGGATCGATTGCATTTACTAGTCCCCTCACTCTCACGCATAGCGGGATGCTTGAGTTAGTCAATCAGTTAGGGGTTGTCGCAAACCAGATTTTTGTACTTTCATCAGCTATCCCTCAGTTCAATGCTCCTGCGTTGATAGTCTTCAAGGGGGCTTATTTTGTTAATCCTATTCTCAAGAAGGATGGGGTTGATTGTGCTGCCCCTTCCTGCTCTAATATCACTTATAATTCAGGTTTAGGCATATTCTCCGCCAATGTCAATGGATTTAGTTCTTACACTCTCGTTGAGCAATGTTCTGATGGAGTGCAAAACTATGGGGAAACTGGAGTTGATTGTGGGGGCCCATGCAGTGCTTGTGAAACTTCCCCTTCTTCTGGAGGGGGTGGAGGAGGCGGCGGGGGTGGAGGTGGCGGAGGAAGCTCAAATGAAGGGGCTATCAACCTTACTGCTCAAGCCCGAACGATTCTTCCCTCCGATCATATTTTCCTGAATAACCCTCTAAAAAACAATAGCGTCAGATTAGGAAATGTAAACAATAACATTTCTCAATTGCCAGCACCATCAAATCCTTCGATTGCAAATATACAAACAAAGACGTTTAGTACAACAATATTGTTCATGTCCATGGGTCTTTTGCTTGCCATCCTCTTCCTTGTCATGATCAAGTATGAGAGCATCAAGGATGCGATCCTGGTGAAGTCCATGCAAAAAAGAGTGTGGGTTAGAGAAGAACAGCCTGTACAAAAATAAAGAGATACTTTTATATATTAATCTTACAAAACTTCCTTATGGGTAAAGAAGCGTTAGTGGTTGAAAGAAGCATCCTGTTTAAGGACAAATCCTTTGAAGGGGTCTTGCCAATCAAAGAATTTGACTATTTCCCAATCATTCTAGGAAATTATCAATATCGTGCAAGAGGGGATGCTCTTGAGCATGACGCCAGCCTTAAACAGATCATCCCTTATGTATGGATCTTGAATACGCAGACCAAACAGTTATTCGCTTATAGACGGGCCAATAATCCTAACTACACGGAAACAAGATTGCGTAACAAATGGAGCTGCGGCCTGGGCGGGCATATCGAACATATAGATGATGCTGATCCGATCCATCAAGGGATGATGAGAGAATTACGCGAGGAGGTGAAGATGCGCAGGTATCCTAAACCTGAGATTGTTGGTTATCTTAATGTTGACTCTGGAGATGTCGAAAAAGTGCATTTTGGGATCCTGGCTATCGCAAAGACGACGGAAGACGTCCTTAAGGGAGATGATGAGATGGCTGAGGGCAGGCTTATGTCGCTAGATGAGATTGAAAGGATGATGGGCGACCCTAGCAATGATATTGAAAACTGGACCAGGGTCAGTTGGCCATACATAAGAGAGTTGCTCACGAAAAAATAGTCTGATCTTACTTCTTTTGGCTTCTGGGAAATCTGCTTGAAAAATACTGAAGATTTAAACCAAGTCACTACCGGCATCAATGCCTGCAGCAAGGTTTCTTCCTGCAATCTTTGATTGTTCCGTTGACCTGGCAATCTTGTTGCCGGGATCAGTATAATTGATATGTTCAATCGCTCTTGCTGTCCAAGAATAAGCACGTTTGACTTTATCTGCCATTTCCATGGCCATGCTTCTGTAACTAAAATGCCCTTGGGGAATGGTCCTTAGCTCAGAGAGGTGTTGGAATTCCCGCAGATTCATGCCGAGCATAAATCGAAGGCGATGATTGAATAGCGTGGCGTATTGAGCCGAGACTTCAAGGCCGGCACGTCGTAAATCTCCATTAAGACTTGCCATCATATCAACGACTTCTTTTACTTCTGACTCTAAGCCTATGACTCCCATTTCTGGCGGCAGTATGAACCCGAGGTCAGGTGTAAGCATCTGACGTTGTTGGGTGAGCATTCTATGTCGCTCCAGATCCCTGAACTCTGCAAATCCTCCAACAAGATCAAAGGTTAGGGGATATCCTGCTTCAAGGCTTCTGCCACTTCGATCTCTTCTGCTTTCACGTTTACCTATATATGCGTCAAGCAAGGATAATTTTCTTGGTTCATCAAATGCACTTACCTGTTCGGTTATCTGCTGTAATGAGAGATTGGTGTAGGGGAAAAGGGAGAGTGCGACGGTTTCATCAAAATAACTTGCCCTAGGCACTAAGGTAACCTTATCTGCTGTAGGCGTAATGCCTGAAAAAAGTTCTCGGGCAAGTCCTCGCATCCGAACATTTCTTTCTGCAACTGCAGGATTTTGCCTGTTCCTTTTAATGAATGTAGGGATGGTTTTTTTAAGCTCCTCTTCAAGTTCAGCTCCTCTTGCATTTTCCTCAGGGATCTCGCTGCTTTTAAGATAGGTGATAAGATTTGTGAAAAATCTTCCATTACCATAGACGCCAATGTGGGTCAGGGTTGATGAAGGCAATACGCATCTTCCTACATCAAGCGCGGCACAGCGAACGGTAAAATTATACGCCATGTTAAATGCTGCACGCTCTTTTTCACCCTCCAACTCGGCTTCACCCACTTGCACCATTTGTCCTCCACGATTGACTGCAAGTTTCTGGCTGCTTCGAGGGAACTCACCCTTAAAATGTTCGGTGAGTCTTCTTATGCCTTCAGAATAAACTTGAAAAGCTCTGTCATTCGCGCTCTCAAAAGTTTTACCTGCTCCCGATTCCATGATTTCTCGAGGCCTCAGGTATCTCCATCTGCCCTGCTCATCTTTCTGGTCATATCTCACATAACGGGTGGATTGTTCGATGGGTGAACCTCCAATCCGCCTATCTTCAATGCCTTTGGTTGCAAGCTGGGAGATCTCCTCAATACCCACATGGACGCCCTCTAATTCTCCTACAGAATCATCCCCGAAAGCATTGAGTACACGATCCATCAGTTCTGTCCCTTTTTCTTGGGAAGGTTCACCATGGCTGTCTAAGAATTCATTGATGAGTGTCAGTTGGATTCCAGTCGGGGCACGTGAATATCTGGCAAGTGATCCTCCTGTAAGCTCGGGTGGCAACCCGGTGATTGTAAATGTCCGTCCTCCGACGTTTGAGAAATATCTCCCCAGCTTAGCCCTTAGTTCTTCAGGAACTTCGGACATAAAAGCATATCGCTTTTTTACCATAGGCTTATATTTTTAATTTTCTATATAAACACTCGTTAACTATCAAGTATATGTTTGATTTGAGCATATTCTGGTATAATAATCCTTTATAATTTGAGACATCTCCTTTCCTCATGCCAGAAAAAAGAGGTCTTTTCATTGTCTTCGAAGGAATTGATGGTTCAGGAAAGACTTCCCAGATAGATTATCTTGCCCAGGCAATACGCGCCGCAAATAAGTATCAGGATGTCTTGATGACTCGTGAACCGACTTGGAGAGCAGAGGAGCTTCGCAGGCAATTGGACACTAATCGTGATCCCTTTTCTGAGGGTGAGAAGATGGCTGAACTCTTTGTCAAAGATAGGCGATTGCATACCTATGGACAGATCATCCCTGCTCTTGGACAACGTGAAATCGTCATTTGTGATCGTTATGCCTTATCTACTTGCGCATATCAATCGGCACAAGGGGTGACTCTGGATAATCTTTTAGGTCTTCATGAAGCTGCTGCGACCTTGCGACCAGATATGACCTTCTTTATCCAGGTTCCTCAAGAGGTTGCAGAAACACGTATGGTCAGTCGCGGGCAACCTAAAGAAAAGTTTGAGGGGAATCGGGAGTTTACCCAGAAGCTCATTGGACAATATTTGCAGATACAAAGAGAAACCGCTACGCAAGGTAGAGCAAATCAGGTGCTTGGGGACATTTATATTATTGACGGAGCAAAAGAACGGCAAGACGTGGCTGATGCGGTAAAAGCGGTTGCCTTGCCTATTTATCAGGGCTGGTTAAAATCTTAGTCGACCTTCAATCTTTTTCGAGATGGTTTAAAAGCTCAGATAATCTTATCGATATATGAATCTCTTTGAAATAAGCGCAGCCTTGGATGAAGAGTTTGATATAACTGAGGTCAAAGATGACTGGAGCTTTCAGTTCGACCCTCTTTTTCTGGAAAAGTCAGTTGCAACGTTTAGAAAGCCGATGCATAACACGGGATTGATGATTGTGAATTCACAAGAAGTGAATCGGATCTATACTGCATTTTCTCCCAGCCGTTACGTCTTGGAAGCAATCCGAATGAAGGGGATAGTGAACACCCTTCTGATTGTTAAACATCCCTTTGATTGGGATGGTAGAAGGAACGGTAAAGGATTTATCCAGTTTACTGATCGAGATTATCAGCTTATGGAGGGCATGGGAATCTCCGTTTACTCTTTGCATACGCCGATGGATCGTAACCGGAATGATGAGGTTGTCTCTACTGCATATGCTTTTGCAAAAGTCATGAAACTGAAAGTTGATCATGAATTCGGACCAGAAGGAGAGGGCAATCCTGAACTGTTGTTAGGTCTTATAGGTACTGTACAGGAGCGTAAACTCGACGCACTTACAAAAAGGCTGAGTGCAACATTAGATTATAAGGTCAAAGTAAGAAAAGTAAACGAAGATGTGGGGAAAGTCGCCCTTGCAACAGGAGGAGGTTTTGTTCCTGAACTTATTGAAGAAGCGAGAAATCGGGGAGCAACAACCTACATCACAGGGATTATCACACCTAATGCTTCGCCATACAGCCGGGAACATTATGGTCCAACGCTTGCGATTATCAATAAGCTAGGTCTCAACATTATAGGGTGTTCTCATTATCTTACTGAGAAATGGGCGATGGAGTTTTCATTACCCTACTTTTCACGGTTTTGCAAATCTGAGTTTGTCGAAGATAAAGAGGCATATAACAAGCTGGAATAAAATAAACTCCTACCTTGCTCGATTCTATTTGTTCAGCAAAACCCTTAAAAGCCCCCAGTTCCATTCCCTTGTACGCCCGGATGGCACAGCGGTTACTGCGTGCGCTTGGAGAGCGCATTTCCGCAAGGATTCCCAGGTTCAAATCCTGGTCCGGGCGTAAACCTTTTTGGCATTTTCAGTGGGACTCGTTAAAGAGTTTCAAGGATTGTGCCAGAAAAGGTATTTTCTTAGAAACTTAAAAGATAGCAGTTGAGTAGCAAACGTATTTGTTAAATAAATACGATAAAACCTCATGAAAATAGATCCCTACAAAAATAAAGAGAAATACTTCGCCTGGAAAGAAAGCGTAAAAAGTGGAATTCCGGGCATTTCTAAAGAAAATTCTGATTTGATTACCACATTCCTTAATGACATGGAAATAGGGGCTAATGTAGCCGCAGAAAGCGTTAAGGGGGCAAGAAGTTTTAACAGATTAAACTGTTTACGAGATAAACTATGCTTTTTTGCCAGGCATTTTGAAGAAAGACATCGCCTTCTACGGCTTACAGATGTTTCAGAAGAACAACTAATCAATTTCTTTGCTGATATGAAATCCGGCAGGTTAAAGAAAATTAACGGGGGCAATTATGCCTCAGTTGATACTT
>CAIQQL010000066.1 GCA_903873955.1 uncultured archaeon | reverse complement strand
TTGATACTGGCCTTAGGGGCGATTACTGCTATCTTGTTTATCTCATAAGTCTTAATATCCCTGTTCTCGACTTTGACTATGTCTTTTTTGCCCATGCTTTTGCTGGGTACGTTCATTGCAAGAGACACTTCATCCTCATAGTCCTCGCCTATTCCCAGGATGCGCAGGACCTCAAGCGCGCGGCCGCTTGCGATGTGATCTATCACGACGCCTTTCTTGATGAGCTTGATCTTCATCTTGTCGTCCTTTTTCTCATCATCCTTTGGCTGGGATCTACTGTCTTCCATTTTTCTTTTGGGCTAGGTATTTTTGCCTGTCGGGTTCACTTTTATAGGTTGCGGCTCCGCCGACCCATCCGCAGTCATCGCATATATATGTCTTCATAGCATGCCTTTTAAGGTTGCATGGGGTTATCAGCATGCTTGCGCAGCTCATACAAGCTTTGATATATATTGATTCACTTTGTGATTCTTTTTGGGGCATTTTCTTTGATTACTTGGCTTTCTCTTTCTTTTTCAATTCTACGAATTTCAGTCTGTCCTTTTCTGAATCAAAGAGGATTGGAATACCTACATAGCCGCAGTTTTCACATTTATTGGCTATAGACGCTCCATCGTCCAACTCCACTCCGGTAAACCTCATACCCTCCTTTGCAAGGAGGCCTTCTTCTGATTTGGGGGCCCATTTCAGGTCTTTGCTGCCGCATCTGATGCATGCTCTGATATCTTTTTTTGCAGTCATTTTCACAACCTTTCAAAAATCAACTTCCGATACAAGGGCCAGAAGCGCCATCCTCACAGGTATCCCGTTCTTGGCCTGCTGGAAGTATCTGGCATATTTTGTTGCGTCTATCTCAGGGTTTATTTCCGTAACACGAGGCAAGGGGTGCATGATTATCGCTTCCTCATTTATACCTTCAAGCGCCTGCAGGTCCAGGACGAATGCGTCCTTTACGCGCTCGTATTCCTGGGGGTCCGGGAAACGTTCCTTCTGTATACGTGTGACGTAGATCACATCGGCCTCTTTGACGTTGAGTTTGCTGGTTTCCCTCACCTTTATGCCTTTTTCTTCTAGGTCCTTTACCATCCCCCTGGGCATCTTCAATTCTTGAGGAGAAATAAAACACAGGTCAACCCCATAATTCTCAAGCGCATTAGTCAGGGAATGAACAGTGCGGCCGTATTTCAGGTCTCCGACTATGCAAATACTTAGGCCGTCAAGTTTCTTGAACTCTTTTTTTATGGTGTAAAGGTCTAAAAGAGTCTGAGTCGGGTGCTGGTTGGCGCCGTCGCCTCCGTTTATGACCGGTACATCAGAATGCTCGCTTGCCAGTCGGGCCGAGCCTTCAACGGGGTGCCGTATGACAATTACATCAGAGTAGCCGGAAGTTATCTTCACGGTGTCAACTATGGTCTCGCCTTTGACTTCGCTGCTCACTTCTCCTGAGTCAAATCCGATAGTGAGGCCGCCCATCTTCTTCATAGCTGCCTCAAAGGACATGCGCGTCCTGGTAGATGGCTCGAAGAAAAGGTTGGCGAGGATCTTGTTCTTCATCAGAGAAGAAGTCTTTTCATGGTTCAATTTACTCTCCATCTCCGCTGATTTTTTAA
>CAIQQL010000065.1 GCA_903873955.1 uncultured archaeon | reverse complement strand
TGGCCGACAACCTGGGCAGAGGTGGCAGGAGCGTTGAAATTCGTATTATAGGAAAGGACAAAACTGAAACTGGTCAAGACGACAAGACTGATAAGAAAAGCATAGACTTGTTTTCTGCCTATCTGCACCTCAAATCTCATGATGTTAAAAGAAAGAAGGGATATTTAATCCCTTCTAATGTTCTAAAGGATAAGTTTGAAGAGGGGTATAAATCGGGCCTCTTCTGGTGAGCTCAGACCGCAAAAGAGAGAAAGAGGTGACGGGAAAAGAAAGCTCTTTTACATGGATGCTTTTTAGATATGTCTCAAATCCTTCTTTATGTTTCACGTATCTAATGCGGGCGAGAGTAAGATGCCCCATGAACCGTTCCTCAACTGGAAAAAGAGGAGATAAGATTGTATCAATATTTTCTTGCAACATGTAGAGTTCTTTCCCGAGAAGCTTCACCCAGAGAAGATGGGGATTGCCTCTGTAATGAAAAATGCCGAGAGGGCCGAGTTTTGCTTCAAAGGAAGGAAAATGAAGGGATGCAAGGAAAGTTTTGACCTTGGATAATTTTTCCTCATCAAGTTCTCCAAGAAATTTCAAGGTGAGATGCAGGTTCTCTAGTTCAGTAAGCTTCCCTATAAAATGTTGATTGGAAAGCAGATCTTGCACTCTTGCGATTTCTTTGACGACCTCCTCTGGAAATTGAAGGGCGATGAAAGAGCGCGTCAGTTCTGGTTTTACGATTAAGGAAGCGCACATGACCGAAAAAGGAGGGATTATCTTAAGAATCTTACGAAAAAAGGATTAAGCAGGGATGATGGAGACAGTGCTAAACGAGGACAGAGAAAGGGATTTTGCCAGTGCCCGAACCTCGGATAATGTGATGGAAGAAAGGATTCGTTCACGGGCATAATAATCTTCAGCTTTGGTGGCATATTCTGTAAAGAGAAGGTCCATCATGACCTTGGTGCTCTCTTCCTTGGAGAGATGAGCAAGACCAATGAGGCGTTCTTTGGATTCGTCAAGCTGCAGCGAGGTCATATGCTGAAGTTTGGAAAGTTCCTCAAGAATGATCTTTTGGATAAGAGGGATGGCCTTTGCAGTAGTGCCCGTATAGAGACTATAAAAAGAATAATTCTTTTCAGCGTTAAGTGCGCTTTGTATCGTATAAGCAAGACCTTTTTCTTCTCGGATTTTCAAAAAAAGCTGTGAGGACATGCCGCTGGCAAGATAGGCGTCAAGAAGTTCTAAGGCATAACATGCACGTTCTCCTGGTAACGGAGCATGGACTGCGAAGACAAAATGGGCTTGGTCAATGCCCTTTCGTTTCTCTATAGTTGTTCCATTTTTCTTGGTCACCGAAAAAGAGAGGGGCTTATGCTTTTCCAATTTGAAGGTATCTTCCAAAAACGCGCAGATTTTCGCAAAATTAGCGTTACCAACAACGGTGACGATATAATGCTCAGGAGAGTATACGCCTTTAAAGTAATCATAGGTGAAATCTCGGGTCAACGAAGAGACAGTTCTCGCGTCACCTGCAATCCCCTGCCCAAAGGGTTTGGTATAAAGATTTTCAAGGATGAGATCCTGGGCTGATCGGGCGGGGTCATCGTGATACATCTTTATTTCTTCAATGATGACTCTTTTTTCTTTCTCAAACTTCTTTTCATTGAAGAGAGGATGTAAAAGCAGGTCTGAAAGAATAGTAAGACCGGTGAAAAGATGTTCACTCGGAAGCTTGAACCAGAAAGAGGTTATTTCATGGGAAGTAAATGCATTGAGTATTCCGCCTCTTTTTTCAATCTCGCTGGAAATCTGTTCATGGCTTCTTGTCTTGGTCCCCATGAAGACAGAATGTTCGATGACATGGGCGATTCCCTTAAGGGTAGAGGACTCATAGGCCGCTCCAAAACGATTGGAGATACTTACGGAGACTACGGGAAGGTCTCGTTTTTCAAAAAGGACAGTCATGCCATTCCTGAGCCTCTTTCTTGAAAACTGCATAATGGAAAAACGGGAAGAGTATTAATAAAGGCTCTGCAATAAAAATCAGAGGTGATGATAAAAAGAGGATGAAATGATATCACTCATAAGGGGTTACAATAATAAGGTTTATAAGGAGTGAAAATCTATAGAAGTATGGCTGAAGGAGAATTTAGAAGTCAATCCAATTATCTTGAACCGACTGAAGGTCACATACGAAGCGCGATAATTTCGACTACAATTCAGGGTTTATATGAAGAGATTATATGGTTCAATAAACAAAAGAGCAAAGTCAATAGTTCCGCATCTAGTTCTGATGCAAGGAAATACAGTGAACATTATCATGCGCTTAGGGAAGCATTGGATGTTCTTCGTAAAAAAGAGCTGATACTTAGTAAGAGGAACCTGATCATACTTGAAAGAATCCTGCCGCCAGGGCTGACAGATTCACTAACGCTTGAAGAGAGCTTGAGCTTGACAGTCGATTTTGATATGCTTGCAAGCCGCTGTAAAGGGTTTAAAGATGTACATGGCTCAAGAAGATATGCATGGAAAAATCGTTGGATGGATGAGCAGGAGATAGGTGATGAAAGTTTACGGAAAAGACTTTACGAATATTCCGAGATGAGTGATGGTCTATGCCCAGACTGTGAAAAAAGGTTCTATCGAACCCAAAAAGCTCATTGAGCCAGCAGGTCATTTAATGAGAGAAGTTCACTAGGGGCACATAAGGTCAAGTTGAGGATTACTGGAAACCAATCGCTGCGCATTGGCTCGATAAAGAGAAGCATTAGAATAGGGCGCATAACGAACGCCAGCCCAATCCGCAAATTCTTTAGAGCCGTGAGATGCAAAACAAGTTTATAAATTCTCCATACGTCAGAATCCTATGCCAATCAACGCAGATTATGAATATATCAACGCTGAACGGGCGTTCTTTCAGGCCCAGACCCTGGATGAGAAGATTCGTGCATTAGAGGAGATGATCAGTAAGGCTCCTAGCCATAAGGGCGCAGAAAACCTGCGTGCAGGGCTAAAAGCACGCCTCAAAAAATTCCAGGAAAAGAAAGAGAAAGCAAAATCGACAGGAAAGACAACAAAAAAAGCAATCAAAAAAGAAGGGTTTCAGATTGTGTTATTAGGTCTAACCAACGGAGGAAAAAGCCAGCTGATAAGTAGGCTGACAAATGCACGTCCAAGAGTGGACTCATATCCATTCACATCAAAAGTACCGGAGATTGGGACATTTGATTATGAGGGGGTAAGGGCGCAGATGGTTGACCTTCCAAGCATAGGGTCAGAAGCGTTTGATATAGGAATAGCAAATACGGCAGATTGTATGCTCCTGGTGGTAGAACAGATAGAGGACCTGGAAAAGATAAACCCTGTCCTTTCAAGGACGCAAGGTAAAAAGATCATCGTCATCAATAAAGCAGACTTGCTGGAGGCTAATGCCCTACGTAAATTAGAAGAGAAAATCAAGAGCAAGAAACTGAACGCAATCATCATTTCTGCACAGACCGGTTTCAATATAGATCAGCTTAAGGAAAAGATCCTCAGTGAGATGAAAGTCAATCGCATTTATCTTAAAGAACCAGGAAAAGTCGTGAGTAAGATACCGATGGTGATGAGAACAAGTCCAACCGTAAAAGAGGTTGCCGAGAAGATTTACAAAGGATTTTCAACAAAAATTAAAGAGACAAGAGTCACAGGTCCTTCCTCAAAGTTCCCAAACCAGAAGGTAGGATTAAGTCATGTCTTGAAAGACAGAGATATTGTTGAATTCCACGGAATATAAAAGACCAGAGATTAGATTCTTTCTCAGATAAGAAAAAATCATCATTTATCACTTATCCTTTGAAAAGAAATGAAACCTGGAATTTGTGATTAAGACATAGGGGTAAAAACGAAAGGATTAAAAAGGGTGAGGAAGGTATTATCTTCCCATGAATGAACAATATGATGCTCGTAACCGAATTGATCAGACGAAGTGGTATCTGAGTGAAAAAGCAGGGCACGATATAGGTGTGCCTGGAACAATAGACTACCTGCTTCAGGTCTACCTTAACACTGAGCAGATACCTGAGCAACAAAGATCTGGACCTGAAGAGGACTTAATACATGAATTACATGCAACCAGAGAAAGTTTAATTGAGAGATATTTTATAGATGGTCTCCCGGTCGAGATACAACGTAAACTTATCCAAGGCGAATTGCAAAGGTATAACTGCCTGCATCATAGATCAGAGGGGAATGAAACCAGGATAAATCCTGTACATCTTTGTGAATGGGCAAACGAGAATCATATTTCTCATAACCTTGCATCTAGACTGGCCAGAGTAATAGATGTTCCTTTCAAATAGGGAAGATTTTAAATTTTTAAAAAGAGTTAAGCAGTTTTCCAGTTGTCACGAATAGGTTTGACGATTTTTTCTAGATATACGCCAACTGCGCTCTTAAGATCCAAAGGATGAATCTTCCCGGCAACATAATCCCCTTCAAGGGATTCATAGGTCTTAAAGGAGAGGTTCCCGCCAAACTTTTCAGGACGAGTTATTTCAAAGGAAGCAAAACGAGGAAAGATGATCAGTCGAGCAATCTGTAAGATAGGATTATCCGCCGCTATCTTTTCAGGGCAATAAGCTCCCTTTAGCGTCTTTTTGATTTCCTCATCTGAGTCAGTCACTGCTATGCCTGATCCAGGAATAGACTTTGACATTTTTTGACCAGGGCCCTTAAGAGATGTGATAAGAGGGGTATGGAGAGCTACAAAGTCATAACCTAATACGCTGGACATATCCTTGCCGATCATATGCACTTTACGCTGCTCAAGACCTCCCAAAGCAACATCGACTGCCAGATGTTTGATATCTGCAACCTGCATCAGAGGATACCAGAGCTGGGAGATGGTGGCATTGTCAATATCTCGTGCAATTTCCTGCATGCTTCTGAGTCCTCGCTGGATAGTGGAATGCTGGGCAAGTCGCATGACATCGAGTTGATATTCCCGTTTGAACTGAAAATCGCTTCCTAGAACCATCTCGGCATGGATGCCGATTGCCTTAACCGTCTTTCTCCAGTTCTCGACTTCACGTTCAATATCCTGTTCGCTTCCTTTACGGTTGAGGATAGCATGAACATCGGCTAGAAGGATCTTTACATGAAAGCCTGCCTTTTCCAGGTCCATAAGCTTGGTGATGGTGACAAAATGTCCGAGATGCATAGGCCCGCTTGGTTCATAACCGCAATAGACGACAGGCTTCTTCTTAGCCTTGAGAAGTGCTACAAGCGCCTCTTCACTGACAATTTCTTCAGTATTCTTCTTGATAAGAGATAATTGTTCCTCAACACTGAGTTCTGCTGCCATAAAAAACCGAATAGAAAGTTTAATTTAAATCTTTGTATTATGAAAAAGACGAGAGGAAAAGAGAGTATGCAAAGGGACAAAAAAAGGAAACGTCCTTGTTGGACCGAGATAAAATCCCTCAGAGAAAACTCCCGTCCCTGAACGGGAGCGGGCGATGAAAAAATAAAAAATAAAAAATAAAAGTTGGTCCTTATTTCTTGCCCCAGGCAGCAATACCTATGACAATGAGATAAGCGATTGTCCCAAGTATAGGAACAATAGGCATCAATGCCCACCATCCAGGTCTGCCTACTGCTTCAAACAGTTTCCAATTCCAGATGAAGACAAATACCATAAAGGCAATCATTCCTAAAAAGTAAATGACTATTCCTAAGATAGGTATGAAGCTCAAAAGGATTGAGAGAAGAAGCAACCAAGGCCACCAATGCATTTTAGACGCTCTAAATGCAATAATCACCGGACCTATTCCTGGAATCCATGCAAGCCCAGGTAAGGAATCTCTTGCTTTTCTACCGATAGCCATGAAAGCTAAAGATGAATAGATATAGAAAGCGATTCCCAAGATCAAAAAGACCAGGAACATTGCGGCTAAGAGAGCGAACAACCCTCCAAGAAGAGCATCAGAAGATGCGCCTTTTAAAGCGTAATCTGCAGTTTGTAAAAATAACCCTAACATATAACTAACCTCCTTTCATCCATAAACTCGTAACTAGAAAAGGATAAACTTCTATTTAAAGATTGTCTCGAAGGAAAAATGAGGATAAATGAGTACAGCTAACAAGTCCAAGAAAAAAGTTAATAATAGACTAGGCTATAGGAATGGCCGTCATCTTCAAGAGAATAGTTAACATGAAGAAAAACATCACTGGTCAAATTTTCCTTGAACTTTAAAAGAGAAGAAGGATAGGTCCCATACGATTGATAGTATCCATCTAGGGCATTGGTAAGTATTGCCTCTTGATCAGCAGGAATGGTCCACTCGTTAGAGCTAGTGCTAGAATTAAGCATAGACGAGTCAGGAATTATATAATCGACTGGGGAGGACTTAAAGGCTTCAATGAAAAAAAAGAGGGCGTAAAAAACGACTACGGAAAGAGTTATGCCTATAATGATTCCTAAAGAGCCGAGAACAATTCCTGCAATGGCGATACCCTTTCCAAAGACTGCATGACTGCGATGGATATTGTTCAATGCAATAATGCCGAAAATAATCGCAAGAATGCCTAAAGCCAGTCCAAAAAGGAGAGTGAATAAAGAAAGAACACCTAAGATGATACTTGCAATCGCAAAAGGTTCATAACCCTCAGACCCAATAGAGGCGGACTTTTTTGTAGGCATGACGGTTAATAATAAATGAGGAATTTAAAGTTTTCTAAAACAGCGAATAGAATCGAATTGAAGACAATAATATATTTATAATAGGTAAAAGAACAAGTTTAACCATGGCTAAAAGGATATTGGTTACAGGAGCTGCAGGATTCATAGGGTTTCATACTACGAGGGCCCTGCTAGAGGGAGGGAACGTAGTGGTAGGGGTGGATAACCTCAACACATACTATGACCCTGCCTTGAAAGAAGCCCGTCTTGAACTCCTAAAAAAACATCCGAGATTTTTCTTCCAGAAAAGAGATATTGCCGAACAGGGATTTTCTGTTGAAGGTAAGATAGATCTGATTTGTCATCTTGCTGCCCAGGCAGGAGTACGTTATTCAATTGAGAATCCCTGGGCATATAACAAATCAAATATAGATGGTATGCTATCTATGCTTGAATTTGCGAGGGCAAACAGTATTCAAAGGCTAGTGTATGCATCTTCATCATCAGTATATGGCGAAAGCCCGAGTTCGCCATTTAACGAAGAGCAGAGAGTGGATAGCCCAATATCGCTGTACGCTGCAACTAAAAAATCAAATGAGCTCTACGCTGCAACATATAGCCATTTATTCGGCCTGCAGACCATCGGTCTAAGATTTTTTACAGTGTATGGTCCCTATGGAAGACCAGACATGGCTCCGTTTAAGTTTACCAAGAGCGCATTCGAAAGAAAGCCTATAGAGGTATATAATCAGGGGGATATGCGAAGAGACTTCACGTATGTCGCAGACATTGTTAGCGGAGTCACCGCCGCTCTTGAGTTTGAACCCAAAGGAAGAAAGGCAGAAATATTTAACCTGGGGCGAGGAGAACCTATCGCTCTGCTGGACTTTATTGGGGCCATCGAAGAAGCGACAGGGTTGCAAATTGAAAGAAAACTTATGCCGATGCAGCCAGGGGATGTTCCCTCAACATATGCAGACATTACCAAGGCAAGAAATCTGCTAGGGTATAACCCTAAGATAAGCGTCAAAGCAGGGGTCAAAAACTTTGTTGATTGGTATCGTGAGTTCTATAAAAAGTGAAGAGAATTCTGGAGAAAATTATGAAAAAAACAACGTTAGGGTATAAAATAAAAAAGCACCTTGTGGATTCGACAGCATTACTGATAGTGGGGACCCCAGTCTATGGGGCAGTAGAGACACTGATAGCCGGGATGAATAATACGACCTCATATCATGCAAGGATGTTAGGAGGCGCGATAATCTTTGCAGGGGCAGGTTCACTCTATACCAAAGGTATGGACCTTTCCAGGAAGTTCTTCGGAGTGGAAAAAAAGTGAAAGGCTTAAAGACATCCATGATGCGACGTACTGCGCAGCATACAACATTCTTATCTCTCCGCCATTTTATTATGCTTGCGGTTCACGTGACTTAAAGGAGATTGCAGTCAGTACATTGTTTTCTGCAGGGATAGGGCTGATTGCAGGGATTCCGTTTGGTTGGACTGTGGATGCATTTAGGGATTTCACCGGACTTGAAAAATCAGAACGCCTGCCTCAGAGTGTGACAGAGCAGCCCCAAAGAGTAAAAAGAGAGCTGGTGGCACTCATAGGTTTATGCTCAATCGAGGCAATGTGCTTGGTTTATGACGGAAATGCGAGGATCCATCCTGGGCCCGAGGTAAATCAGACACTACAACTTCCAAAGATATATGAGAAGCATACCCCTCTTGAAAAGAGGATATTGAAAGAAAATTGATAGCTAACCTCGTTTGAATATAGCGCGGGCAAGCTCCAAGATACGGGAAAAGTCTTTATCATCAGGGCTATATTTTGCAAATTGCACTAAAGAACAAAGACCAAGACATTCATCGATTTCTTTCAGTTCTATTTTCTGTTTACGTAAAAGTCTGATGATTTCAGTATTGGTGACTTCCTTACGGAGCTGGTATTTATGGCTGAGGAACAATCGTAAAGAGGCTCCAGCTTTTCCATAGGCTTCCTTCCCTTTTCCAAGGTCATAGAGCGTCTTTGCTTCAGCAAGCATTTTCTCTGCGCTTTGGTGATAGTCAAAAGCAGGTTCTGGTGAGGCAGGAAGAGGAGACGCTGAAGAAGAGACATTCCTCTTCCATCTAAAATAGAACAAAAGAGCCGCCACTAAAATGAAGAGGATGAAGAAAAACTGCCAAGGCCAGAAAGAGTGTTGACGATTTACTGCAAGACTGATAAGACTTTGATTGATAAAAATAGCGAGGATCTGGGCACTCTGGTTCTGGCTGGAGGTATAGTTCAGAAAAACTTTGGTAGAATTCAGAGTGTATTCTATTGAGGCATTGGTACGTTGAAGATTCTCAGAGCGAAGGGCATTTTCTTCTTTGAGGAACGTTTGGTTGGCAGCAAGCTTGGCAAGATAGTCTTGTAAGAGAGGGGGGGAATCACTTGAAAGAGAAGAAAGAGTATTGTTCTTCAGGTTGCCCTGAAGGATAGCGCTTGAACCATCGCTCTTATTATAGGCAATTTGAAAGCTTCCGCTGGTGTTTCCCTGAGGATCAATGTTTGCGCCACTGGGTTGATACCCCTGGTCTTGCATTTCCTTGTTGATTTTTTGAAAAAGAGGCTGCTGAGATAACGTCTTTGCCAACTGGTCTCGTTGTGCTTGTTCACGAGCGAACTGATCTTGCATTTCTTGCTTGATGCCCGCAGTGTTCTCATTCATCTGATTTGATAAAAGCCTCTGCCCTAGCTGCTGTTGTGTTTTTTGTTGTTGCATCTCTTTATTGAGCTGTTGCTGGGCTTGCTGTTGTGCCTGCTGCTGGTCTTGTTGCTGTTGGGCATCGGTCTTTTCACTGCTCTCCTGTTTGTTTTGCTGCGACTGCTCCTGTTGAGGGTCGGAGACAAAATGCACAGTCAGCTGGGGCATCACGAGATGCACCCCTTGGTTCTGTTCAGTATAGTCAAACTGAAAGGAAAGCAAAAGAGTCGTAGGAGAAGAAGATGAACCGAGGGAAATGGGAAGATAGGTATTTGCGATGGTAAAGGGCATGGACTGGGTGTTAGTGTTTGAGATAGAAGAACCTCCCTGAGAAGACTGTTGGGAGATAGTATATTGGATGGTGCCAGAGACTGGAGAAGAAAAGTTTTCAGCATAAAGAGGAATTACTGCTTGCTCTCCGACAGTAAAATAATAGTCGCTCTGATTGGCAATCAGATGTAAAGAAGAGACGAGAGGTAAAGAAACTAAAGTCATCACACCTACACAAAACAATAAGAAAGAGAAGATGCCAAACAGCCTACGCAAGGATACGATATTTTCCATAAGAGAGATAAAGATGGAGGATACTTAGAAGTAAGGCCGCATATAAGAACCAGTCTTTGATACTTACAGGTTCACGCTCCCGTTTGATATTCTGGCCAAGGGTTTGATAGATTTGATGCAGGGTGGTGCTGTCTACACTTTTGTAATATTGCCCCCCTGTTTCCTTGGCAATGGATTGTAAGGCGGCTTCATCAAGGTCTGCATAGATGGGATTTCCGAAAAAGTCATATCCCAAGACTGCTTTTCCATTCGAGCCCAAGGCGACAGTACTGACAGGGACTTGGTTCGCTTTTGCATAGGCTATGGCCTCTTGCGGAGAGACGACGCCAGCATTATTTGCCCCGTCACTCAAGAGGATGATGGCTTTTTTTTGATTAGGGATGCTTGTGGCCATATCCACTGCAAGGCTCAGACCATCCCCTATGGCAGTGCTCCCCTGATGAGGGGTGATGGACTTTATTTTGTCTATGACGCGGTCCTTGAATGGTGAAAGATATGCAGCGGTTGTCGCACCCGATTCAAAGATAACGACGCCTGCCTGGTCTTTGGGTTCAAGGGAAGACACAAAAGTTTCAGCAGCGCTTTTCGCAGCCTCGAGTCGTGAAGGAGTATAATCATTTGCCTGCATACTTCCTGAGACATCAATGACTAAAACTACATTGACGCCCTCTTTGATATGAGACAGAGGGACCCGGGGGTCTGCAAGGGCAAAGATAAGGAGAAGAATGCTAAGAAAAAGAAAAAGAAAATGCAGATGCTCCCTAATTCTTGCGGGTTTAGCCCCGGCTTCTTTGAGAAGACCAAGATGACTGAAATGGATTGCAGCTTGCCTTTTCTTACGGAAAGCAAAGTAATAGAACCAGATTACTAAAGGGACAAGAAAAAGGAGGAAAAGATAAGAAGGATTAAGAAAAGTAAGGAAGCTCATCGCACCATCCTCCGCTCACGCATACGAAAAAAGGACCTAAGAGGAGTTTCATAAGACTCATCCGAGCGCAAGGTAATCATATCGACACGAATTCTGGCAAGCTGCTTACGAAGAATCTCTTGTCTTTTTCGCAGAAGAAGAGTGAATTGCGCACGGAAATGCGAATCGGAAGTATTGACAAGCATCTTCTCTCCTGTCTCGCTGTCTTCCAGTCGGATATATCCTACATCAGGTAGCTCATGTTCTCGAAGGTCACTGAAGTTCACACAGATGACATCATGCTTGGAGCGCAGCTTTCGCATAGAATCAAGAAAATCGGGACTGAAAAAGTCGGAAAGGATAAAGATGACGCTCCTCTTCCGCGCGATTTTGGAAAGATAACGCAAAGAGGCGCCAAGGTCAGTGCTCTTCTCTTTAGGCACATAACCAACCATTTCCCGTACAAGTCTCATGGCATGTTTTCTGCCTTTTCTTGGGGCAAAAAATCGCTCGATTCTATTAGTGAACAGAGCAAGGCCGACACTGTCATGGTTGCGGATTGCAGAGAAAAGAATTGCACAGGCAAGTTCCAAGGCAGAGTCAAGTTTAGACTTTTGACTCCCGAAAAGATTGCTGGCGGAAGCATCTAGGACCAAATAAACATCCAAGTCTCGCTCTTCCACAAACTCCTTGACATAAGGATGATCCATACGTGCACTGACATTCCAGTCGATGGAACGGATATCATCTCCATAGGAGTATTCACGGACTTCGGAAAACTCCATCCCTCTTCCTTTAAAGACAGAGGTATATGCACCTTGCAAAAGACCCTCGACTAAAAGATGGGTCTTGATTTCCAAGGTTCGAACACGTGCAAGAAGGTCTTTGGTCTCCATGGTTTATGGAACTTTGACAGTGGAAAGGATCTGCTTGATGACCTCATCTGCCGTGATGCCTTCGGCTTCAGCTTCATAAGTGAGAAGTAACCGATGCCTCAAGACCTCATATGCAACAGTTTGCACATCTTCAGGTACAACATACCCTCTCCCTTCAAGAAGGGCACTGGCTTTTGCACCCATGATGAGCCAGATGAGTGCACGGGGGGAAACGCCATATTCAATCCAGTTCTCAAAAGGAAGTTTGAAAGATTTAGGGTCGCGTGTAGCCTCAACAAGGTTGGTAACATACTCTTCAACGCGTTCATCGCAATAGATAGACCTGCAAAAAGCCTGGGCTTTAAGCACTTGGGAAGGAGCAATGATCTTGCGAATCTCTGGAAGTTCTCCTGAGGTCATTCGCTTGATGATCTTCTGAGACTCTTCTTTTGAGGGATAAGTGATGAGCACTTTGAACATGAATCGGTCCACCTGAGCTTCAGGCAGCCGATAAGTTCCCTCTGTCTCGATAGGGTTTTGGGTTGCAAGGACTAAAAACGGAGGTTCAAGGAAGAAAGTCTCTTCTCCGATGGTTATCTGTTTTTCTTGCATGGATTCAAGGAGGGCTGATTGCACTTTGGGAGGTGCACGGTTAATCTCATCGGCTAATATAAAATTGGCGAATAGCGGACCTTTCTTGGTAATGAACTCTCCGCTTTTTGCATGATAGATTTTGGTTCCGATAAGGTCTGCAGGGAGCAGATCGGGAGTAAACTGGATGCGCTGGAATCTTCCTTGTAAAGTTCCGGCAAGAGTTTTGACCATCAGGGTTTTTGCAAGCCCTGGAACTCCCTCCAGAAGGACATGCCCCTCCGCTAAAAGAGCGGTGAGCAATAATTGCAGGGTCTGCTCTTGACCCACAATGATCTTTTGCATCTCCTGTTTTACTTCACCGAACTCTTGCGCAAAAGCCTGGGCTTGAGTATTGAGCTTTTTTATATCTGGATGCATATTGCCTCATCAATTAAAGAGTTTATAAAAATTGTGAAAGTAAAAAAGAGAACAAAAAAGAACATTCAAGACGAAGGAAGATAATCTGCTTGAATTAGGAAAAAGAGGGTCTTGTTAGAGGTTTAAATCCTAAAACCACTTGCCCAATGCTTCTTGCCTTTCTTTTTCTTTTCCAAAAATGCTGTGGATATATCTTTCCGTAAGTTCAAGGTTTTCAAGCAAGTAGGGACTCACATTGAAATCTCGGGCGAGACTGAGCGCCAAAGCCATATATTTGAGGACGCTCCCTTCTGCGATAGTGAATAACAGTTTTCCCCCGCATTTGGTGCATTTGCCAGGTAAAGGCGGCCTGCGATACTTCTCATTGCATTCCACGCATCGAAATTCCTGTTGTGAGAACTTCCTCAGATTACCCCTTGTGTCTCGAATAAGATGCCGTTCGATGATGAGGCGAGCAACATCGCGTACATCTACTGCCCTTATTTTTTTACAGAGGACCATCTGTGCTGCGACCTTGTCACCCATGGAAGGAAGAGACTTATAGCTAGAACAGGGGGGACCAAGATTAATATCTGAGGTCTCATAAGAATACCAAAGATCATGGAACTCCCTATCGGTGCCAAGACGCGACCTGACCTGTTCCATCTTGACTTCGCCAGGGCTTTTCTCAAGTTCTGCGGCTTCATAGAGCGCGAGAGGAATCTTTCGCGTGACGTCCACGTCAAAGATCATGTCATCCACTTCACCGGCTTTAAGTTTGGCGTTAAGGACAAGAGGAGCATCCTGGGTACCACCTCTATGGGAAGGTAAAAACTTACGGGAGAAATTGAGAAGCATGTCCATTAAAAGCATGACTGCGGCCTCGTCGCCATCGCAGTCGCGACGCATTGCAGCGTGAATATAAGGTGAGGCGAGGAGTGCCTGGGTATGTGCAAATCCGATGATCCTGCCCGTGACTGCTGCACAATTATGTGGAGCGATACATCCGAGGAACGCACCGACCAAATCTTCACGGGTTTTGGCATTGAAATAACGAGGTAAACCATAAAGCAGCTCGAGTTCATCATCAATGAACCTTGCAACATTGAGAAAGACTTTATCCGCCCCGTCATCTGCAAGCCCCTCCATGGTATGTGGCAATACGACATCGTGGGGGAAGATTTCGAGGATTTGATCATCACGCTCCAGAGGAGCACCGCTGATATCCTTTTCATAGCCGAGTTCTTTGAGTTTTGCTACACTGGTCCCGACTTCTTTAGGCTTGAAATGGGTCAAGGGCATTTCGCTCATGTCATAACGGATGGTGCCATCCTTGTTTACATGAAGGTTATATTTGGCGCGAAGCAGGCCCTTCCCGAGATATTCACAAGTATGCTCGGCATTACTGGTCCCCCTGACGCCTTTCACGGCTGCAGGAAGGTCTTCAATACGGATCCCTAGTTTCCTGCGCGCAGTGTCAAAATAGTGCCGAATGTCTATAGTTCTTCGACTGTAAGGGCGGGACCGCTCATGCTCAAGACACTTGTCATGATAGTTCCGGTCACACTCTTGGCAATAGGTCATCTTCTTGCAGAGCTGTCCGCAATTCTCGCAGGTAGAATAGACAGTTTCAGCTTTGCATTTATCACAGAAGAACAGCGTAAAGTCGGAGGTCACACCTCCTCGCTCAACTGCTGCCTGGATGCTACGAAGCCTCCCTCCTTCATCCCCTACTGGAAAAAGGACATGGGGGCTCCCGTCAAGTAACCGTAATTTTGCTTTCTCTGGTCGACCCATACGCGAGCCGATGAAGGTTCCGGATTTATCTTTGATTTTAGTGGTTGCAAGAAGATTGACAAGCTCAAGAACTGGCTTTTCAGATAGCTTTGGTTTCATTGCCTCAACAGATTCCGCAAGCGAAGCAGATGGTGAGATCCCTAAATTGAAGAGCAGGGCTTTGGTGTCTTTATCGGAAAGGACGATGCTTTCAGTCACAGGCTTATGCTCACAACCAATGAGTTCAAGAGCCCGCTTTCCTTTGGTAAATCTCTCTTTGTCAGTGGCAGTGTAAGGGAAGACCAAGATACCCCCCCGTACTGAAGCATGGCCTAACCAATCCAGAAGCGCAAGAAAATCAGAATAGGAAATCTCTCTCCAGTAATAGATATATCTGGGATGGAAAGGAATAGCATAGGTTTGAGAAAGCTCCACTGCTTTTTCAAAAGGGACCATGAGCTCGCTATTACCTCCTGCTTTCAAAAGCTCCTCAAGCCAGAATTGTTCTACATATCCTGGTTTATCCAAGGCATGATTACGGTTGGCATAATCTCCATAAGGAATAAGAAGGTCGCCAAAATAAATGATCTCTTCCACCTCAGTATAACGTCTGCTGGTTTCTTCAACATCCCAGAGCTGTTTGACCTCTCCATTCTTGAATCGGACTATAGGCGGGTCAATAGTGTCACAAGAGGCAGCAGTACAGCCTTTGGTAGGTTTTTCGATTTTGAGCTGAGTGCCGATGGCGATAAAATTTCCTGAGACGCGCATAGCTGAAGGATGGATGGCAAGCGTGGAATATCCTGTGTTCCTGCAACGGCCATAACGTAAACGAAATGCACCAGAGTAGGAGGGATGCCCAAAGACCGGACGGCCAGCGACAAGATCTTGGATATAGGTCGCGCTCGCTTTGGCTCCGACAGCTTTGTTTTCCTTGATGGACTTTTGCAATTTGACAAAATCCTCCATCCAAACCCAGTTAGTGAGCTTGAAACCTTTTTCACGTAGTTTTACAATCCTTTTCAATATCTTTGGTGCTTTAAGTGCAAGACCCTCATTGAGGGTGAGGGCAAAACCTGATCTGATAAAATTGGTAGGAATTCTTGGAAGATCCTTGAAGTTGAAGACTTCGCGGTCTTCACTAGGATCTCCAGTGACTTGAACAGGAACATGCCGCATCATGAACTCGATTTCTCGTTCAGAAGGGAGATATTGCAGATTGGTGATACGCTCATGATAAAGATAACTTTCATGTATCCCTCTCTTTACTTCATCTTCTGTAGGATCATAGGGTGCAAATCCGAAAACTTCTCGCAAATGGTCAACAATGACTATGGAAAATGCTGCTTCCGTTCCCCCAGCAGAACGGATAGGTCCTGCAAAATAAGGAGCAAAATAGTCCTGCCCGTCTCGTGTTTTGTTCAGTTTGATTGACGTGAACCCTTCAATAGGGGAAGATACGACACCAAGAGTGAGATAGGCGATGGCGATGCGTGCCCCAGCCTCAATTGCTTCATTAAGGTCCTTGAATTTGCAGTACTTTTCTTTCGCGATCTCTTCGGCAATGGTGAGTGCGACAGCAGGGTCAAGAGAGCCATACTTCTTTTCAAGTTCTAGAATACGATGCACAATGACCGGATCTGCAACCTGAGGGTAGAGTGTGGAGATCAATCCTGTTGCACGCTCGGCAAGAGAGAGGGCAATAGGGATCTCGACTTTGGAGACGGGATCAAGTCCTTTGGCTCTGGCTTGTTCAGCAAATGCGTACGTTTCTTTCACTTTCGCTTCAAGATACGCGAGATATTCTTTCGTGTTCATTTAGTAGACAAACCGTACCTCCATAGGGACCTGTGAATCCTGCTTTTGCATCTCAATTTCATGAGCATAACGTGAGGAAATTTCACTCAGCCTTCGCGTACCGGCATGAAGAAGAATAGAGGGATCAACATATCTGAATTTCTTGTGAAGACGGATACTATCTGCGCCTGAAACAAGTTCAATCTTAAACCCGTTTTTTAATGCGTCAAGCTTCTGGATAATCGAACTATCCTTGGCGGCATAAAGCTTGGCAAGGACAATATCATCAGTCTGATAGAAATCCCCGGCTGAAAGCAACTTTTTATCAAGCGCTTCCTTTAATGCTAAAGCAAGAAGGTGATAACGAGAATTTGTCTGAAGACTTACCCAATGATCTCTCTGGCATTGAGTATACCCTTGGGCGAAAAGCTCAGCGGCATCTAAGGATTTGAAAGTCACTTTTCCCTGATAGTTCACAAGTGTGGAGAGAATAAGGCTCATATCTTTCTCTGGAAGAAAGTGTTTGATTTCCCGTAAGGCATAATCGACACGGTCGGCACAAAGCGCAGGGGCTTCCTGCTCAAGAAGAGAAAAACGGTCTAAGGGAGCAAGCTCGCGATAGTCAAAACCGTAAGCGCGAAGCAAATCAGGAAGTTCGCTATGCTCAAGAAAAGTAAGATGGGAATTGTCTTGGAAATCTGACTTAGAGGGGTCCCCGATTACCCAATCGATAACATGGGAGAAGGCTGTATGGGAGACGTCATGTAAAAGCCCTGCAATCTGTTCATCAGGTGCAGCGCCTAGTTTTCGTAAAAGGAGAAGTACGCCCAAAGAATGCTCATAACGAGAATAGATGTCTCGGTGATAATATGCGCGAGGCATCCCAAACTGGGAAATGCTCTTCAAACGTTGCAAAGAGGGAGAGGCGATAAGTTTGCAGAGCACTTCTTCTTCAATTTCTTCTTCGCCATACACAAAATCATTAACGAGCACGGTTTATCTCCTCCTCGACCCCGAAGTCATAAATCTTTAGTTCACGGGTTTTCATATTGAGCACAGGGACCTTTGCAGGATCAGGGACATTGCCAATTTTTTCTTCGAAGGCAGTCTGTGCTTGCCAGCAGCTCCCGGTGATGATCAAGGTTCCATTATAGGTTTCGATATCAAGACGATGGACTTCTCCCGTGCAGAGGACATCGGGGACTTCAGTGATAACCAAAGGATCTTTTTCCATATTCGGGATATATACTCCGTTCCCATGCGTAGGGGAAAGATGCCTGCGTTTGAGCATGTGTTTGACGGCTTTGGCAGGGGATTTATGGGCCTTAATCTCCCGCAGCTCCTGGATTTCGTTGATCAGGTCATGGATGCTTGCCCCGTGATACATGAGCACCTTGAACTCTTTGTCTCCTTCTATGAATTTCACAAGGGTAGGGTTGGTCACAAGAACAAGGTTGTCTATCGCATAGAGCGCCTCGGCATATTTGCGGTCAACAATGGGTTGAGGTTCAGCTACGCGCGCTGCATCGTGCTGACCGCAGCAATGGAACATAGTGATGCGCTTTGGAACCTGCTTAAGATAGCTTGCAAGAAGGGCATACTGTTCCTTCATACTTTTAAGCTCAAGGAAATTTTCCTGGCCGGGAAAGATGCCTACACCATCGATAGTGTCTCCCGTAAGAAACATAAACTTTATTTTGCGTGCAGTTTCATCATCGCTCTTGAGCCAGTCGATAAAGCGCTGAAGACTTTGTTTCAGATGTCGATCACTGCCGCAATGCATGTCTGAGATGAAAGCGATGCAGGCCTCTTCTTCAAAGCGAGTCTTGGTTGGCAGGACCGAGTCGGGATAGATGATTTCTTGGATAAAAAGCATGTCTCTGCTGCCCGTGGCTTTGATTGCGACAACATCGTCCAACAAGAGTTCATTTGCCGTTCTGAAGAGCTCAGGTTTGTCTACCTTCACAAGCCCGTTGATTGTACCAGTAGGATCTTCAAAATTGATGATCATATTCTTGTTTTTTGTCGTTCGTTTTTCGGTGACATAAGCGATGATATGGATTTGCTGTCGGTCACCTGAAATCTTGTTAATAGACACAAGATGCTGAAGGTCAGATCTTTGCATCAGAATACGTTGAAGCTGCGCATAACGTGAACGAAAATGCCCTGTGAAATCAGAGACCTCTAGCTTTTTCTCAGCTTTAGTATCAGCATAGAATACTTGGTACTTGATATTGGTCTCAGGCGCGGCTGGGCGAGGAACAGGAGCGAGAGGGGCAGAAGTCTGGGCGCGGGTGATTTCAAGATTGATGCCGAGTTTAACGCTCACTTGTTCACTCAATGCCTGCGCGCCAGAACTGTCTCCGAGTAATTTATGGACCTGGACAAAGTTCTGCGCGGCAATGGTCTTAGTGAGAATCTTCTGGCCGGAAAGGCGTTCGAGCAGATCAAGAAGAGTTTTAGCCAAAGAGATATCAGGGATTGCACTTAAGAGTTCATAGACATCCCTGTCCAAAAGGAGTTTTCGTTCACGTATGACGCGAACAAGTTCTTCATTCATGTATTGATGGACTTGGCAATGAGGTCTTTGGCTTTCTCTTGGATAGTTGGAGAAAGACTGAGATGAATTTCACGAGTACGTCCATACCTCCCTTTACTGATTGTGGCAACATTAATAATTCCTAACATGTCAAAATCTGAAAGGATATCAGAGATACGACGCTGAGTGAGGACCTCATCACGGCTCTGGACACATACTTCCTGATACGCTTTATAGACATCCCCTGTGAACATTTCTTTCCCTCCTGTCTTTTCATTAAGAGAGAAAATTGCTGAAAGGACAAGTTTGAACTGGCGAGGCTCAGTTTCTATGACATCGAGCATCTTATCGCGTTCAATCTTTTCCTTCGCTTCATCAATATGATGTTCTTCCACTTTCTTGTTCTGTTCGCGTTCAGCAAGTTCCCCTGCAACACGCAAGAGATCTAAGGCCCTGCGCGCATCACCATGCTCACGGGCTGCATAAGCGGCACATTTGCTGATGAGTCCCATATCGATGACACCCTCTTTGAATGCCTGATCAGCTCGTTCCTTTAGAATATCTCGGAGTTGAAGTGCATCATACGGAGGAAAGACAAGGTCTTCTTCCCCAAGAGAGCTCTTCGCACGAGGATCCATATCGTCCTTGAAGGTCGGGCGGTTGCTGATTCCGACCAAAGTGATTTGAGATTGAGTAAGCTGGGTATTTAGCCGGGTCAGGGTATAGAGGGTGTCATTTTTTACTAACTGGTCAATCTCATCAAGGACAAGGACAACAATCTGCTTTTGTTTATCGACAAGATTGACAAAACGGTTCCAGACTTCTTGTGTAGGAAGGCCGGTTGCAGGAACGCTCCCTCCAAGACCATGGACCATCTCGGCAGCTATACGGTATTCCGTCTCAGCGACTTTCCCGAGCTTACAATTCACATAGACAATCTTCACATGGTCCTTGTCCATGGCTTTTAATTTTTCAAGGATCTTGTTTCCGACATATCTGACCACGAGCGTTTTTCCAGTACCGGTGTTCCCATAGATGAGCAGATTGCTCGCTTTGTCGCCTCGAAGAGTGGGGCCCAGGATAGA
>CAIQQL010000064.1 GCA_903873955.1 uncultured archaeon | reverse complement strand
CGGGATTGTATATCCAAGCTATGTGCTCTTCTTTATCTAGTGCTATTTTACCAGAATAAAGTAAATAGTCAATTATAACGCAAAAAGTCTGATAAATCATCTTTCTAGGTAGTGCTTCCCAGAGAGCTTTTTTCTTATACGTTCCAGAGTTTTTTCTAATAAATTCTTCCACCATGAGAACGGTTTCCAAATTAGGGTAATGTATTATATTATCTTTTACTTTGAATGCTTCTATCATGGTTATACATATTTGTATAACTATATAAATGTTATGGATGGTACGTTTTGGGTGGAACAAAGACCCATTGGTGAGTGCATCAGAGCGCGATGTGCCAAACTTGTCCCTCGAAAAAATCACAAGTAGGTGACAGATGAAACAGAATCAGATTGAAGTTATCGTAATATATTTAAGTTGAAGTCTTGTAATCTAGATATGAATTTTGGGTTTACAAAAGCAAAAACAATCCTAAGTATTGCTGTTCCTTTAATTCTTAATGCAACTACGTTTTTGAGCATTCTTTATAGTAAATCATATGATTGTGTTGATTGTAGTTTACGAGCAAATTGGGAGAGACTGGCAGGGGAGTTACCAACATATTTAGTAATGACCTTTTTCCTGATTGTAATAATTTATGTAATCTGGAGTTTAGTTCAAAAGAGAGAGTGAACGAATTATTTAGATATTTAAGAAATTTACCTAAACTTATTCTTATGCTCTTATTTGTTATTAGGTTTGGCTAGATTAAACTTTCTTTTGTACGAACTGATATTATGCAGTCAATACTGGATGCGGGGAACAGGATTCGAACCTGCGCAAGCACTAAGCCACTTGGTCCTAAGCCAAGCCCGTTTGACCACTCCGGCATCCCCGCGTATAAAGACTACAATCAAATGCGTTTTAAACCTTAGGTTTTTAGAAAAGCAAGGGTTTGTGCTGAAAGACTATCTGCCAGAGAATAGCAGTCCCTATGAGGGCGAATGGTAAGATGTAGCTTATCACCTCTATGGTTGTTCTGCTTAAATGGATGCCTATCTTTTTCAAGTAATGATGAAAGAACCCTGTTTTTTGACTCTCCTCTTTGAACTCTGCGATGGTCAACACACACCCTTTAATGAATATATTCTGCAGAATCATCAATGCTGCAATAACTATCACCACTGTCCAATTTACCAGAAACGGAGAAAGGTAATACAACACAATCAATATCACATGGACATAGAAGAGATAACCATAATCTTTGTGACCTTGCTTTTTTTCCATCTCTTGCCTAAACTTTTGCTCTTAACTTCTTGACATTTTTCAACGATTATTTTGCAGGAGTGAGCGTCTGACCTAATTTTATGACCCTCTCACCCTTAAGCACTTTTCTTACTGCATCTGCAAGCTTGTCAATAGGAACTCTAACCTGCATACCCGTATCCCTCTCTCTCATGGTCACATCCTTATTCTTCAAAGAGTCTCCATCAATCGTCAAGCAGATTGGAACACCTATCTCATCAGCTCTTGCATATCTGCGCCCTATGGAACCGGTTTCGTCATAAAGCGTCTCTATCCAGTCTTCTTTGAGGAGTTTTTCTATCTCCTGAGCAAGTTCAGGCATCCCTTCTTTCTTAATCAAAGGATAGACGGCACAATGATACGGCGCCAGACGAGGGTTCAATGATAAATATAATCCTTCTTTTCCCTCTTTTAATGCGTGTTCGAGTATAGCATACATGGTCCTGTCAACCCCTGCAGACACCTCCCAGATATGGGCAAGAACCCTTTTTCCAGTCTCAGGCATAACATATTCAAGATTAGTACCTGATTGTTTCATGTGCCCCTTAAGATCATGATCTGTCCTGTAGTTGTTTGCGATGAGCTCAAGCCAGCCGATACTTGTCTCTACCTCAAAATCAAAGGTCGCAAGTGAATAAAATGCCCGTTCATCCTTGTCTACTTCCCTGAACCTCAGTTTTTCCAATGGGATCCCCAAACTATTCCAGGTCTGTTGCGTGCGCGCAAGATAGTAGGCAATGATCTTGCCTGGCACAATCTTTTTATCCGCCAACTCCTGGGCGGTGAACTCTTCAGTGCTCTCTTTTCCGAGACGCATGACCCTTACAGGATATTTGGCCACCATTTCAAAACCTTCAATCTCATCTATCTTTTCAGGATCAAAGAAAATCTCCGCATCCATCTGGGAAAATTCTATTGCTCGGGTGATGCTCTGGCGGGGAGAGATTTCATTTCGGAATGCTCCTCCAACCTGTGCAATCCCCTGTGGAAGCTTCAGACGCATGGTTTTGGCCATACGGGCAAAATTCAAGAAAATAGTCTGGCATGCCTCAGGACGCAAGAATGTGCGCATTTCCCCCTGTTTTCCTACAATGGTCTCTACCATCATATTAAATTTGGATACCTTGCCTAAGTCTCCTTTGCATTTAGGGCATTTTATATGATGTTCTTCAATCAGCGCATCCAATTTGTCAGTCGCAAGTGACTCTGGGACATTCTGACCAATCTTTTCAGAAATAAGCTTGTCAGCACGTTCATATTTCTTGCATTTGGTGCATTGGATGATGGGATCGGCAAAGGACTTGAGATGTCCTGACCCTTCAAAGACAGGGGCTGGTAATATCTGGGACCCATGCACTTCAAGCATATGCTCCTTTTCAATGAATTCCTTCCTCCAGAATTCTACTATCTTTCTTCTGATGGACTGCCCAATGGGACCAAAATCCCATAATCCTGCAGGGGCATTTGGATAAATCTCAGCCGCTTGATAGAATAAGCTTTTACGGGAAGCAAGTTCCATAATCTGGTCGTATTTGCTCGGGATTTTCCCTTTTTGCTCTGCCATAATCCTGGTTGAAAAACTTTCTATTTAAAGATATCTTTCCTATATTAAAACTGAATAAAAAAATAAAAAAAATTTATTCGCTCTTATTTGAGCTTAGCTGCAGCATCCTTCGAAAGGACTTTCCAGCATTCGTGAGTTCCTGCAGGAGACTTTGCAACAGCGAAAAACCTTCCGCTTCTTTCCTCGACACGATATTCTTCGGTCTGGAACTTGCTCTTGGTCTTCACATCATAGAATTCGAGCTTATCTTTCCCCATATTTTGAACCTCCTTGGTAAATTACCCAATTATTGTGACCTTATAAATCTATAGTTTGTGAATTCTCTCCATAACGATAGTGACTTTCCAATCTATAGCTTTAAAACCGATATTTCCTTCTTTAGGCATGCGTATCTATGGAAAGAAAGTACAGGGGGTTGTCAATCCTGTTCATTACAGGGAACTTCAGGTATTCGGCGATTTGCCCTCTGGAGGCAGTGTCCTTGGACCAGAACGGGTGAGTTTCCTTGAAAGAACGGTCCAGGACCTTGCAGGGATCCTCAAGGGAACGGAATATGCCCTTACGGGAGGTCTAGCAATACCTTATTGGCTCAAAAGATATCCAAGCCAAACCGTGGCTGACAATTTTATTCCTCGCTCTCTCTCCCGCGTGATTAATGGATTCTATCGAAACCATAGTGCCTTACATATCGTTTGTTTCGAAGACAGTTTCGAACAGCTTATCGGGAGAGCCCGTGAACAGGGATATGAACTCTTCCGAAGACCTTCCATGGGTAAAATCCCCTTTACTGAAACAAAGGGGGATTTATATGTGCAGACTAATGTCGCTACAGCATTAGACTTTAAAATGGCAGGCGGACAATTCATCTATCCGCACAGAAATCTGCGTCTGATCAAGGTGGGGAAAAGTGATGGCAGAGTGCTGAAACATACGGGGTTGCTTGACTATATTGACCTTTACGTGCACCATTATGAGAAAGAAGAGGGGCAAAAAGTCCATCTTCTCGAAGACCTTTCCTTTATGGTTTCAAATTCTACGACTTCTGTCACCCCCAAAGAGGTCTATGTGGTCTCTCATGAAAAAGGAATGATTCGTCTTCCCTTTGACCAATTCAATGGTTTCATCCATACTCACCCTAACGGAGATACCATGCCGGTAGTGTTTCCCGGATATCTTCTGAAGGTCAAATTCAAGCACTTTGCAGACCATAAGGGCCAGGATCCTATTGATGAGGTCGATATAGATATCTTGACGAATCTTTTGCAGTTTGGCCTGCAAGATCCTATGTTGCTTATTCATCCTCCTCTTTAGAGCTGATGAGCGGGATACTTCTGAGAAGATTTCTCTAGGAATAAAAAGCGCGGACCAGGACTCGAACCTGGGAAAAGTCGGTCTGCAGCCGACCGCAGTAGCCGCTGTGCCATCCGCGCATGCTTATTCAATATTCTCATTACTTTTAAAGATATTGGAGTACTTCGTCCTGCACATTCTCTGCTTTCCTCCTCCAGGTTTAATCTGCACGTGGCGTTAACCTCTCAAACGCAATCGGGTTTCTCAGAAGGAGTTCAGGCATCCTGTATCCTCCAGCGTACTGCGAGAGCGGGACTCTTGAAAAAGCATATGCCTTAATTGCAGCCGGTTTATCTGTCGTTACTCCCCACAAGAAGTCTGCATACCACGCCCTGTCAACAACATAGGCGTCATCAGTATCCAATAAGGTAAACTGCAGCGATATCAATCCATTACTTTTGCACGTAAACTCAAGGTCCTCACGCAGGATTCGCCATTCTTCTTCATACTGAGGATAGGCCTTCCAGGCATTCGGGGCCGGTGCATTGAGAAACGAAAAAACATAACAATCATGCGCCCATATCGGTAATTCAGGAATATCTTTATTTGCAATACTTCTGCAACGGACTAGCCGTCTCCTTGGTCTAATATCGTGCTCGGACCCTTCCAGAGTTGACAATTTGGTCCATCTTTCCTTTCCAATATAATGAAATCCCTGGTTAGCCATGCTTATTTCTCAACTCTTGTTTTTTTAAAATTTGCTATTTGTATCCTTTTTAGAGTGATTACATTCCTTCATCGGTTTTGCCATGCTTCCCTTGCCCTCTCTTGCCAAAAACGCCTCAAATGCAGAGTCAATTTGAAATTATCGATTTGTCTATATGCCTCGCAGGCTCAATCCATCCCTAGCCAATCATGGTTCTGGCTCGAGATTACTCCCATTGTTCCCCTTCACTTCAGACCCAACCTCTGCAAAGTATTAACTATAAATAGTATTAACATACCTAAATTTCTATGGACCATTCTGAACTGCAGAGGTATCAACAGGTACAGAACCTTGCACGGACTACTCTTTTATACTTATGTTCTCATATCAAGGCAGGCATGAGTGAAGCAGATATCGTTGCATTGGGGGATTGTTATATGCAAGAACAGGGTGCTACCTCCTTTTGGTATCATGGCCTAGGAACCTTTGTCCTTGCCGGAGAGAGATCCCGTCTCTCCTTATCCGGCAAAGACTATCTGCCGAGTCATGCGGCAATACCTGACGGCTCCCTTCTTGCAATTGATCTGTCCCCTGCAATTAACGGGTACTGGGGAGATTTTGCACGGTCAGTAGCAATCGGCCATGGCACGGTGACGTATGAACCTGCCCATATCAGGAGTTCTGAGCTCGTGGAAGGGTTTCTCGCAGAACAGGCCCTTCATGAGCACTTCGTTCAAATTGCATATGCGAGCATGACCTTCCATGACCTGCATGCACAGATGACTTCTTTCTTGCATTCTACTGGCTTTGTGAACCTTGACTTTAAGGGGAATTTTGGCCATACCATTGAACATGTCCTGGACAAGCGGAGGTATCTTGAGGAAGGGAATGCACTTGCCTTAGCTGACGCAGGACTGTTTACGTTTGAGCCTCATCTGGGGAAAAAAGAGGGTAATTTCGGATATAAACTAGAAGACATTTATTACTGGCACGAGGGCTTAAAGAAATTGTAGGCTGAATCAGGTTGTCCTAATCCTGTCTCTAAATCGTTTCTCTCGGCTCAAAAACGCCTGTAAATCTCGTTTTTTCCTTTTTTTTGTTAAGCGCTCCCAACAGGATTTGAACCTGCGACCCCCAGGTTAGAAGCCTGGTGCTCTATCCAGGCTGAGCTATGGGAGCTTGGATATTTCTAAGGGAACCAGAAACGTTATTTAAAAGTTATGTTAGCGTTTTTTAAAGGCTTCTTGAAGTATCTTTCTTAACCTTTTTATATCCTGGTCCTGCTTTAATATTATGCTTAAACTCACTGCCCCCCGTTTAATCCATGACCACGAGCTTATTGAACAAGAGCTCCTGGAGCTTGAAACCATCATCTCAACCACTCCTATCCACTACCCTAACTTTATCCATACCCTAAAAAAACTTACCAAACTCTGGGACGCCCATGAAAAATCAGAAGAGCGTTTTTTTCAATATTTACATCAGCATCATTATGGCATCCCCTATGAGTCCCTTTTATTTGAGCATGGAGAACTGCGTGCCTATAAGCGGTCGCTAGAACATGCATTAAAAAGTCGGAGTGAACATCAATTACGCATGGCTTTAGAACAGGAAGGAAATGCCCTCATCTGGCTTTTGCGGCAGCATATGGCCTGGGAAGATGAAGTGCTCTTACGATTGCCTCAGAATCTGGTCTGTTAAAAACCTAATTGATCTTAATGAAACGCCTGCTCGTTCTCTTATCAAACTCCGGCTTGAGCTCATCACTCATCGTCCTTTTCTTATGATTGTTCACAAAACGGAAGGAAACAAACAGGAACAAACCAAAAATCGCCGTCACCAATAGGTTAGGCAACAGGTTCATGAAGCTTGTACCAATCACATCTCCTGTGATCCCTGACTGTGCAGGAGAGGAAAGGTCCTTTTCCTGTTCGTTGACCACCCTGCCGTTCCATGCAGAAAGCTTCAACCTAAAAGCAGCGTTGTTTTCATTAATCAGAGGGGCCTGCAATGTAAATCCATTGGTTGCCCCCTTTTCTAAATTCACCGTTTCTTTTCCTTCAGAGACCAGATTTTCTTCAGTATCATAAACACTATAACTTACGACAATCTCTTGCTCCTTTTGGATTTGGTCCGAAAGTGTGTAAGAGACGTAGATGCTTTCCCCCACTTTCTTGTATCCTTTTATGTCCAATGCAAAATCCTCTTGAGAACCATCTGACGGCAAGTGACTCTGTTTATCCTGACTTATCATCAACCCTGTCGGACTTCCTCCCTGGAAAAGCACAACGGTCACCAGGAGAAAAGCGAAGACCAATAGCAAGCCGAAAAATGTCAACACCCGTTTTTTCATCCTTAAGGAGAGTAATCTATTTTTTTAAACCTTACCTTCGCAACGTATATAAACAAATAGATATGTTAGAGGTTATGGAATCTGTAAACCTTACTTTTCTTGGTACCGGCAATTCTATACCTACAAAACTTCGTAATCATACTGCGCTCTTCTTGCGTTATCGCGACGAGGGAATCCTTATTGACTGCGGAGAAGGGACCCAACGCCAGTTTTCAGTTGCCGGGCTGAGTCATTGCAAGATCACCCGACTCCTCATCACCCATTGGCATGGGGACCATATCCTGGGCATACCCGGTCTATTGCAGACTCTCTCCCAACTAGGTTACAGCAAGACCTTACATATCTATGGGCCTACGGGAACCAAGAGGTTTTTCACTCTCATAGAACAGTTGAATATCGGATTTAAGATTCCTCTTGAAATCCACGAGGTCTCCTCCGGGGTCTTTTTTGAGACCTCAGACTTCGCCCTCCTCAGCGACCCGGTCGAACATGGGATTCCTTCCAATGCTTACACTTTTCTGCTCAAGGACAGATTGCGGTTGGACAAAACCAAACTAAAAAAACTCAAGATACCCTCTTCTCCTCTTCTCAAAGAACTTGCGCAAGGAAAGGATGTTGTTATAGAAGGGAAGAAAGTGCTTTCAAAGAAGGTCTCTTTCCTTGAGAAAGGCAAGAAACTTTCCTTTGTCCTAGACAGTCTTCCTGGTCCATCAGTGGCGACCTTTGTGAAACGGGCGGACCTGCTTGTCTGTGAAGCGACTTATCTCTCTGAAGACGCTGAAAAGGCCCAAGAACATAAACATCTGACCGCATCTGATGCTGCCCATCTTGCAAAATCTGCAAAAGTAAAACATCTCATCCTGACCCATGTCTCTCCCCGTTATGAGCGTGATCCACAGGTCCTAATCCGTGAAGCAAAGAAAATCTTCAAGACAACTACACTTGCGTCTGATTTTGATAGTCTTACTATAAATTAAGTCAGCCGTTTACTTAAGAGAAGTTGATGCTGGAGAAATAAAGATAATCGTGTCTCCTCTTACGAATGAGAAACCGATATTCTTCTTTACCACCCCATTCTCCATTTCTTTTGCGTTGTCTAGCACAATGTTGATGTGGATATCAAAGGCAACCAGTGTTCCCACGAATTGCTTGTCTCCCTTCAACTGCACTAAGACCTCTTTTCCTTTTGATGCGTTCAAAAGGTCTAAAGGACGTTCTATTCCATTTACCATACGGGAAAACATCGGATTTCGTATTTAAACTTATCTATTTTGCATACGTTATGTTGGTGTTTTTCTCCTCCTGCTTCTTATCTTCGCTGTTGACCCTAGATTTTTTCTAAATTCCCCTTTCTCACCCTTTTGGATGCCGTCTTTTTGTTTTTGTCTATTTTCCTAACCTCTTTTCTGTTTCCTTCTTTCTTTAGGATAATTGTGCAAGGCCGAACTCTCCAAAAGATATTTAAACTCTCTTTTGGCAAGTAAACTTATGAATAACGGAAGAAAAATCTCTGGTGCAAAGTATCACTCATTCAGGAAGACAAAGCTCTATGAGCGAGCAGGCCAGGAGCGTAACGTCACCCTTGGTGAGACCAAGCGTAAAGTAGAACGTGTACGTGGCGGAAATACCAAAGTCACCATGCTCAAATCAGAGGTTGTTAATGTAATCGTGAATGGTAAAGCCAAGAAGGCACAGATTGTCAATGTCGTAGAGACCCCTCAGAATAAGTTCTATGCGAGAGAAAACAGGCTCATGAAGAGCGCGATTATTGACACTTCCTTAGGAAGAGCCCGTATAACCAACCGTCCAAGCCAGGAAGGTTGTGTGAATGCCATTCTTTTAGAGGAAAAGAGTTCAAAGTAATCTCTTTCATTTTTTCTTCGGTATTCCTTTTTGTCTATCGAAAGATTTATATAGTCTCGTAAGCATACGTTTTTAAATCTTTTGGTAAGATTCTATGAGTTACATAAAGCGATGCCCTGAGTGCGGAAGCGTCAATCTAACCTACGATGACGCGAAGGGCGAGATTGTTTGCAATGACTGTGGACTGATTGTTGAAGAAAAGATGGTCGACACCGGACAGGATGTCGGGGGTCAATTTGACAAGTCAGACAAGAAAGGGAGAGGCGGAGCGCCTATCTCACTACAGAAATTTGACAAAGGTCTCACAACGAACGTAGGAGAAATCTCGGATATCTATCGTCTTGAGGCTGGTCAGACCCGTAAATTCCTCAGGCTCAAGAAGTGGCAGGAGCGAGTCTCGACCTCTATTGAGCGAAACCTCCGTCTAGCCATGGCGGAGCTTAGGCGCGTGGCCAGTTTCTTAAATCTTCCTTCCGTGGTCAGGGATGAATCTTCCCGTGTCTATAATTTTGTATTGCAGAGAGGCCTTGTCCGAGGGAGATCCATGGAGTCTGTCATTGCTGCGTGTATCTACGCCGCATGCCGAAGCTACAATATCCCCAGGACCCTTGACGAGATTGCAGCCGCATCCGATGTCGAACGTAAGGAAATCGGCAGGACGTATCGATTCATCGTCCGTAAGCTCAAGATTAAGGTCACACCCAGCTCTCCTAAAGACTATATCTCCCGTTTCTCCTCTATCCTCCATCTCTCTCCCAAGACGCAGAATGAGGCACTTCGCATCCTGAAAAAAGCCGACATCTCAGAATTAACCTCGGGCCGTGGCCCTGCCGGAGTTGCGGCTGCCGCACTTTATGTTTCTGCATTGATGAATGATGAAAAGAAGACGCAACGTGAAGTGGCAGATGTGGCAGGAATCACCGAAGTGACGATCAGAAATCGATACAAGGAACTTATCGAACGACTTGATCTGGAAGATAAACTCAAGGCAAAGGTCGCCTCAGCCGCTGAAAAGGACAAGTAGGCGGTATACTTTAAATAACCGCTTTGTATTTTTTACCTATGCATAACGAAGAGAGTGATGAAAAAGAGGTTGAATCCACGTTTAAGGAGCTTCTTTTAGCCAAAAGCGAGATCAGCCTTATCATCAAAGATTACAATGACATCTTCTCCAGTTTTGACCCCCGTCCTTATGTCGAACGGGCCCTATCGGATGATTTTTTAATGGAGGCAAAGCGAGCTGCCCGTGACAAACAGGGGATCTATGAGCTGCGGTTCCTGGTGCCAAAAGCACATCGGAACTTTGAGCATGAGGTGCTTATCCGCAAACGTCTGCATGATCATTTTAAACGTCATAACCATTTGCTCAATGGCGAGATTCGCTCTGCAAAAAAACAAGGGTATTCTATGGCTGTTTTAGGCGCCACGCTTATTTTCATTGCGACCCTGCTGGCCTCGTATACCAACAATTTCTTCTTCAAGTTCTTTGAAATCCTTCTTGAACCTGCCGGATGGTTCACGGCATGGACAGGTCTTGATATGGTATTCTACACCATCAAGGAAAAAAAGCCTGACCTGGACTTTTATCATAAGATGTCTGAAGCCGATATCCGTTTCAGTTCATATTGATGACATTTCCTTAAGATTTTTCATCTGGTCCTTTGGACCTATACATTTATAATCCATTTTTTTGTTAGCATTAGTAAGGGCCTGTGGTCCAGTGGTAAGATGCGTCCATGGCATGGATGAGACACGAGTCCGATTCTCGTCAGGTCCACTAGTACATTTTGGCATCTTGCAGGGAATCGCCAAATTGTACGAACTTTTAACCTTAGTTATTACCTTAGTTATCTGTCACAGTTACGTGACTTTTTCTTACGACAAGTTTTAAAAACCTATTCCATCCCATGACACATCAATGGTGAAGATAGACCCCTACAAGAATAAAGAGTTATATTTTAAGTGGAGGGAGAAGGCTGAACAGGGCTTACTTGATATTGGGAGAGAAAACTCGGAGATTCTATTAAAGTACCTAAAAGATATGGAGATCGGATTAAACGTAGGAAATTCCGCCACACGTGGCTCACGAAGCTATATTCATCTTAAATCTATGAAAGATAGGCTCATTGCCTTAATACGTAAGGTAAACGAGCAGTATAGGCTTAAGATTGTGACTGATATAACTGAAGAGCAACTCCATATTCTCTTTTCAAATATGGCTAATGGGGTTTTACTTAGAAATGAGGGGCAAAAATACAAGGCTGTTTGGGACTATGTTAAAGTATTCAAGGCGTTTTGGCATTGGTATCAAAGGACAGAAAAGAAGAAAGGTATTGAAATACAAGATATTACAAAAGACCTTGATACTCAGCAAGTAAAACCTGATTGGGTTTATTTAACTGCAGATGAGGTTAAAATTCTAACAGAAAAAGCAAGATATGACTACAAAGTTCTCATGTGGTTTTTGTTTGATACAGGTATTCG
>CAIQQL010000063.1 GCA_903873955.1 uncultured archaeon | reverse complement strand
GAGTGCACCTGCCAAAGGCGCGCTTGCAAGAGTATTAGGGATATTTACTGGAAACACGTCTTCTCAAAGAAAGTTGCTGGCATTGGACAATATAAGTCTGAAGCTCAAGGAAAGAGAAATCTTGGGGATTATGGGCAACAATGGATCAGGAAAAAGTACACTCCTTAGACTGATAGCAGGAGTGTACACACCTGATAAGGGCAAAATTGAAAGTAATGGGAAGATAATCTCTCTGATAAGTCTTGGGACAGGGTTGCAGCACAGATTGTCGATGAGAGACAATATTTTCTTGTGTTGTTCCCTTTTTGATATGGGACAGAAAGAGATACATGAAAGATTTGCGAGCATTGTTGAGTTTTCAGGACTGGCTGAGTTTGTTGATACCGAGGTCTATCAATTTTCGAGCGGAATGCTGCAAAGGCTCGCTTTTGCGATCGCGATTCATTGTAACCCGGAGATATTGTTGTTGGATGAGGTCTTTGAAGTGGGAGATGAGGATTTCCGTAAAAAAAGCGCAGCAAAGATCATCGAGATAGTAAGAAACGGAGCTTCAGTGGTTTTGGTAAGCCATGAAGAAGGCATGATTAAGAAATATTGTCATAGAGTTATAAAGATGGAGAAGGGGCATATAATAAAAGAAATCAAGAACAAGCCCGATTGGTAAAAAAAAGTGATTTCATTCTCTGTTTGTATCCTGGAGAAGAATAGCTGAGGAAATAGTATGGAAGCTCATGTATACATGAAAAAAGTCCAAACTGCCGAACAGTAGAACGCAACTTTCTACGGAACTCAGGGAGCTGGTTCATCCTATAGAACAAAGCAAGACATTCACGACAGGAGGCAATCTGATTACGCCGAAGAAAACGAAGATAATACCGTGAAGAAAGAAAGGAGGATACTGAAGGAAGGGGCAATAAGGAAGCGACAGGTAAAACTGAAGAAAGACTTTCGGACAAGATAAGACTTTTTTTCCAGACTTTAAAAAATCTGCTTTGGGGATTCCAAGGTTTGCTTGGTCCGCAGAAATGGAGGATTGCTGGAGTAAAAATGAGTTTCTCAAGATTAGAAAGTTGTTGTTGATAAAACCAATAATGAAAATTATAGAAAAAAGGGAGTTCCCCCCACTGTTCATAAAAAAAGAGGTTAAGGGTAAGCTGTTCAGCCCCCCAGTCATTCAAAAGTTCATACTTTTGGTGTAAGCTCCTTAAGCGTGAAAAGGTATGGGGGTCGATAAGAGAGGTATCAAAGGTAAAAACTCCTCCATTAAATCGTCGCTGGAAAAGCAGAGGATATCGCTCTTTAAGATCATTGAACAAGGAGATAATATCCGAGTTACTAGTTAGATCAGGAGAAGGAGTCTTGACGTCATAACTGGAAAGACTGGGCGTCAGGTCCCTTACAGCAGAAAAATTATTGTTTACAAGCAAAGGTGCTAAGGAATGGAATACAAGAATATCAGCGTCTAAAAATAAAACTTTTTTCCATTGTTTGAAATAGGGAGTAAAAAGATAGAACTTATCAAGGAAGATGAGAGGATATTTCCTTTTGCGTGAAGGGAGTCCTAGTGAAGGACACTTTTTAATGTAAACTCCATTCTTTCTAAACCAGAAGAGGTCTTTCTCAGGAATGTTATGTGCTAAAAGCGCAAACTCGCCTTTCCAGTTACCGTTTCTTTTTGCACTGGAAAAGAGTTGCTTAGCTTGATTAAGAAAATTACGGTCAGCCAGGGTTACCAAAACAGAATCACGCATAATCTAGAAGATAAAACAGGAATTATTAAGCTTTGTGTGAAGAAAATGGCAGAGGATGTTTGAAAAAGTTTTTCTTCAAAGACCGGTATAGTGAAGGGAAGACTGAAAGGAGACACATACCACACACTCCAATAATACGGTCTAGTTCATCAAAAAGATTATGACGAGAAGAGTCGATATAGACCCGCACATAAGAGAGGGTGATCAAACGAAAAATAGGTAGAAATCTTCTCTCCTTGAAAAAACGGACTATAAGCGCGTTGGTTAGAAAGTAAGCAAAAGTGTTCATTTGTCGAGAGGGATTAACTTCAATGGTGCATAATCGAAAGGCCTCTATCGCATCAGTGCTTCCGGAGACAAGAAGTTCTCTTTTCGAGTCACCAATCCAATAGGCTACTTGGGTAAATGTACTGCCCATAGTGCCTATTATTTTCTTAGTGGTCGAAAGTAGATAGAGATCAAGTAAGGAATCTTGCATGCCTTCTAAAGACGAACGAGAGAGAACCTTCTTTCTCACAATTATGCTTGAAGGATATTTTTGAGAGAGTTCCTCTTCAAGAACAGGATTATCGGTGCACAGATAGAAAGAACAAGGTCCAAGTTCAAGTTGACTGTTGATGGCTTTGATAAAGAAGTCGTCAGAAGAAAGCCTTAGCTTATTATAGGGATCTCTCATAAAGTCTCCTCTTCGGATATGAAGCCCTATGCTGGAAGAGAGTGCGTGGCTTTTGGAGAAGCTTGTCAATGTTTTCTGGAGGGTTGGCTGAAGTTTAAGACTTTTTAGATAGGGTTCAATAACATGAGGAGGAAACGCAAAGGAAGGGCTGACAAAAAGAACATACTGCACAGAGGATCGTGAACAGGCTTTAGCAGATTCAACTACTTCAAAGGAAGAGTTTTCAATAAATGCAAACAGTTCATCAAATGAAATACGATGGAATGGATTGACATAAAGGTCTTCAAAACAGGCACAGCACATGTCTGTGGACTCCCAATAAACCAAAAGCTCTCTCTCCGTCTCTTTGGCGAGGGCTTGAGCAGAAACCAGACATTTCAGTCTATTAGCAAGCCCCATCCAGTCATGACAAAATGCAATTAAATATTTTGAACTAGCGATATCCATTATTCCAGTTTTAAAAACTTTTTTTTATTATAGAAGAGGGTCTCAATCCGTTTTAGGGGGAAATAGAATGTGGGAAATGAGCGCTTTAGTCTTTTTCCAAAAACCCCCAGTTTATGGTCAATAAAAAATCGATAGTTTTTAACAAGATACCTAAAGAGAATTTTAAATTCCGTCAGATAAATCTTGAGAAGGAACCAGGATTGTGTTGGTCCTGGGCGATGAGAAAGGTCAATAAGCTCAGCTCTTTCAAGATTGTAGGTCCATTCTTCATTAAAAAAAGATTCTGGCTTCCAAGGTTTACAGGGTGCAACAAAGTGGATGATTATCGCAGGATAGACTCTGGCCTCTTGAACAGAAAGAGCATCCACAGGATAACGATTATATAATGAAGAGAGCAATCTCCATTTTCCCAAGAAATGCAGATTAAAGAGAGGCTCTTCTCCATACATGCACACGTCATTGTACTTTTTGAATAGGTCAATCAGTTCTTGAAACGTGGAGGGTGAAATGATACTTGTGGGAAAAGAGAATACCCCGGTGTTAAATGCAATCCCTCTGATAGGATAGCTAGATTTTAGTTGATGGAAAAGCGAAGAACGATAATTGGTAAACTCTTTTTTGAAGTCGATGCCTGAAGCTAGGGGAGCAGAAAATTTACGCGGTTTCGTCAGTCCATTAAGTGATCCTCTCACAATGATGTCTGCGTCAAGGAAGGTCACCGTTTTCCAACGCTTGAAATAGGGTGTAAAGAGATAGAACTTGTCAAGCACAATCCCCGGATGACCTGCTGACCCTACTTTCTTCGAAGTAAGAGACAAACAATCTTTCACGATGATGCCTTTTTTTCTGAACCATACAAGATCCTTCTCAGGAATACCATGGGAAAGAAGAAGATAATCTCCCTGCCAACCAGAATTCCAGTAAACACTTGAAAAAAGTTGTTTTGCTTGAGAGACAAAACGCTTGTCTGCAAGAGTCACCAATACTTCCTTTTTCATATGAGCGGTAAATAGCAGGTATTTTTATTGTTTCCTATATTTAAAATAGAGGTTCGTAAACTTGTGCAGGTCATTTCCAACTCTTTGGTTCCAGAGGATACGGAGTTTTTCTTATCAGAGGTGAGGTAGAGTCCCGTTTGACAGTTCATCGTATTCGAAAGATAAACTTAACTTTAGTCTTGAATGAGTCTGGAAAATAACTGGCGATATAATAGATAAGCTCTCGCCTAAAAGCAAGCAAGCCTTCTTCTTTTACCCCTACCCTAAACTGGGAACGATATTCGCTTTTAGGCAAATCGCTCTCATAGAGAATAGATAATTTACGCTTAATGAATTGGACATTTTTTGGTTCTTTTTCCTGGATGGATAAGGGGCCTCTTGCAAGGAGAGAGGAAGGAGAAAAATATCGGGCAAGTACATGTTTACCCAGGATTAGTTGCTCAGATCGCTTTTTGCTTGATAAAGCATCGATATGGATACGATAGTGGGCAAAGAGATCGGGAAGGATCACAATCTTTTTCCCTCGATTAAGGATTTGCAGATAGATGTCCAGATCCTCCGCTTGACGAAGCCGGACATCATAAAGTAGTTTTGCATCTTTTCTAAACATGACACTAGAATGCAGGATTTGGCAGTCTTGTTGTGCTTCTTCTAGGGTAAGCACTTTTTCTTTAGGAAATTGCTTCTTCCAAAGGACTCTTCCCGATTCATCAATATAGTCATAGGAACCCGCAACGAGAGTGGCGTCTTTATGGGACTGCAGATAAAGATACTCTTTTTCTAAACGTAAAGGATGTGCAAGGTCGTCTGAATCAAGAATTGCGAGATATGCGCCTCGAGCATGCTTGATTCCGAGGTTTCTGGCGGCAGAAGGACCAAGGTTTTTAGAAACCGAAAAAAGTCGTATTCTGTCATCCTTTTTCTGATAGGTTTTGACTAGGCGAGAAGTGTCATCGGTTGAGGCATCATCAATAATCAGAAGCTCCCATGCTGAGAAAGATTGGTCAAGGATTGATCTGATGGCTTGCCCGATATAGGCCGCGGCATTGTGAGCAGGCATGATTACAGAAACGTTAGGCTTTTTCATGTTGAAGTATAATCTCTTTTATTTGCTGGATGAACCGGTCAGTATCAAACTTTTTGGCTTGAAGCTCACAATCTTTTCTGTAGCGGGCAGGGTTTTTGCTGATTTGCTTGATTGCAGCAAGTAGCTTCTTATCATTGATGCCATCGATAAGGATTCCGGTCTTTCCAGGAATCACCGATTCACGGTATCCTCCTTCCCGTGGAGCAATGACGGGTTTTCCAGCAGCCATGGCCTCGACAACAGTCATCCCGAAATCTTCATTTTGAGAGGTTGTGATAAAACCTTTGCAAGTTGCGTAAAGGTCGCGCAGGGTCTTTTCATCCACCCAGCTATGGATGGTGACATTTTCAGGTTTTATCCGTTGGATATAAGAGGCATAACTCTTGAAATGTCTCGATTGTTCATAACTGCCAACGACGACTAATCTTTCATCGGGCAGACCCTGAAATACTCGCATCTGCATGTCAACTCGTTTATGGCTGATCAAGCGGTTTACACTGAGCCAAAAGCCACCATTCTTGCGATAATGATACAAGGAAGTAGCGATAGGAGGATGAATGACCTTTGCATCTCTTGCTAGAAATCGTTTTACACGTTCGCGGGTGGTATTTGAGTTACAAGCAAGATAGTCAACCGAACGCACATAGGAACGGTTCAGGTGACGATTGAGCAACACCCAAATGTCAAAGAGAGGTCTTGCAAGAAAGGGGACGGTATGCTGGCGAGTGTACCCATAAAGATCCCATATCTCGCGGATAGGTGAATGGACATACCAAAGATTCGGATGATGATTAACCGCACCAGACATAGCCCAGTCCCCATCAATGATATAAAAGTCATATTTGTCTCTTAGGTTGAGACGACGAAATAGACTGAGTGCCATCTGCTGCCTGAACGGGGCATTTAAAGGAATCTTGCCTATGGAATGGATGGGGATGTCCTTAAAACCCATCTTGGCAATTTTCTCAAAATCTATGTTGGTGGTGTAGACCTCTGCAGAGAGTTCTCTCGCAAGAGTAAGACCGACAATTTCCGCACCACCAATGTTGTCTAAAAAGTTATGGAAGATGGCGATTCGTAAAGGAGTACCATCTTTAGAGCGAAGAACTTGTTTTACCATACGATAAACTAATTTATCTCCTTGATACTAAGAATGCTTAACATAAACGCCGAAAAGAGCGTCTGGATCCCAAAAAGGAGGAAAGTAAGGGCAACAATGGAGTTCTTTATCTCATCTAGGCTTCCAAATCCGCTGTTGACCCAACGTAAGAAGATAGTGAAGAAAAGTAATGCGCCGAAAAGACTTGCAAGCAGCCCAATAAGCGCAGTTCGTTCTAAAGAAAGATATTTGGCAATAAAAGTGATAAGCCTGCTCTTTTCGCCGAGGTGGTTGACTGCATAAGACTTTGAGAATATACCGAAAAGGAGAATTTGATATCCTGCGATAAGCATTCCTGCTGAAAGGAACATCGGATGGAAAAATAACTGGAGGTTGCCTATGGAAGCCGAGCCTAAATAAAGAAAAATCATACTGAACAGCCCCAACAAGAAGAGCAAACCCCCGGGAATAAAAAAGAGAAAAAGGGGTGCATAGAGCAGCATAAAACGCAGATGACGCCAGCCATCACTGAAAGGACGCAATTTAGAGTCCCCCTTACGAGGATGATACGCAATAGGAAGTTCGGCGATTCGAAGATTTTTCTTTGTGGCTTTGATGATCATCTCTGAAGCAAATTCCATGCCGGTTGCTCTCAGATGTAAATCCTCTAAAGATTCTCTTCGTATGGCCCTCATACCCGTATGAGAATCGTTAACTGATGCTTGAAAGAAAAGTCGCAGGACCCCTGAAAGGAAAGGATTGCCCAAATACCGATTCATCCAGGGCATGGCTCCAGAGTCAATATTGCCTGAAAAACGGT
>CAIQQL010000062.1 GCA_903873955.1 uncultured archaeon | reverse complement strand
GGGCATATTGATCATGGAAAGACAACTTTGCTCTACAAACTGAGTGGAAAATGGACCGACACACATTCTGAAGAACTCAAAAGAGGAATCACGATAAAACTAGGGTATGCTGACATCACCATTTTTAACGAAAATGGCCATTATAACCGAGAGAAAGGAGAACCGCTGTTGCATGTCTCATTTGTGGATTCACCTGGACACGAAATGCTAATGGCGACCATGCTTTCAGGTGCGGCAATTATTGATGCTGCTATCCTTGTCGTTGCGGCAAACGAGGGGATTAAACCCCAGACTCGTGAACATTTGATTGCATTGCAGGCCAAAAAGATAAAACACATCATCGTTGTCCAAAATAAGATTGATCTTGTGACAGTGGAGCAAGCAAAGAAAAATTATGCCGAAATCAAAGAGTTGCTGAAGGGCAAGTTCGACAATGCCCCGATTATTCCGGTATCTGCCCAACAGGAAGTGAATATTGACCAAATCTACAAGGCAATAACAGAGATACCTCTGCCAAAAAGAGACAAGGAAGGCGAGCCCATTTTCCTTATTGCCAGAAGTTTTGATATCAATAAACCAGGAACTTCTCCAGAAAAACTCCATGGGGCAGTATTAGGCGGTACCCTCAAACAAGGCACATTGAAAGTGGGAGATGAAATTGAGATCAAGCCAGGCAGAGTCATAAAAGAAGCCAATCAGTATCATTATAAGACTGTAAAGACAAAGATAATTACGCTTTTTAATGGATCAAAAAAAGTAGACTTCCTGACACCTGGAGGGAGCATGTCGATTGAAACAGGTCTGGACATGGCCATAGGCAAGTCAGATGCCCTTGCAGGGTGCCTTGCAGCGCATCCAGGAGTGCTTCCAGAGATAGCATCCACGGTAAGGATAAAGTACAATCTTTTCCCAGAAGTTTCGGGGATTGGAGGACATGCCAAAGTTGAACCTTTGAAGATGTCTGAGATGCTCATGCTCAGCATCAATACATCTATGACAGTGGGTGTAGTCAAGAAGATGAAAAATCAGGAGATTGAGTTTTCGTTGAAAATACCGATCATCCCTCAAAAAGGCGAGAATGTCGGCATCGCAAGAAACGTGAACAATCATTGGCGCCTTATTGGATATGGCGAGATTATTTAAGATTTAACAAGAAAATATTTTTTAAGCCGTTTGTGGTGCTTCTTCTTTCTTTGCCGCTTCTTTAGGCTTGTTTTGATCAGCAAAAATTTCTGCAAGAGGTTTTTTTCCAGATTTGACAACCATCATGTTAATCTGCGCGACTTTATTGGAGATAACTTTTCCACGAACAGTCTTCCTGATACGCACACCTTCGCGGGAGTCATGCATGCCCCAGCCTCGGCTCAGTAATACCTTTTTAAGACCGACACCCTCGACATCCTTTGCAAGAGGAAATCCTGCACTGTCTGACCCGCCCATAATCTTCAGCTCATAACCTTCGAGATCTGCAAGAAGTTCTTTGCCATCAAAGGTTTCATCTAAAGACTTACCAGAGAGAGATTCATCTTCTCTTTCAATTCTCCAGGCCTTGCCTTTGTCTG
>CAIQQL010000061.1 GCA_903873955.1 uncultured archaeon | reverse complement strand
GCTTCCTTATGGTTCTTTAATGGCACAAGCAATGCGAGTTATAGTGTGCCCCTAACCCTCAATCTTTCCAACGGAAATTATAACTTCATTTTCTACGCCAATGACACCAGCGGCAATGTGAACAGTAGCATAGTAAACTTTACGGTGAATATGTCCTTGCCTCAGATAAGCCCAACTATCACCTTCATCTCACCTACGCCTGCTTCTGGAAGCAATCTGGGTAACAACTACTTCATTGCCAATGTCAGCACCAGCGGATCTTTCCTAAGAAATGTCAGCTTCTTCCTGTATAATAATGCAGGCGCACTAGTAAACTCATCCCTCTTCCTCACACACCTCAATGCCACAAACATCAGCGCAGGAGAGGACAATACCTGCATCGTCACCGCAGAAGGAAATGTGTACTGCCAAGGATCAAATAATTATAATCAGTCCAATAACTATCTGGGTTCTAATGCTCAACAAGTCAGTGTCGGGCAATTCCATACCTGTATCCTTGAGACCAATGGCAATGTCTTCTGCCAAGGATATAATAGTAGCGGGCAATCCGCCAATTACAGCAACAGGGACGCCGTACAAGTCGCTGTCGGAGGATATCACAGTTGCGTATTGAAGAACAACAGCAATGTGTATTGTTGGGGCCTTAGCAACTATGGCCAAGACTGGAATTATCTTGGGGGAGACGCTAAACAAGTGACTGCAGGCCAATATCACACCTGCATCCTTGAGACCAATGGCAACGTCACCTGCAGAGGGAACAACTTCCATGGAGAGACCAATGGATATTCTGGAGGAGATGCTATCCAAATAACTGCGGGGCTTATCCACACCTGTGCTCTCAAGAGCAATGGTAATGTGACGTGCTGGGGAGACAACACCAATCTGCAATCAACAGGATATTCCCTCGGAGATGCCATACAAGTCAGTGCCGGAAAGTATTTCACCTGCGTGCTCACACGAAACGGGAATGTGACGTGCTGGGGAGAGAACTCTGCGGGGCAAGGAACTAATTATACCTCTGGAGACGCTCAGCAAATCGCAGGAGGCCGCGCACATCTTTGTATCCTGACCAATAAAAACAATGTTGTCTGCCAAGGAGATAATACGTATAATCAGTCACGAGCCTATACTCCTTCTTCCCAAACTTATAGCGCCTCATTCACCGCTCTTGCAAATGGCGTATATACCTATAATGCCACTCTTTGCGATAAGCTCAATCAATGCAACGCCACCGAGACGAGGACTGTGCTCATCAATGCAAGCGTCGCACCTTATCTTATCTCGCTGAATTTCACCGTACCTAGCAACCTCACCTACTCTTGGAATATGAACGCACCCTTCTTCGTCACCTGGAACACATCTTCTGCAATCACCTTGGCTGAAGTGATAGTGAATGGCATCCCTTACCCTCTTTCCACAACGAACGGGCTAACGTATGTCACCTCCCTGAACTTGAGCACAGGAGCATATAATGTCTCCTTCATCGCCAATGGATCGGTGTTCAACAGCACCACTGCAAGTTTCTTCTCCATCACTCCAGCGATCTCCCAACTTCACTTCTCTGCCTCTCCTGCCACAATCTATTACGGGGCAAACGCAAATATCAGCGCATCTGAAAACAATTCAGGAGATGCTGATTGCACCTACCTTCTTACGAGAAATGGAAGCGCCATAGGCACGGGAAGTTTCCTACTTGATGCGGATCTCTTAAATGCGGGCGTCTACCAGTATAGTTATTCCTCCTCAGGATGCACCAATTACAGCGCAACCTCTGTCAACTTTACCCTGACTATCCTTCCTCAACCTGTCGCAGTCTACTTGATGCTGAACGGTAGCAGGTCCAATGTCACCATCGCCGCAGGATCGAAACTGAATGTCACCACCTCCGTCATCAATGGGTCCGGCTCTCTTGTCGAACTCTACAATCAAGGCGATAATTTCGGAGCAATCCATGCAGCGCCTCAGATGAACCAGCTGGGTGTCTTCAACATCACCGGCATCTATGTCGGAGACCAGAACTATCTTTCAGCCACCGAGACCTGGTGGGTCACGGTCATCGATCTTCTCTATCCACAATTCTCCTCCTTTGCTTCAAACAATGGAAGTGTCTTGGGCAGCGGTACAGGATTATTCAATGCCAGCATCAGCAACACGAACGGGAGTGTCTTCTTGAACTTGAGCGGAGCGCTCTATCCCGCAACCTTCAGCAATGGAGTCTATCAAGCCAGTGCTCCTGTGACCCAAGGAGTCTATAATTATTCCTGGATTACCTACGGCAATGGTCCGGGGAACAACCAGAACATCTCTGCAGTGCTCAGTTACACTGTCCTCCCTTCCCTACCCCTCATCATCTCAAGCAGTTATACTCCCCACGTATACATCAATGGATCGCGTACCCTGAACATCACTTTCTTCATCAACGCCAGCTATGCCAACAGCACCTGGGCAAGCCTCTTCGGACCAAATGCGTCGCTTTTCAACTTCAGTCTCAATAATGGCATGAACACCTCTCTCTCCCCTTCCTTTGCCTTACCTGGACGTTATAATGTCTCATTCTCTGCAAATAATTCACAGGGCATCGTGGTCTCGACAGGAGCAACGCCACTTGATGTCCTCTTGCCTCTGCCTTCCCCATTCAATACCACGGTGATCACCGCAAACAACACAGGGATCAATGTCTCATGGACACTCTACTACAACAACCAAAGCATCCTGAGCGGCAGCGCATTCAATGGAAGTATTGAAGACCTGCTCACCAGCGCGCTCGTTGACCTTGAATTCCAATCCTATGGCGGAACATTCAGAGTCCTTTTCCACAACCTTAACCTGTCGCTAGAATCGAACAAGATCTTCGGCCTCGACCTTCTAGGAACCCCTGCCTCGGGATTCAATATCACCTACGGAGTGAACAACTCATTCTCACTGAACGGAAATGCGACAGTCACCCTTTACTATGACGCTGTCCATCTCAACGACACGCAGATCTGGCTCTATAAGTGCGATGCCTGGAACTTCGCAACAGAGAGCTGCACTGGAAGCTGGGTCAACACTTCTGCAAGCATCAACCGTACAGGACATTTCTTCACCCTCAGCACGTCAAGCTTCTCAGGATTCAGCATCAAATCAGAAGTGGCAGCTTCAGCAAGCAACGGGACTAATTCATCCGGTGGCACCACCTCCAGCGGAGGCGGCGGTGGAGGCGGAGGCGGCGGTGGCAGCACCAGTACTTCATGCACCACCAACTGGACCTGCACCACCTGGACCATTTGCACAAACAGTACGCGTACGCAATCGCGAACCTGCACCCTGACAAACTCTAGCTGCAGCACTGACCTTACCAAACCTCTTGAGCTCCAAAACTGCAGCCTGAACAAGACACTTTCCAACAACACAAGATTGAATGCAACCCTTGACAATATCGCCCAAAGCCCTGCAAGGAACATAACCAGCTCCAAGCCGACCATGGACGCGGCCGCCCAGGAGAAACTGCAGGCAATGATCAGATATGTCATCATCATCGTCGTTCTTTTAGCGATTGCCGTTTATCTTGCATTGATCATGCACGCTGAACGAAGAGGTGCCGGCAAGAAAGGAAAAGAGGCGATCCCCGACAATAAAAAACCAAAAGATGAGGGTGGAAAGAAAGTGCTTGCGCAACCTAAGCGCCTTTCAGACCATCATCATCGCAAGGTAGACTCAAACAAACAGCTCAAAGAAATCATGGCAGAGTATTGAGGATATCTCCTTCTGCCCAAGGCTAAATCTTATATACTTTCTAGCGCTTTCAGACCTATGAAAAAAAGAGGGGCATTGTCTTTACCTGCGATTGTGCTTGGAGTCCTGATGCTCGTGGTGGTCGGGGCAGTCATCGGCCTTGTCTTCTATCCTGCACCTGCTCCTGCCCCGGATGACAACGCGAATGCCACCGTGCCCGCAAGCCAGTTGCCTATCAGCCCTTATCCTCCCTGCACAGAGCAGGACTGGACCTCCCAGCTTACCCCCTCCTCCTGTCCCGTCTATAATAGCCAGACCAAAAGCTGGACGCAGGTCGGACAATGTGCGGGAGGGGTGAGCCATCCTTCCTCTGAAGAAGTGAGCTGCGTCTATTCAGCAGTAAGCTGCACATCATTCACCTACACTGACTGGAGCGGCTGCAATCAGAGCGGGTCACAGATCCGGGTTGTCAGCGAGGCGCTCCCTGAGGGATGCGTCGGAGGAAACCCGATGCTGACCCAAACCTGCACGTTCACTTCCCCTTGCAGAGAACAGGATTGGAACAGCGCTCTTAATCCAGCAATCTGCCCTCTTTCCGGGGAACAGAACAGGTCCTGGACCCGTATAGGAAACTGTTCCGGAGGGGTGAGCCATCCCGACACCATCACCTTGAGCTGCAATTATCGTACCCCTACCTGCACCACCTTTGTCTACGGAGGGTTTAGCAGCTGCTCACCAAGTGGCACCCAGGGACGATCACTCATCAACGCACTCCCTGAGGGATGCGTCGGAGGAAACCCTGTGACCAGCATACCTTGCACTTATGTTCCAGCCTGTCTTGAAGCAAACTGGTCGAATGCCACCGTGCCTGCAACGTGTCCTCCTTCCGAGCAACAAACCCGCTCATGGACCCTGACGGGCAATTGCACTTTGGGAGCCTGGCATCCTGCACAAGAAAACGTTTCCTGCACCTACATCCCACCCGTCTGCAACAGTTTTTCATATACGACCTGGAGCGAGTGTACGATAGAGGGCAGTCAAAGCAGGTCAATAGTTTCACAATCCCCTGAGGGATGCGTCGGAGGAAACCCGATGCTGACCCAAAATTGCGCCTATCCTTATTGGTGCACAGAGCAGGACTGGACCTTCGTCATCTCCCCATCAACATGCCCTGCCTCGAAAGCACAATGGAAAGTATGGTCAAAAACATCCGACTGTGAGGGTGGGGTTTGGCATCCTACCTACGAACAGATTAGCTGCACGTAAAGTATCTTCCTGAAGCGAAACAGATCGTCAATCGATAAGCAGAACAATCTTAGACTCTATCTTTCCCCGTACTATTTTCTCCCGCTTCTTCCTTGCTTTACTTTCAACATATGCCCCGGTCGTCGCAAGGACAGCCATAGAGAAAGCCACACCGCCATAAATCATCCCACACTTCCTCCGATAATCAACATACGACCTAGCATGATCACTTTTCCTGAGCTGCGAAGATTCAGCAGAGAGTTCATTTAGTTTGGTACCGAGGACATCCGCACCGAATGTGGAAGGGGTCACGGAACCAAGAGGAGTTGATAAGAAAATCATTTTTTGATCGTTTCTTTCCTGCACATAACCTCCCTCAAACTGCTTCGTCTCAATTGCGATCTGTTCGAGCCTTTGCATCTCCTCAGTGTCTTTGAAAGGATTTTGATAGGCCATATATGAACCTAAGGCCAGCGAAAAGAGTCCGCAAGCAACCGCTACATAGCTTGCCCTGCGCCAAGGATGTCTCGCGATATATTCGGCAACCTCAAGTTCACGATGATATTCCTCAGAGAGTCTTTTGCGTTCCTCAATTACGTCTGGCCAATACATGGAGATGACACAGAAAAGAAGTATAAAAAATTAACCTCGCTTTAAGATATGCTTACTAACCGAAGTCAGTTTATTACTTTACCTCGCGGATATTAACACTCACTGAAGTCACCTGACTTAGCGAAGGCCCTAACGGCTGCAGTTTCAGCGCCTTGAACTCATACTTCCCTGCCTTTCCCTCAAAGATACAGTTGCTCGGCGTTGTCGAAATCGAGCTGGAGTCTTGTCCCGTCGATGTCCTAAATGTGACCTGGCATCCTTTCGTGGGGGAGATGAGCTGGAGGTTATAGGTCGTACCCGTCATGTCTGAAGGATTGCTGGAAATGATAGAGTCGATGAAAAAAGTGTAGTTCTTATTGCCCATGACAAAGTCCTGGGGGACATTGAGCGTACCTGCCCAATCCTCTCCTGTTTGCTTGAGCTGCAGGTCATAGACAGACTTTGAACCAAAGACGCTGTTTCCGAAAAAATAATAGGCAATCCCCAAGATTGCTGCGATAATCAAAACGATGATGATGACCTTTCCAGTGTTGTTGGACCAAGAAACGTTAATTGCATCACCCATGCACCATAACCGCAACTTTCTTTTTTAATACTTGCGGTGAAGAAAGATCATCGCCTCAGGACGCAAACCCTACTTTTTCAGGGACTGCGCCATTGAACTGCATCTGCCCGTTCTCAAAGCTCACCGTATTCACTTTGACACCCGCGGCGGCGATACGGTCATTGATGAAGGAAGCCACAAAACCGCTGTTGTCCGTGAGCATTTTTCCCGCCTGGACCCTGCCAATCTCGACTTCCCCGACATCTTCGAGCTGCACCTGCCCATTTTTCACTTCGAGTTTTCCTTTCGCATAAAAACGGGGATTGTTCTTGATGAGATTGGTGTTGTCAAACAGGGTCTTTTTCGCCTGGTCAGAGACATGCGTCGCCTCGGCATACTCCTGCGCGCGATCCAACATAAGATTTCCTGAGACTTCCAACGTCCCGTCTGAGTTTATCTTCATCTGCGTGTTGGTGACAGGATAATATTTCCAGTTCTTGCTGTGGCTGTTGATGAGCGCAGTAAGTTCTTCCTGGGTAAATGATGTGACGAGAGGCTTTGAACCTGAAAGCTTGAGTGTTTGCTCAGGAGTGCTAGCGCCATTGAGCTTTTCAAGGGAGAGACCTAATTTCGCGTTGATGCTCTGCAAATCTGCCGCAGAGTAATGGACACCCAGATCACGGGGAGAATTTGCACCCATCAACGTAGAAAAAACAGGAATGAGACCAAAGTATCCTAAAACCATTGATGCAGCAAGAACTATCACTCCTATGGAGATTAGTGTGATGACTATAACCCTTTTCATGTTTTTTAGTTAGTTCTTCCATTAATAAAGATTATGCTAGGCGAGAGGAAGATCGCCTCCTCTTCAAGGTTTCTTTCCTCGACGGATATTTACCCGCGCATCAAAGATCAGCTCGAGCGCCTGGGCCAGGGAAAGCATCTTTCCTTTCTCTTCCGGACGCCCCTGAAATTCAATGGCGGAAAGACATTCGCCACTTCGTTTTTCAGGATAAGGCAACATGAACTCATGGTGCATGACTGCGATACCATACAATAAGTAGATACCCGAACGATAGATCGGAGAGTCCTCAAATGGACCTGCGAATGCGAGAAACTCGGGCGTATAGCGTTCGTTGAGCGCCGCTCCCGCAGCTTTGGTCCTTTCAGACGAGGTCAGGACATAGGGCTTACCTTTAAACAACGAAGGTTCACAAGTAAACACAATCGAAGTGAGGGCCATATCTCAATCGATAGGCGTTTGTTTATAATCATTATCCGTTCAGAAAACAATCATTTGAAAGGAAGATTGTCCTTTTTCAAGGAAAAAGAGGAGAAACGGCCGTTTAAACGGGGAATTAAGGTGTTTAAACACCTGTTCAAAAGAAAAAAAAGAAAAAAAGAGATGAATATATGAGAAGGGTGTTCCTTCAGTTTGCAGTTTCAAGATCTGCAGAGTCGTCTGCTACAGGTGCAGGAGTCACTTCAGAAGTTGGCGTCTGAGGTGCTTTTGCGGCAACAGGTTTCTTTGTTTTTTTTGCAGGCATGTTTTTACCTCCAATTATAGGTGTTTTTGCTAGTATTTATTGCCTTAGCAAGGCTTTTATAGGGTATCGTTAACCCCTAGGAAGTGTATAAAATCTCTAAAAACCGTATTAAACGAACTATTTTGCCGATTTTTAGCTTAAATCTTTTACTTTCGCTTAAAAGTTTATGCAACACATTATAAAGCGTGCGAAAGCCTTAAAAAGGCTTAAATATTTGAGCATCACTTATAAGTTATAGCAAGGGCAAAGCCTTAAAAAGCAACTTTGCCTTAGGTAAATATGAAAAATACGCTCTTAAGTACGTTACAAAATAAGGTTTCTGCTGTAGTGGAACACATAGGTAAGGACCGTATGGGCAGCATGCTTGTGCGTTTTGGTTCCCTGGCACTCATCATCATCTTAGTGGGCGTTGTCGCCAGGATTGTCTCAGTCAGCGCAAGTTAACGACGATAAAACAAACACAAACTTTAAAAACTTCTTAATATTCTTTCCCCCATGGTGATAAAATTTCTCAATGATCTCCAAAATGCGCTGGATCAATTTCTGGAGCCTATCCCCCTGCAAGGAGTGGTTGGACAACTCTTCAAGATAGGATATTCTCTGGTCATCTTAGGCATCATCGGATTTGTCCTGAATACAAGATTTCGCTCTAAAAGATAATATTCTAGCATATAATTTAGTTCGTGTTAATACGTACTAATATAAGGGCTCAAACTTCCTGATTATGCTTAAAGCTTTGAGCTAACCCGATAACCAAATTTACCTCAAATCATGTTTTATCGACGATAAATCTTCGCTTTTGCATCCGCAAAACCAAGATTTCCTGATGGTGAACAATCCTACGGAAAGTCTATAAGTATAGAAGTCTTCAGTCTATCATGAGGTGGGCGCACTGGGCAATATTCTTATTGGGGATTGCTGGAACAGCGTCGCTGTTTCTCTATCAGTCCTTTGACAACGCCTGTCTGTACTCCCTTTGCCCTCCGTTGCTCTTCACGATTGCCCAGACCTGTGGGTGTCTGCTTGTCGCCCTGGGCTTTCTTGATCTTTTTGACCTCCTGGGAAAATCGAGTTAGGTAACGTTCATTTAGTTTTAAAGATTTTTAATAAAACGAACTTTAGAAAAATATAAAACGAACCTTTTCAGATAGCTTCAAATTTTAATTAATACTTAAAGCTTTGAGCGAAGCTAACACAGAACTTATTTCCACCTTTTTTTTGCAAAGGAGTTCGTATGCTCCATGGCGACTGAATGCTTGAGCCCACAAAAAAATTCTATGAATTCCGGTTCCTCAAACGGCCTTTCGAAAAACGTCTCAACAGTCCGCCTTTTATCGTCGTATTTCATGGTAAATCGCACCTCAGGCGTGCGAGGAAATTTTAACTCCAATCCCTTTCCATAGGGCAGGGCAAAGAGATTGATCTCGTCGGCCAAAGCAGCAGGCGAAAATTCCTGAAGCCGAACTAACCCTCTTTCGTGAGGAACACGACCGAGAAAATTATAGACCAATGCATGCTCCCGGTTTCCGCCAGGAGTGTTGTCATGGTAGTCACAGACAAAGAGCGTACCATCAAAGACAAGTTTGCCTACATACTTCATAAAAGCAATGAACAAAAACGGCTTTTTAAATTTATTTAATAATAAAACGAACTTTTAAGCTTTGCTATAAACTTTTATAGATACTTAAAACTTTGAGCAAAGGTTATTGGGTAATAATACGAACTTTTGGTATGCGTCTCATGCTTTCAGAGACCTGCACTACATCAAGGGCAGAAGAACTGGTCAGCCCGTCACAAAATTGCATGACCTCTGCAGTCTCGAGGGGACGGGTAAAATAGGTTTCCAGCGTCTTTCTTTCAACATTGCGCAAGAAAACAAAATGAGGCCTTGGCCATATCTCAAGGTTCCATTCCCCGATAGGCCCATACAATTCAGCAAACTCCCCCATTCTATCGACGAGTCCTTCAGGGGTTGCAGCGCTGATATGGGATCGCTGCACGGCGGGAGGATATGCATCTGCCAAGTGAAAAGAACGGTCGTAATGATGCTCTCCCTCTGCGGGAATAATGTCATAGTCGCAGGCATAGAGCACGCCGTTGAATCTTTGCCGGTACATTTTCATCATGGGAGAGAAATTGAGCGGGCAGGGTATTTAAAGTTATTTGGTAATAACCCGCACGTTTATCGTCTGTTCCACATTTTGAGAAATACTCAAAACTTTGAGAGAGGGCACCCTGCTAAACGCACTCAGAAATTCCCAGTGTTCGCAAAACTCCAATTCACGTTCGATATAAGTTTCAAGCGACGCATGCGCGTCATTACGTTTGATGATGGTACGGGGAAGATCCAGCCTTCGAAGACGCCATTCGACATTGCCACTAAATCTTGCAGCATACCTGCCCATCTCCCTCACCAGTCTTGCGGGCGTTATTCCACTCAGGTATGCGCCAGGTTCTTTGGGAGGATAATGCTCGGAAAAAAAATAAATGTTCCCCTGAAAATCCATGCCCTCATCGGGCAAGAAAGCAAATTCACAAGCATAGACATGCCCCTGCATAATTTTGAGTTGTTGGGTTTCCATAGACACTCACATTGAAAAGAACGGTAAAACTAAGGTTGGTTTCTTGATGGGTAGCGACCAGGATTCAAACCAGTACCTGTGGCGATTGCACCACTTTCAGGAACATCCTCTTCGATAGTGGCGTAAAAGGCCCGTTCAGGAGCAAGGAAAGCAAAATCGAGCAAGAGCGAGGATGATGCAAGAGGGTCTGCTCCATGTTCGGCTAGCGTCAGCGTACGTGGTTCAGGAGCTTTCCTAAAATCAAAATAGACGACTGCTACCTTCCCTGCAGCGATAGGGACTGAACGGTCAAGATAATAAAGTCCTGCAAGCTCCCTGCCCTCTGGGATGTCTTCAAAGAGCCTTCCTTCAAATGCATTTGGACCGCTCGTCAAGCATGCTTCAAGGGTCATAGGGCTGTTTGGATTTGGCATATGGGGATTAGTGCCAGGAGAGTATTTAAGAGTTATTATAATACGAACTTTTGTCGAGGCTAGAAGAGTCGAACCGGGTTTATTTCTTTTCAGAAGGGCCTGATAGTTTTTGCAGTAAAAAGAATTCATTGCAAAGCTCATCGAGCTCGCTCTCCTTGAAGGGACGATCACGCACTATGGCCATCCCTTCCTTGAATCCATAGACACGCATATGTGAAGAGGACAGCATCTCCATCGAAGGATAGATCCCCCGATTCCTCGATCCCACATATCCGTGTATGCTAGAGGCGAGCGCATAGATGGTCCCACCGAAAAAAGAGTTCTCAAAGTCAAAGGAGAAGTCTCCTTCAGGAGAGGGATAGTTCCGATGAAATCGATAAGTACGGTTTTCAACGGCTCCAGCCCTGAGTACTTCACGGACAAAGAGCGTCCCTGATTTCATAAAGGGATTTTCTTGACTCATTTTCGTAAGTACCCATCTGGCGTTTATAAAATCTTATGTAAAACGAACCTCATTTTAACATGCTTTAAATTTTACGAGAAGATAAAAACTTTGAGCGATGCTAAAACTATAAAAAGAAAGAAAAGTTAGTTAGAGAATGAGGTGGTATAGTTGGTTAGGCGGAGCAATAATTGTTATTGTCATTATTTTAGATTTTATTATCCCTAGCAACAACAACCTCATTTGCAAAGCAGTAGGTTGCAGTAATTCTGGGCTCATGGTCACTACAATAATTCTCCTCATCGTAGCTTTAGCCTATGCTGGGCTTAGAGGGAATCGAGGCTCAACATTGATGAACATGCTTTTAAGAAGACTTTAAGAAAGGTTAGTAAGTGTGCGTATTATAAAACTATAAAAAGTTCAACGCCTTAGGATTTTCAATGATGCTGTATGTCACGACTTTCTGGGTTGGGATCGCTTGTGTGATCATTGGGCTGGTGTTCATGTTTTTTCGGGGCCAACTTTCAGAACTTACCTACAAACCTCTAGACCTTGCCTTTTATGTAGGTGAAAAAAACTCCCACACCTTGGTTGGTGTGATAGGGCTCATTGTTTTTTGCTTAGGGGTCTATCTGGTCATCACAAGTTTTGCGTAGATTTACTCATCTTGCAAAAAATAGGCGATTGTGGGGCATTCTAATGCGTCTGGTGCATTTTACCGACGACAATATTCTAAAAACCTGTCAACCTTCAGGCCAGGCGTTCGGAACATCATCAAAAAGGGGTGTGCCTTTAGTGATATGGTCATACCATACCTGCAGGGGTATCCCTTCCCAGGAGGCTTCTGACCTTGGACGCAACTCTTCCGGGAAAATCCTTGCAGTGCGGACATAGTACTCAAGGGACCCTTCATAACTTGGTACGTTCAATTTGCACTCCTGCCAGTTTGGCTCCTGACCATCTGCAAGTCTTCCACAGGGAGCATGTCCTTCAATGAGGGGGCACTGGTTGCCTCCCGAGTCTATGAGAGCATAGTGTCCGGTGGCAAAACCATAGAAAGGACAGGCAGGCCTAAGTTTATTTGATGAGGGGGTTTCCATGCTAGCTTCTGAAGTAATAGATTCTTAAGGGAAAGGCTAAACGAAAAGAGATGTCTAAAAGCATGAGAAAAAGAAAAGAGTGCGCTTTTAAAGGATTATGAAACAAGAGCATATAGTTTAAGTCCAAAAAAGAGAAAGGAATATAATGAATAAGAGAGAGATATCTCAATGAAGGGGAAATTTAAAAAAATAAAGAGTCTGACGACCTTGCTGGTGACTCTGGCCTCAGTCACTTCACAGGATCCTGCCCAGAACGAACAGCTTCCTCCACCTGTCTGCTATGAGGCACGAACAAGGCTGGGAATAGGATGGATTGCGAGTCCCGATCCGAGCGCGGCAGGATATGACATCTTATGGGGGTTCAAAAGCGGCAATTATGTCACCAACAGGGATGTCGGAAACTGTACTCTCTATGGCTTTCCAGAAAGTTTCCCGTTGAAGCTGGAGCATTTTTTTGTGATCGATTGCTATGATGCTCTTAAAAGGAAAAGCAAGCATTCGAAACAGATCAGCTGGTATGAGATAGATTGTGAGAGCAGTTCTAGCCAGATAATGAGCCAGGGCATCAAGGTGACCATGACCTATCAAAGACAAAGAGATGCGTCATACACTATGAGGTTTAATTACCGAGCTTCGACAAATAGCGCGCATAAGCCCTTCCTCAGTCAGAATGTGATTTCTCAAACACTAGTAGAGGGTCAATACGTACGGGAGACAGTCGAACTTGTTTTACAGGAAAATCTGGACCAGATATTGGTAAGTCAGGCATATTCCCCTGTAGGACCGAAAGCCGTTGCACCTTCCAGGTTCAGGGTGAGAAAACTCTAGATGGACAAAGCTTTGTAAACTTTGAAGGAGATAGGCTCAAAGAGAGATTGATTCCCTTAAGTCAATTGGATTCCCCGAAAAAAACACGCGATTGTGGGGCAATCTGGGGCAGTTAATGTCGTACTATAAAAAAACGAACCTTTAGGTGAAAAAAGTGCTCCAAAGATTCGGTTAATGGTGATTGTGCGCACCTTTGGAATTTTAGAGTTATTTTTTGAAGTATTTTTCGGAAAATGCGATAATTGAAATGAAAAAATAAAAAAAAGAGCTTAATATCAAAACCTACCATATAAAAGATTTAGCTGAAACAATATCATTAGTTGCAAAAGGGAGTAGTGTCGATCCCACCCTGAAAAGAGAAGCACCGTTTAGACATGTTTGTCCCATAGTTTAGACAGATTTCTAAAATTAACAAACACTTCTGAGGTTGTGCGGGTTCGTGCCTTGGGCGCCCGCTCTTTTTTAAAGATGTTTTTTTGGAAAGACGAGCATTACTTAGCTAATTAGTAAATTGAATTATAGAAATCTGTTTTAAGAAATCTCCCTAATAAAAGATTCTAGTTCAGAGTCTTTAAGGGGCCGATCAGAATAGGTTTTTCGCTTACCATTAGGGCTGAACTGCATAAGTATGCCACTTGCATTTTGAACACGCACTAATCCCTCCATTTCAGGTTCAGCATGGGCAGAATATTGTTTTTTCAATTCCTGGGCTAGAAGAATCGGAGTAGCTCCTCTGGCCAAGATGCCGTCATTGTCAAAATCAGAGGGGTTCTGCGGATATCCATTAAAGCAAATATATCCTTCATTTACAACTTGTTTTCCCCGGTATTCAGTTCTGTAAGCAAGAGTTAAGCCTAATCCTTCTTCAGCATCAAATATATTTTCCCTGCTTGCCATATGTAAGAGTAGTAATATTCTTATATTTAAAACTTATGATTAACCGAACTTTATAATCTTCTTCTTGCCGCATGGGCGAATGGACGTTTATGGCCCTGTTCATGCCTTTGGAACTCACGTTCAAGCGCTGCGCTTTCAACAGGAGGTATATGGGGATTCAACCTAAAGTAATGGTCCTGTATTTTATCTGGCAACCCCAGGCCGCGAGCCAGGAACTCGAGTGATGTCCGGTTTTCTCCATACAATGAAAGCTGGTCAGCTCCCATATCCCTTGCATCACCAACGCTTTCAACCTTCACGAGCACTCCTGTGATCAGATAGTCGCCGCAAAGCCCTTTCCTGTAGGATATGTTGTTTTGTTTGTACTGAGTATAGAGCCTCGTTGCCACTTCTTGCAACATACCATGAGGCGCCACGAGAAACTGTCCGTTTGCATGCGCGAGCATATTATCCCGATACGTGACCTGAAATAACCCTCTGGCATCTGAATCCATAGACAGGGAACCTTCCCCTAACTTTTAAGCTTTGTTGTGGTCGGGCGCGTTTCGGCGCTTCGCGCCTCATTTGTTATTGTGGTCGGTTTTTTAGAAAGGGGCAGGAATTTAAAACTCTACCGAGCCATAAGGTAACCTGCCTTTGAACCTCTTCTGCTCCTGATTGAAATGCTTTCTACAAAGGTAACTCCAGCCCTCATCCTGATACTTTCCCTTCAGCAGAAAGCGATACACCTCCTTATAAGCTTTGTTTTTGCATATTCCTCTAAAATCACAGGAAGGGAATTTTTTCGATTTCATTGTCTTCACTTTTTCACAAACTCAACAAAAGGAAGATTCTCGAATTTACTGTCCCCGGTAAGAAACTTGAGATTTTGTCTTTTTGCGTAAATATACCCTATACAATCCGTATAAGAGAGATCTTGTTTTTTATGTTCTTTTCTGAAATGTATCGCTTCCTTAAGTGTCTCATCATCAATGTCTACGACATTTTTCCTGAATAAGGCGTAGAGTTCATCTGCTTTTTCGGTTCCATAGTCCAATAATACTGACCAATAAATCTCTGCGAGGTTAAATAAAGAAAGGGCAATATCCTCTTCCATATAAGGAGAGTAATTCTCATTGTGTTTTACTATTTCTATGATTGCATAACTATCGAAAAAATACTTCAGTCCCATCCTCTTCGAGCCTCTTCTATAATCTCCTCTGTCGGTCTTTTCCAGTCTTTAAGCAAGCCAAAGACATCTTTAACTTTCACTGCTTTTATTTTCTCTATCCTAACTGTAACATGTTCATTCTCGGTTATTTTTTGCTGTTCTGCGATTTTCGCAGGTATGACCACCGCGATTGAATTTCCCCATTTCCGTGTCATTGCTTCTATTTCCATGATACAATAATGATACGAGACTTTTTATAGTTTGTGGTCGGGCGCGCTTCGGCGCTTCGCGCCTCACCTTTATTGAGGCAATTTCTTTTGAGAGGGGGTGTGGGGGAGAGATTAACCGAACTACTTGACAAACTCAACGTTTTCCATCCCTTCAAATTCTTTATCACCTGTGAGGAATTTTATCCCTAACTGTTTTGCCATGATATACCCAATACAATCTGCCATTGAAACGTTCCTGTCTTTCCAGTCTAGTCTGAACTGCATAGCCTCTTTGATCCACTCTGGATCTGCATGCACCACACAGTCTTTGATTTCATCAATACTAGTCTGCGCGTTTCTTGCTTTATCCTTAAAAAGATTATAACAAAATTCTGCGAAGACAAAATCATTGATGATTACTTTCTTTTCCAAATAGGGAACATAATCAGGGTTTTTCTCTAAAATCGAGAATAAAGCATATGTATCAAAGAAGTACGTATCTTCATTCATTGTATAATTCTTTATCTGACTCCTTAAGAATATTATCGAGGGGTTTGCTAAACTTATGGGCACCAAAGATTTTCTTCAATCCCCCCTTCTTATTTTTTAGGAGCAATGCCGTCACTTCTTCTCCCGCTTTGAGGTTATTTTGTTTCACTACATCGACAGGGATAACTATGCCATAGGAATTACCCCATTTTTGCAGTTTAGTCTCAATTTGCGTCATGTATATACTGTATATATTCTAATTTAAATACTTTTTGATAGCGGCTGCGTTCGTGCCTTCGGCACTCACTTCTTAGAGTGGTATTTTTATAGATGATGCGGACTGACCCCGTCAGAAGAACGTAATGTTAAACGCAGCGCCACAATGCCAGGCAGAAACACGATCATATCCAGATTGAGCAGTAGGATATGTTGTATTGATGAGGCGACAAATCGATGCGTTATGTGTTGAGAGTGCGACATTGAGATAGCACTGTTTTTGAGGGCTTACAATATCTGCTTCAGAGGCAACATGTCCTTTTTCAGCTGTGTCTGAAAGATAGCCGCACTCGGTAATTGATGTCAGATTGAATGCATCAAGGCATCTATCCCTTAAAGCAAATTGATGAGTGATGTCCTTTTCAAGGTTTATTGCAGCAGCCATAGCACAACCTGCTACACAATTAGGACGGGCATTGAGAGCGGCAATAACTGTCTGATTGATATACAGTTGATACAGTGCAGTCATGTTGCCAGGAACATTGGATGGGACAGTTAAACAAATGGAAGGATCGCGATTTTGCTTTGCGAGGTTTATTTTTTCATTGTGCTGGGTGAGGTAGGAATTTAGTTCGGGGTAGGGAGTAGGACCTGCAGCCGGAGTTGTTGAAGGGGGAGCCTGAGGTTGCATTGATTGTGAAAGGATATCTTTGCATGAAGGGTCTTGTACCATCCCCTTTGGCAGAGAACATGACCCAACAGTCGCACATTGCCCGTTCTGGTCCCTTACATAATAGAGTTTTGCGCAGGGAGCTAAGGTAAAGAATACCAGATAAAGGATAACAAGGACTACTAGCGCTAGAAACGTGACAAGAACCCATTTTAACCCTGGTTTCATAGTTACAATAGGCCACTTGCCTTTAAAAAGGTTTATATTTTATGTTTTTAGGTCTTAATTAATCGAACTTTAATAATTTATTTCCTTTTTTTCTGTGAAAAATCGTAAATCAGCCCGCCAATGGGAAACCCAAAGAGGAAGATACCTTCCACAACAAGAATATTGCCAATCAACCCGAGAAGCCCGACCGTAATCAATGCCAGAAAGATGCCAGTCCAGAGTCCGCTCCAGGTTGTTGTCATAGGATATCAAAGACTAGTTGATTATTAAATTTATTGAGCTGGCTACGTTCGTGCCTTCGGCACTCACGTCTTATTGAAGCAATTTCTTCTGAGAGGGGGCGCGGGGGAGAGATCAACCGGAATTTAAGAAAAGAGGTCCATTAACCAGCAACTGCGGCTGTTCTTCCAAAGTTTTCAGGACGAATTTGTGACCAATGATCGCTAATATTGACAGAGTAGTTGCTGCGACCACTCCTGATCTCCACCCTGACATGACGCCTGTCCTCTCCTTTTTCAAAAAGCATATCGTTTCCTTGCCGTTGCCCAACCATGGCGTACCCCTGCACCTCATAATAATTTCTTGTTAAAGTCTCTAATGTCGGATAATCCAAAAAGCGTTGCTGGCTGCCATTAACAGCCCCTCGAATAGCAGCCACTTCTTCAGAACAGTCGTTCATCCTTTCTTAAACCGCGGGAGATATTTATAGTTTATTGTACCGAGTGCAATTGACCATCAGGGTTTTTGAGCGGAAGGACGAGAAGAGGACGCTGGAGGCGCAATAAGCTCAATAATGCTGCTTCCCCAGTGTGCGTTCGTCGGTATCTCGAGCGGTCCGTTCCCTATACTCAAACGCCCTACCATCAAACGTTCAGGAGAATAATATGCAACTAGGTTGTTGCCCCTGGTGACATCCTGATAAACCCCGGCGATTTCAATAAGATAGGACTGGTTCGGATGGAGATTGGTAAGGGTGAAAGAGTTATCGCCATGCTGAAACATCGTGTAAGGTTCCAGAGGAGTAGGCGCAGAGTCAACACCCAACAAGCCCTGAAAAGGAGTCAATCGCAACCGTAGTTGTATGCATATATTTCTTAATCGTATCATTTTGTGAAGCAATGACCTTATTTTGAAGTTCGATAGTCTGCCCGGCTTTTGAGAGCTCAGATCTTTGAACAGGAGTCCCTAAGTAAGCCCCTAAAGCAAGACCTGACAAGAGACTTACCCCCGATACAAGTGCAAGAAGAGATTTTGGGTGCATCTTTTGCTGAAGAGACGATTCTTTTTAAGAATTATGGTGCTTGTTGGATCATTAACTGAGCTTGATTAATGTTAACAGCCAACCAAAAACATAGTTTTGACGTTTACAAGAAGGATTTTAACGTGCGCGCTTGCGTCTCTTGGCCTTTGGACTCTTCCGTACTGGCCTTACGAGCGGTCTGTGCGACCTTACTGGTTCTTTTTTGCAAGAGCCCACAATCCAACCGATGACTGCACCGAGGATGACAAACTCAAGTAGGATAAAGAGCAGGGTCAGAGTAAAATTGTACTCCCATAAGGCCGTAATTGCGTAGGAAGGGGGATTTATCAGGGAGATGAGGGCGGCAGAGAGCGACTCGGGAACAGAAGTGACAAAACTAAACTGAGGAAGATTTGCCGGTTCTGACAACGTCACAACAAACGTGTAGAAAAAGAAGAGGATAAACAATACCCCTCCAACATGAAATCCCTTTTCCCAGTACGGTAACTCACTCCACCTCTTCATTTCTTCATCAAGAGAGAGGAGTTAATAAAGTTTTCTTAATTCCAGGAACCAAAAAAGGGGAAATGTTTTCTTCTTATCTTTGCTGAGGGTAGGAAGGCTGCTGGGGAGGAGAGTACTGTTGCTGCTGATAGGTGAGAGGAGGTGAAGCCTTTTTTCTTGGGAGCAGGAAATAGACCAAAATGGCAACGATTAACGCAGCCACCAACGAAAAGAGCAGGTTCAGTTTAACCACCAGATAGAATGCCCCTCCGAGAACGACAAAAACTGCCCCGGGAATAACAAAATCATTCACCATTTTAAAGATTACTTCATCAAAGTTAATAAATCTTGTTCTTTCCTTGGAAGTTTATTTCAAATTTTTCCAAAGCTGACTATGATAGATCCTTCTTTTGGGAGTCATCGCTTTATCGTTGTCCTTTTGCAAACGATAACCTGCCATATAAACCATGCTTCCCAGGCAGAGGGTGACCAAACCTACCGAAACATAGGGAAAACCTGAAGAAGCTGCTTAGTTAGAACTGTCTTTTGGCAAGAATTCGCTTTTCAGGTGGGGAGGAGAGGAAGTTTTCGAGGTTGTAGAATAGATATGACTCAAGGTTGGACTCATGAACAAGGCACCTGCAGCTAAAAGTGTAAGACCTGTGCGAGTCAGAAGGGTTTCTAGTGAGGGCATAGCGGGATTTACCTCAAATGCTTTTTAAATTTTTGGGAAAATGAGCTGGATTTTAATAAATCACCATTCCGAAGCGTCGTCATCTTCGTCATCCTCATAGAGTTCGCCCCCTTGGCCAGGTGCAGACTCATAGATCAAAAAGTAGATCAGGGTATCACTCGTGGTCACGATTTTGAGATCAATCATCTCTCCCCCTACCTGTGTCAGGAAGTCGTTTATCTCACCATCAATAGGTTTTGCCTTAAGGGGTGTTGAAAAGGTCTTGAGCAGGACAACCATGGAGAGGATAATCCCTCAAAATTAATAAGGTTTTCGATAGTCAGTTCCATAAACAAAGGTGTTTGAGTGTTTAAACAGCTACATTTAGGCGTCGTCAGACAAGACTTTATGGAGGATTCAAAGCTTACAACGGCTGTTTAAACAGGAGGGGTTATCCAAGCGCCTTGCCTTGAAGCCTGAAAAGTCCAGGAAATTGCTTGTAAGGCCTGAACGGGATGTCTAAACACCTAGCCTTCTTCAGGATAGAATCCAAGGATAACCCTTTTTGGTCTGTATCTGTGAAAGTCCCGGCTTGTGAAGAGTATTCAAGGCCCAGTTCAAATGATTGTCCCAGATAGAAAGGAGATTAAACTCTGCTTGAAACCCTAAATTGCCCTCTGGAATTCCCCGTTTTCCCTTATTTATCCTCTTCAAGAAGGGCCATTTACCCTGATTTTAGCCAATCCTTATCCTCTAGATCCGCTACCTTGAAAGTGCCAAAACATCCCCTTTTGTAATGCACTTGCATTGCGCTTTTTTATCGACGATAAAAATGATGCAAAGTCCGATTTGTAGTGTAAAAAGTTAATGACTTGCAGGAAAATGGCAAATTAGACTAACATCCATCTAAAGCTTAAACTTACTAGCAAGGACTAAATCTTTGTGCGCTGTACCTTCTTCTCAAGAGGCAAGTTTTTATCTCCACCAACGAGGTTTGTCACGCATACGGTGAGTATGTTCTCAGCTTTGAGGGCATTTGTAGTCCCATCCGCCTCACGATATAAGCTTGCTACCTCGAAAACATACGAATGTAAGGGAAGCAAGTTTGACACTGTTGCGGAAACTGCCAGTTTATCGGTTGGAGGAACAAAATTGGTAAATGCGCGCTCTTTGACTGCATCAGGGTCAATACCTAAAAAACCCTTATAGGCAGTAACCGTTAAGTTAAACCCTGCATGGTTGGTAAGCGCGTAGGAGTTTTCCCAGTCAAGATCGAGCGTGGTCCGGCCTGTGAAATGCCGAATCTGAACCTCATTTGTGCCCCCATAAGTAGGAGTGGCAGGTTTGGAGACTGGGGGGGGTAATGGGGGAAGATGTATTAAAATGCTTCAGGATTGCTTTGAGCTGTTTTTCCACAGAATCAAAAGCGTTGCTATAGGCCAATACTGTCTGGTGATATTGTCCCATAGTAGCCTCAAGGTCTTTGATCCTGGATGCCTGTTGAGCGATGGTTTGGTCTCTTTGCAGTTCTAATTTAGGTAAACATTCAATTTTCCAGTACTGGTTGGTGTATAAAGCTCCGGCAACGACTCCGGCCAAGGCCACAACGGCCCCACCAAAGAGCATTTTTAACTCTGGAGGAAGCTTTTTAGGGCAAGGAATTAGAGGATAAGGACCTTCCATACAGAGTGTAAGAAAGGAGATTATTTAAAAATTATGGTCTTATAGATGCTCAAAACACCTCTTTTTTGATGCTTAACCGAACTTAAAGTACCTGCTAGATTATCATGTTTATGCTAGTAAGTTTTAGCAATCCTTAATCCCAAAAATGAAATCCTATTCAGATTCATCAAAAAAACCCAATTCAAACCTGACCTGCACGGGTTATTTTTGTCGACGATAAAAAGGGACATTCATTAAGAAATGTAGTGTAAATGAGTTAAACCCATGAAGAGGAGGTTTAATCGAACGAAAAGGTGACTAAACGTCCTCCTCTGGGAAAAGAGGTGATATACTAACTTTACGTATAAAGAGTATTTAAAGTTTCGGTAGGATAATTTTTTATCGACGACAAACACCCTGTTTTCCATACGTTTATACGTTAAGAAACATACCGAAAAAGCTACTTAACCGAACTTTGTTCTTTGCTTAAACCTTGTTCCCATGCTAGAATCTTTACGCTTAGTTTTAACCTTTCACAGCTAATCTAAAATGAAGAGAATCCTGGTTTTAGGAGATGTTTAAGAAAGGAGTTTGCAGGGATAAACACCTGTTTAATCGACAAGAATTGTCGACTATAAACGTTGTTTGAACAGGCAAACCTTATTCTTTGCCCTTATCAGCCCATCTAGAGACCAAAATGATCCCCAGCACACAAACATAGGTCACCAAAACTGCAGAGATTAAAGAGGCAAGAGAAGAATTCTGCCCAACCAAGAATAGCTGATTGACTAAAGAGTTCACTGCATTGCTAATGACATCCTTCCAGCTTAGGGCAATAAGCAAACTGAACGCCGCCAATATTGCAGTAAAAGTTTGCTGCCTGAATTCAGAACGTATTTTTTTGAATCGGGTGATTGCTGCTTTCCCTAATTTTCTCTGCTCAAGCTGTCTTTCCACTTCAGAATGAACTTCTGCAAGCTGTTCTTTGGTCAGTTTCATCATTTGTTCCTAAAATCAAGCTGAAAAAACGCAACTCTGCCTTTTGGGCACATACAAATAAACCAATCTCAGTTTTTAGCAGCTATCAACGTGAATACATACGCGTAAGAGAGGGATAAGTTTGAAGTTTATATAATTGTTGGTAAATAAAAAAGAAAGAAAAAAGGGATGTTGATGTCTAACACTACTTTTTTAAGATTGCGTAGATTGTGTATATGCCGGCAATACCGACAAGACCGTAAACGATCTTGGAAAGGAGAGATGCTACTCCGAAAATCGCGCTAACTAAATTAAAATTCAGCGCAACCAGACCCCAGTTCAGGGCACCGATTATTACCAACACATATGCAATCCAGTCAATTACTGTTTTTTCCGCCATGTGAGAAACCTCCTTTCAGCTTTTTTAGCTCATATTCTAAGTGAAACTAAGTTTATAAGGTTTATGACGGTAAACGGGCTGTTTAAACAGTGCTTGCTCAAACCTGTTGTCGACTATAATATTTTTATGCTAACTTCTATAAAAAATGCCTGCGATAAACAGCCGTTTTTATATGTTTAAACACTTGTTTATATCGCTTACTAAGATGTTTGCCTGTTTGTTTTATCAGCTTTAAGGTGTTTAATGGCTGTTTAGATAGCAATATCTTATCTGCTTTAAACGGTCTAAAAGATAGAAATATTTAAATACTAAGGCTTATGATATATTGCTATGTTTGATTGGTTATTTAGAAAGAGGAGATCAGAAGGTCATGAAGAAACCAAACAGGCATTTAATTCTGTAAAAAGTGATATGGAGTCAGTTGGAAAATGGATTAAACACCTTGACACCCAAGATAAACAGCTGTTTGACAACCTTCAACAGCTAAAAGATGACATAGCGACGATTAAAGATGAGCTAGGCAGCTTACGTGAAGCCTTAGAAGAGATCTCTGATTCTTCTGAAAACAAACAGGTGTTTGAAAAAACACCCGTTTACGACAAACAGACAGCTGTTTTAGATGTTGAAGAAGCTGTTCAAATGCCTGTTCAAACAGGTAATATATTAGATATTCTACAAAATTTATCAGAAAGTGAAAGACTACTGATTGGAGTGCTTTTGAATAGCCAGGATATGAAATTAAGTTATGAGGACATAGCACTGATGCTAGGAAAAGAGAAATCGACGATCAGAGGGCAAATAAACACGATAAAACAGAAGACAGATGGCCTTTTAGAGGAAATAACAGAGAAAAGTGGCAAAAAAAGGGTCTATATACCCCTAGAAATGCGTGAAAAACTCGTCAAATATGGAAAAGTGAGAGTTACGAGGAGAAAAAAGGCTGAAAAATGATAAAAAACGCGAAAAAAGTGAGAGAAAATAGCAAAGAGAGGGTTATAATATGGAAAGAAGGGGTCGTCGGTGCTAATTTAAAGTCAATAAGTGAGGAAAGATTGGGGCAAACAGGATCAATCTTTCTGATGAAAGACATCAAGATGGATGTGAGCGTTAGATAAAAGTGAGTTTAAAGCTTAAAAAAGGCTAAAGAGAGAGAATAAAACGAACTTTTCCGACCCTTAGAAAGATTCATCTTAGTAAAACAAAGAAGCGAGAGCTATTCGTTACTCCGAATAACCTTGACTTTATCGTCGATTTAAAGATCGCGCAAGCGCAGAATAGTAGATAAGGTAGCAATTTTCTTAAGTTCTGGAGAAATTGATAGGATTATCTTCTTATTATTGATCTTTTCCTTAAGAATTGGCACACCTTTTCGAGTAATTTTAAGGATATAGTCTCGTATGGAACTTTCGGTCAAAGATAATCGTTTAGCAAGTAGAGAGTAGTCAACTTTTTGACCCTCTTCATCAAGCTGGTATAAAGTCGCAAAGACTAACATCTCTTGAGGAGTTAGTTGTTTAAATTTAAGACGAACATCTTCCCTTATAGAGTCTAATGACTCTAATAACCTTGAAACCTCATCATACTGAGCTTCTGGTTTAAAAGTTCGCGTTAACTCTGTTTGTCTGTCTGTTTGTTGGTCTGTCTGTCTGTCTGTTGGAACCCCCTCATTTCCTATGGAACCTTCAATAAAGCTACCTTTTAGACCGTAAAAAGCATAATTATCTGTTGGAACCCCCTCATTTCCTATGGAACCTGTTGGAATATTGTCTGTTGAAAGTTCGCTATAATGTGTTGAATTGTCTGTTGGTCTGTCTGTTTGTTGGTTGGAATGCTTAGAAACATCTTCTAAAGTCGCTTTCAATCCCTCTATTTCCTGAGTCATAGCAAGAATAGTCTGCCAAAGAGACTCAATCTCCTTTCGCGCTCGAGAAACTTCGTCGATAGAATCCATTCATAAATCAAACAAGAAGACCATAAAAAGATTGTTGTCTTAGAAAGCTAATCTATCTCTTCGGGAGGACTAGAACTCTTCATCATATGCTTGCCTAGGAGAAGCAACCTGGGTCCGGTGATAGGCCTCATAGGCCTCATTTGAGAGCCTCCAACGCTTACGTTTAGTATAGTCCAACCCTTCTTTATTCTTGCTTACTTCAACAACCAGCTTTTTTCTCTTTAATTCCTCAAGCAAGGTTTTAGTAAACTCTTCATCACGCGCAATCTCGCTTGCAACAGATACAGTAAAAATCGCCTCAGGAGAAACAGAATAGAGATGCTGAAGAATCTGAGCAGCAATTTTGTCTTTTTTCTCTTGGGAAATAGGAGGCATAGTATTCTTAGATAAAGGTTTTATTTAAAGATAGAGGTGCCCTTCACACGTTATCGCATTAGTTTCAAAAAGCCTCGACTAAAGAGGAGAAATGAGTTAGAGGATGTACCCTCAACTCCTTTGAGTAAGGGGGTATTAATTAAAAGAAATAATCTGAAGGTTGAAAGGTTTTGCGAGACTGTTTTTTTTAGGTTGAATGAAATCGGACTGCACAAAAAAAGCCTCAACAGGCAGAGGAGTTGGAGCTTTTACAAATATAGAATAAGAGACCTGCCCATTACTCTCAAAGGCATTGGTCCTTATTTGACTTGATACAGCTATCCATTTTGCAGGTTCCCAGTTATGACCTACATCCTGATTCGTGTTCATCAAGAAAGAAGAAGGGATATTTGCTGCAGAGCTAGCCTCTCCTCTAAGCTCATAATAAAGTCCTTGGTTTGTAAACAATAACCCTCCGGAAAACTTTGGATCTATTTGAGGAGTATAAGATATCTCATTTGAATAGACTGAATGCTTTTCTCCCCTAAAAGCATCTGCGGCATAAAAACAGGTTAATCCAGGTTTAACGGGCAAGGTCATAGTACGCTGATTCTTGTCACAGGTATAGGTCGAGGTATAAGTGTCGCTCAGAGATCTGCGAAAAATATCAAATCCGTCAATATTGGTTCGATTATAATCCCAGACGAGAGTTATTGGTTTGCAGAGCGTTACTGTTTGACCTAAAAGAGAACTTTCTATGATTGGAGCAGCTAAGGCTGTTCCAACCAGTATTGAAGCTAGACCCCGTAAAGAGGAAGATAGAGAGGTATGAGGGTTCATACTTGAGAGGGATTGCCAGAAAAATTATATAAATTTAATTGTGATATAATAAGGTATTAATTTAAAGGAAGTGGGGTTAATCTTCAAGAAGAAAGGAGAACCTTATCTAAAACCGTTAATTAAATAAAGGTTCCTTGTAACCCCATTATACCTGTTTCTGGGAAAAGAGCCCTGTTTTATGATAGAATACATAGATCCTGCAAAACCTGAAGAAGTAAAAATGATACTTCACCCGTTGGTTAGTGAGTGGTTCTTCTCGCGTTTCGAGGCATTCTCCCTTACCCAGCTCTATGCAGTAAAACAAATCTATGGGAGGAAAAATATCCTAATTTCTGCTCCTACCGGAGGGACTAAGACCCTAAGCGCTTTCCTAGGTATCCTCAATTACCTAGTAAGCCTCTCCCTTAAAGAAGAACTTGAGGAGAAAATTTATGCGATCTACTGCTCCCCTCTAAAAGCATTGAGTAACGACATCTATGTAAATTTGCTTGAACCTCTTGCCCAGATAGAACAGATTGCAAAGAAAAAAGGACTGAAATGGCAAGAGATCAGGGTGGGGTTAAGGACTGGTGACACCACCGCAAACGAACGTGCAAAAATGAGCAGACATGCCCCCCATATCCTGGTAACCACACCAGAGAGCCTGGCAATCATCCTCACCACCCAAAAATTTTCAAATAATGCCCGAGCAGTGGAGTTCATTGTCATTGATGAAATCCATGCATTGGCTAATAAGAGAGGAGTATATCTCAGCCTAACCCTTGAACGGGTTTGTGAGATGAGCTCTTTCGCTCCAGTCAGGATAGGATTATCGGCAACCATCGCCCCTTTAGAAGAAGTAGCAAAGTTTCTGGTGGGAACAGAGCGAGAATGCTTAATCGCCAATGTCCAACTCTTAAAAAAGTTAGATATCGGCCTTGCCTATCCAGGACATCATGTTCTGGAAGCTGAAGAAAGCGAGAATCAAGCAAAACTTTACGCTATGCTAGATGAGATTATCAGCAGCCATCGTACCACCCTGATATTCACCAACACCCGCTCTGCAACTGAGCGGATTGCCCATCACCTTGAACGTATTTTTCCAGAAAAGTATAGCGGTGTGATTGGGACGCACCACAGCTCCATGAGCAAAGAAAAAAGATTTGAAGTTGAAGAAAGGCTAAGAAAGGGAGAGTTAAAGGTAGTCATTTCCTCAACAAGCCTAGAGCTAGGCATTGATATCGGAACCATAGATATTGTAGTATTATTGCGTTCACCAAAAAGTGTTTCGCGTGCTCTGCAAAGAATAGGTCGCGCAGGCCATAAACTCCATGAAAATCCTAAAGGGAGGTTTATTGTTCTTGACCGGGATGATCTTATAGAATGTGCAGTCCTTATGAAAGCAATGATTGAGGGTAAAATTGATAGGATTGAAATTAGCAAAGGGGCCCTTGATGTCCTTGCCCAACAAATCTATGGCATGGCGATTTCCAAAATATGGACTGCACAGGAAATGCTGGGGCTCATCCGTAAAAGTTATTGTTATGCCCAGTTGCGTGAAGAAGACTTTTTTGCAATCATCAGCTACCTTGCAGGAGACTACGCATTGGAGCATAGGAGAGTTTATGCAAAGATATGGTATGATGAAAAAACAGGACAAATAGGAAAAAGAGGAAAGCTTGCAAGAGTCATCTATATGACCAACATAGGGACCATTGCCCAGGAAGGATTCATAGAAGTCATGGTCCAAGACGGGACTGCGAAGGGGTTAAGTGTTGGCAAGATTGATGAAGGATTTTTGGAGAAGATGAAGAAAGGGGATGTCTTTGTCTTAGGAGGGAAAAAATACCAGTACCAATTCTCCCGAGGAATGAAAGCTTACGTCAAAGCCAATGTAGCAAAAAATCCGACCATTCCTAGCTGGTACTCTGAAATGCTCCCTTTGAATTTCGAAGTCGGCTTGGCAATCGGGAGACTGAGGAAGTTAGTAAAAGAGAGGTTAAAGAACAAGAAAGAGTGTCTTTCTTTTTTGGAGTCCTATCTTTACATAACTCCTCCCACTGCCCTGGAAATATACTCTTATTTTCTTGAACAGGAAAAGTTCCTTACGGTCCCCCATGAAGAGGTCATACTTGTTGAAAAATTCAAGGAAGAAAAAGAATATCTCTTGTTCCATAGTGTCTATGGGCGAAGGGTAAATGATGTCCTCTCCCGTGCTTATGGATATGCGGCTGCGAGACTCAGACATCGAAATGTGGAAGTAGGTATCACAGACTATGGATTTTTTATCGGTGGTGAACACCTTGATGAACAAAAAATCCTGAAAAGCGTGCAAAGCTCCAATATTGAAGCAATACTCAGAGAGGCCATTGATTCCACAGAAGTGCTCAGGAGAAGATTTCGCCATTGCGCCATGCGCAGTCTGATGATCCTGAAAAACTATAAAGGAAGAGAGAAAAGCGTGGGAAAACAACAGATGCATTCTGGGCTACTCTATCTCGCGGTGAAACGTATCAGTGATGATTTCCCGATCCTTCGTGAAGCACGAAGGGAGGTTTTTGAAGAGGTGATGGATATTGATCGAGCAAAACTTGTACTGCAATGGATCGAGCAGGGAAAAGTAAAGGTCCAAGTCGAACGTACCCCTCTTGTCTCGCCTTTCGGACTTTCGACAATGCTTGTCGGTAAGACAGACCTTATCAAAGTGGAAGACCGCGCTACTTTCCTAAAAAGGATGCATCAACTCCATCTAAAAGTAATCGCCAGCAAACAAAAATGAGATAATATAGAAAGGTATTTAAAAAAAGAAGCAGGCCCATAACCATGGCAACGAAAGAATTTATGCCTAGGGGAAACATCACCAATTTTCTTCTTTTATTTCCCCGAGGAGCAACCTTCTTACCTTCCCAAAGAGAAATTTTCTATTCCATTCTCAAGCAGGCCCAAGTGCTTCCCCATCTCCCTCAAAAGACCCGGGCTTTAACAGTGCCTCACTTACGGGGTGTTGAACTAGTCTTGGACACCCGCGAAGACTGGGAACCGGTCTTGTTTATGGGCTACACCTCCCCAGGATACGAGTTTCAGGTTCTTCCAGTCCAGGCCCCTTCCTTAAGTCTGGCTCATACCAAACTCCTGGATTTTTCGCGAATGAAAGGAAGACGGACTTTTGAAGAGCTAGGATTTAATCTTGCAGAATATAATCCTTACCAGAACAGGCATTATCGTCTCCCCTATCCAAATGCAAGATACCCTACTTTGAGGTCTTGAAACTACCCCTTTGGGCCATATTCAAAAGAAAAAAATATGAATAAGTTGCATTTCTATGGTAAAGGCCTTCTTATCCGTTTACTCCATGAAAGAATCCTGGTCTTTGGAGACTTGCATCTAGGCTATGCAGAAGGGGCAAGTGGATTGGGAAACCTGATTTCAAAGCATTCTTTTGAGCAGACAAAAAATGAGTTCAAAGAAATTCTTGAGGCAACAGGGAACGTGGATAAGATTGTGCTTCTAGGAGATATCCATCATCAGTTTGCTGACACGAGCCAGGAAAGCAAAAGATATCTTGATGCAATCCTTGATTTTCTTTTACAAAAGAGCAAGGAAGTGATCATAACTCTCGGCAACCATGACGCGTTCCTTTCAAGAATGACCCTTGACCCAAGAGTCCTTCTATGCAGAGCCTATGAAAGAGAGGGATATCTCTTTTTCCATGGAGACAAGAACCTTCCAGAGATGCAGGATAAAAAAACGCACACCTGGATCTTGGGTCATTTCCATCCGGCAGTAAGACTCAAAGACAATGTCTCTACCGAATCATTCAAATGCTATCTGATAGGGAAGTTTCAGAAAAAACAAGTCATTTTTATGCCGAGCTTCTTTGGAGATATCCAGGGAAGTGACCCGAGAGAATACCCATTCCATACTCCCTTCAAGGTAAAACTGGATAACTACCAGGTCAGAGTCATCAATAAAGGGGTAGAGACGCTTGACTTTGGAAGTTTAAAAGAATTATAAACAAATATTATTTTTTCTTGCTTGGTGTAGAGGGATTAATCTGAGGGAGCGGAGAATGTAACGGAAGACCAAGTTCATCTTCAAGCATCAATGCTTTTATTGAGCACTTACGCAAGAGCAGGTTCATCAAGGGAATCTTCACTGATTGACTCACTTCCTTTTTCTTCCAAGCTTTCATAATAGATTTAGC
>CAIQQL010000060.1 GCA_903873955.1 uncultured archaeon | reverse complement strand
TGCCCTTTCAGAGCAGATGGATCACACGGGACTCTCAAGCCTTCTTTACGATCTTCTGCATGAGGATTTGAGTTCTTTTGACCCAAGAAGGATGCCACCGAACGACTGTGGTTTCGACATAAAGATGAAAACTGCCGGTAGTTCTGAAAAGTTCCTTTTTGCTGCCTTGCAGGAAGGGCGGTGCTCCATGGTTAGGGCTGGTGATTGGGGACCTATTTCATGTGAGGAGTTGTACGACAACTATAAAGCATGGTGTCAAAGAGAGGGATTGAGGCAAGAGGCGAGCTCCGAGTTCGGCAAGCGCCTAAAGAAGCTCCTTTCCGTAGAAAAGTGTCGCCGTTCAGTCGAAGGCATGCGTGAATGGTGGTACATGCTTCCTTCTTTGGAAGAGTGCCGCAAGAGGTTTGAGAGCTTTACTAAACAAACGGCTCGGATATGGGAAGAATAACTTGTCCGGGCAGTCCAAGGAGTCCAAGCATGAAAATTGCTCGAACACTTTCCTTTTTGTTCCACTAATTACACTGCGTGGACGCCGTAGACAGCGTGGACGAGTAAAAATGGATAGGGGTATGTATGGGAATACTTGATATCGCAAGAGAAGATGGCCTTGAGCCAAAAAAGGTCGCTGCGACGAAAGGGGGAGAGTATCACTCGCCGTGTCCAGCATGTGGCGGTAAGGATAGGTTTATCATATGGGACAAACTTAATCGCTATATGTGCAGGCAGTGCAATAAAAAGGGTGATGAAATCCAATACTATAAGGATTTTCGTGGGCTTTCCTATGTGGAGGCCTGTCAGAAAATCGGCAACGAGTTGAGGGATAACCCTTTTGTAAAAAGAGGGTCCTTACAAGAAGAGAGGCTCGCTTCTTGTTTTGAACCTCGCATAGCCAAAATGCCTTCTTTAAAATGGAGGTTGGCTGCTGTTTCTTTTTCTCAATACTGTTACGAGCAGTTAAAGAAAACGCGTTTTGCTCTGGACCTTTTTCAGAAACGAGGATTTTCTGAGCAAACTATTGATCAGTTTCATTTGGGTTGGAATCCTAATACCCTTTGGCTAGAGCGTGAGCGTTGGGGAATTGGATCAGAAGGCAAGAAGTTGTGGATTCCAAAAGGGCTTTTGATCCCGACGTATGATTGTACTACAAGAGAACTCGTAAAGCTTAAAATCCGTCGGAGCGATTGGTATGATGGAGACACACTGCCCAAGTATGTTGAGATTTCTGGGAGTATGCAAACTCCATCGGTTTATGGAGGTGCAGAAGGGAAACCTGTATTTGTGGTTGAGTCGGAGCTGGACGCTATTTTGCTCCAACAGTGTGCAGGGGATTTGTGTTGTTCAATGGCGCTAGGGGGAGCCTCTAAGCGTCCTGATGCTGTGGCGCATCAGCTGCTTGTAAACGCGCCTGCGATTGTATTTTCCCTTGATGTGGATCATGCAGGGGCATTAGCGTATCGATGGTGGAGAAGGGAGTATCCACGCATGAAGTTATGTCCTCCACCTATAGGAAAAAGTCCTGGGGATGCATTCCTCAAGGGGATTGATCTGAAGGTATGGATTGGATTCGTATTGAGCTAAAATTTCGAAGGCTTCGATCTTCCTCCAAATCATGATGTTCTTAAAGCATAAATTTTGAAAACATTTTGAATACGATCCATCTGATAGTGAAGTTTTTGGGGGAAAAGATAGTCGAGGGAAAGGTTCATGCTGAAGAGAAACTTTTTACATTCTTCAAAGAGCTCTTTTTTAACAACAATTTTGCAATACATTTTTTTTCTAGTCTCTTGCTCGATGATTGATAAAGCCTCATCAAGAGAGTAACGAAAGTCTATTTGAAGTACATACACTGCTTGTTGTCGCTTTGGCTTTTGGTCGTTTTCATCATTTATTTGCGACAATGGGGAGATAATGCAGGGTTTCTTGAAATCTCGGTTTTCAATATTTGAAAGTTTGTAGTTTACTATTATTTCAGGAATAGTTCTGTAGATTTCGAATGCTTGGTAGTTTACAATGTAAACAGCAGCATCTGTCGAGCGACTTTCTTTGAGTTTTGGTTGTAACCCCTCCGTTTTGTAATTAACTTCAAAATTGGCAAAGAATAGTGCTGTCCAGGGACTGAATGTAAAATCGATCACAGGAGATCCAGAGAGATCGGCATCTTTGATACCATGAATTTTCGATTTTAAGAAATTTTGCTGATGATGCCGTGAGATTTCAAAGTACGGGCAGCCTTGTCCATTTAGCTTCTTGATCACCTCTTCCGAGGGTTTCATGGATGAAAAATAGTTTAAGAATGACTTGCTGGCTATGTAGTAGGATCTTCCTTCGCCCCTAGTAGAAGGGTTTTGCATCAATTCCTGCGTGCTTTCTGAAACACCTCTTGAAAAAGAAGACTCTATTTCCCACATCGCATTCCTTTGACCGCGATAGATCGGGTGTGGGCCAAATTCTTGGCCTGCATCATGAATCGCAGCAACAAGTGCATTAAGATCGCCTGGGATGATTAAAGGATGTTTTTTCCACATGCCACTGGTTCCTCAAAAGTTATGCGCCAAGGCATCCTGATTGCCAGGCAGACTCTCAGAGAGCCTGGGCGCTCTAATTTAGTCTAAAATATCTTGCACTTTTATACTTTCCAAACTCTTTAAGTTCATGTCTCTTTCTGTTTTGATAGCTTTTAAAAATGTAAACTTCCATTTTTCATCTTCACGAGTGACATCAAATCCCAATCGAAATAGAACTTCTTTAAATAGAGCAATTTTTTTTATTCGAGATGTCGGCTCGGCAATCCATAAATGTCCATCTAACTTAAGACATCGATGTGCTTCTTTTAAGTAATCAATAAAATTGCAGCCCATCAATGATAAAGAAAATACAGCGGCATCTAAACACATGTCGTCCAAGGGAACGTGTGTCATATCACAGGCTATTACTTCCTCATTAATCGCAATATGGTCAAGTGAATGGATCCGATTTTCAAGTTCAGTTGCTAAAAAGGCTTCTCCGCATCCGAAATCACCGATAACCATGTGTGGTCTTGCCTTAAACCACTTTATTGCTTCCTGATATGGAACCACTGGCCAATTTTTTCTTTCTTCCCGATAGACCGCATGATAGTGTTCCCACTCAACAGGATCGGCAAGAAAACGATCGTGGGTTT
>CAIQQL010000059.1 GCA_903873955.1 uncultured archaeon | reverse complement strand
ACTGGTTCAAATCCAGTACCGCCTACCAATGATATCAAGGGGTTATGTCAACAGGCATAACCCCTTTTTCGTTAATGGGTGTACCATTTGGGTGTACTTTTGCAAATATCCCCTCTACTTTGGCCATGGTGTCTCTTTGGTGTGGATCGATAAAATGCAAGTATTTTTCAGTAGTAGAGAGGTTTTTGTGCCTTAAAAGTCTTTGAGCGGCCTTACTTGATATTTTTTCTTCGTCTGCCAGGTAGGAAGCCATAAAATGGCGGAAGGAATGAAAGCCATAGTAGTGGTCGATTTCCACTATTTTCCCCTTATCCTTCCCCCGCCATAACTTGATCTGGCCTTTCCCGATGGGCGCAATCCCGGCCCGTTTGCATATCGCGGCCATCATCTTGGGACGATGATAGTACCGATCTCCAGTTTTCTTCCCATCCCTGACCGTTTTTTCGTTAAAGTACACCCACTGGTCTTGGGTGCGCTTTTGCCACCTGGCCTTGAGAGTGTCATAAAGGGCCTGATTCATGGGCATCTGGTCGCTTTCGTATTTGCTGTCTTTCCTTTTCCGCGTCCATAACGTGATGGTCCGTTTTTCAAAATTGACATCTTTCCATTTGAGACGAAGGATCTCGTCAATTCTCCCGAGAAGGTGAAGGCAGCAAAGAACAAGATCAAGCTCGTCACCAGGGCGGGCCGCTGCAATGATCTTCAGCACCTCTTCAACGGTGGGCGTTGGCGGTTCCGGTTCGGCCACAGCCATAGGCTCAAGAGCGAGGCATGGATTTAAAAAGAACTGGAACTTGTAGGGGTCCATCTTTTTTATCCAGGCGAACAGAGATGATAACTCTTGGCGATGTTCGTTGTAGGAATTGTTTGTTGGTAAGGTATTTAAATAGTTATGGATATGCATAGGGGCGATCTGATCAATGGTGAGATCGCCCTGCGATGCGATGAACTTCTTGAATGTGCTGTATTTACGCTTTGCAACATCAGCAACGAACTTTCTCTCTGCATATTGGAGATATTGAGCTGCATAGTCTGAGAAGGCCATAGGGGTCTGAGTCGTATGTGGGGCCACCTTTAATATCTTTCGATGTTCTGCTTCCGCCTCCTCTGAATCTCTCTTGGTCTTGTATCCTCTTCCTGTATATCTTATCCCGACGCGTTTGAATTGGTATCGCCAGTGCTTCCGTTCGTGGTCCCAATAAGATCCCATTGATTACCTCCGGGTCAAATCTTACACATCCAATTCCGGCGGGTTTGAATCCACCGAGTTCTTTCTGGCGTTTATACACTGTACGGGCAGACATTTTCAAGAGTTTTGCTACATCTTTAACTGTTAGCAACCCTTCTCTCTCATTCACTGCATAACTCCCTATATATTTTAATGGACATCAGTCGTGGGAAACAGCTAAAAATTGTCTCCCAAGGGCGGGTGGAGGGCTATCCTGGCATTGGATATATCCCCCGCCTTAAATAAATATTACTCTTTGAAGAAGTGATTCTCTGGAGAAAAATCAGATATAATTTAAAAAATCATTGGCCGGGAGTTCCGCCAATTTGCTTTCAATGTGCCAGAAATTCACTGATCAATAACAGCGTCAACAGGTTTTTCTTTGCTCGGATAGTGTGGGATATCTGCTGCAAATTTAGTAAGTTTCTCCAATGCGGATAGGAAAGACTCTTTATTTACATAAACTTCGTCCCGTTTGACAATATCAGCTACTTCCGCAATTATTTTTTGAGTATCTTCCAAAAGTTCTCTGGCAGCACGTAATTTACCTTGGGCAATAGTTTCCCGTCTGAGATGGTACAATGTTGCATGAATGCCGGCGGTGATGCTTATATTCTTATTTTTCTCTTTACGTAGGCTTTCCTCCAGAGTCTCCTGCTTTCTTCTTGCAGTATTCAGCTCTTCTGATATCCTGTTCGCACGTTTATTAGTGTCGTCCAAGTCTTTTTGCAGTTTTGTAATCTTTTCATCATCAGATGGTTCTGTTTGATTACTTTGATACCTTATTTCCTCAGCATCCTCTATCGCTCGTTTATATTCTTCCTTCAAATCTTTGATTTGCTCCTTCTTTTCGATAAGTTCTATTTTTAGATCAGCCTCTTTTTCTGTGAAAGTCTTCTTCTTGCTTTCTAACTCATTCTGAAGATTTTTAATCATATCCTCTTTTTGATTAATAATTTTTTTAAGCAATGCTGATTCATCTTCTGATGAAGAAGATATTGAGGTGTTCGGTTTTTTGGACGTGAATTTTTTAATT
>CAIQQL010000058.1 GCA_903873955.1 uncultured archaeon | reverse complement strand
TGTATTTTTATATCTATATGGGTGAATTTGGAAGCTAAATCTTCCCTTTCAGATAAGCCTGCCTAGTCTTTTCGGGAAAACGCTCAATGGCATAACGCAACATCGTGCGAGGCATATCTTTGTAGTGTTTCCTTAGGAATTGCTCTTCTTTTGCCTGATCTTTTTTTCCAACCTCGCGAAGCATCCAGCCGACCGCCTTATGCATCAGGTCATGCGAATCCTGAAGCAAAATCCCTGCAATCTTGAACGTATCATCAAAATCGCCCTGCTTGATAAAATAAAAGGTTGACAGGACGGCAATGCGCCGTTCCCAGATATTGGAGGAAGCGACGAGCTTGTAGAGCACAGAGGTGTCTTTCTGATAAAGATGCGGGCCGACAATATACCCTGCTGAAAGGTCGACCAAATCCCAGTTGTTGATGAAGGGTGTGCTTCGCAGATAGAACCGATAGACCTCTTCCTTCTTGTCCTTATCACCATGACGGTAGTTATGTACCAATAAGAGCAGGGCGCATAACCGTTCTTCATGGACAGGCGAGCGCAACAAAGATTCCACATCAAAAAGGGGAAGGTCCTTGTATCGTATTGCCACTTTCCTTGTCTCTGGCACAACGACCCCTAAAAAAACATCCCCTTCGCCGTACTGACCAGATCCTGTCTTGAAGAAGGATTGCAAGACCTTCGCCTTTTGAGGGTTGGCATACGCATGCAGATCTTGCCGGAGTGCAGAAAGTGTCGATGCCATCAGGAAGTTATAATGCCGCGCCTACATAAATTTTACTCCAAACAAAAGATTACCTTCGTCAAAGCAGTGTCTATATTTTAGCGCCATAATATTTATAATGAATCCGAGTTACAACAACGCATGTCAAAAGTGGGGATTATCGGATATGGTGTCGTGGGTGAAGCACTGGAATACGGTTTTGGTAAAAAAGGAGATACTATCAAGTATTATGACAAGTTCAAACCCTCAAGTCCTCTTGAAGAAGTAGTAAGAGAATCAGAGTTAGTCTTTGTCTGCCTACCAACCCCCTACCGTGATAAAAAAATAGATCTTACCATCATGGATGAAAATGTCCGAGAGATAGATCAATATGCAAAGGGCACGGATAAAGCCGTGGTAATCAAATCAACTGTCGTTCCTGGAACCACCCGAAGATATGCCAAAGAATATCCCCAGACTCACTTCGGTTTTAATCCTGAATTCCTTGTAGAGACCCATAGCAGGGACGATTTTCTCGAGCAAGACCGTATCATCATAGGCGCAGACGACCAGCCTACAAGCTGGAAAGTGGCAGATTTCTACCGACAACGTTTCCCTGGAGTCCCTCTCTTCCTCACTGATCCCACCTCTGCTGAGATGACCAAGTATATGGCAAATGCATTCCTTGCCATGAAAGTCGTTTTTGGGAATGAGTTCCATGATCTTTGTACAAGCACGGGCATCAGCTATGATGAGGTCCGAAGAATGGTCTCTGCGGACAAACGTATCGGGGAAAGCCATCTTAGCGTCACTTCCAACAGAGGATTTGGGGGCAAGTGTTTCCCTAAAGACATCGTTGCAATCTTGGGCCTGTTTCAAGAAAGGGGTGTGGATGCCCAGTTGCTGACTGCGGCATGGGAAAAGAATCTGAAAATCCGAAAAGTAAAAGACTGGGAAACCATCCCTTTTGCTAAAACAGATTCTGAGAAAAAAAAGTAGTAAGATTTTTTATTATAAATTCCAAAAATTAAAGATAAAACATTAAAAAATAATTACTTCTTCAATGCCATACGCTGTGGATGCGTCGCCTTATCTGGCTTGTGAAGATGCTGCTCAACTTTAGCTTCTGTCTTGGCTTCCTTGATATTCTGCTGTTCGCCCGCAATTTCCTTTTCAGCCTCATTCTTCTTCTGCTCAGGCGTTGTTTCCTTCTTTTCTTCGGCAGGAGCGGCTTTCGTTGGCGTTTTTTCCTCTTTCTTCTCGGCTTTCTTCTGACGATTCTCTAATTTAGCCTTGTTATATGCAACATGCTGAGGCATCTGTGCAAACGTCACATGAACAACATCGCCTTCTTTTACTGCTTTCACTTTAACCTTTGATGGAGGGTTGTTTTTTCCCCTATACCATACCTCATTATTGAAAAGAACATCCAATTTCACCAGACGGGTATCACGACCAGGGACCTTCATATGTTTTGCAAGAAAAATCTTGATGGTCTTGACCGCCTTTCCTGCCCTTCTATATGCAGGAACATTGAGCCAAGCTCTGCGGAGGGGAATGACATATTCCCTGGTGAGTATTGCTTGTTTTGGTGTTTCTGCTGCCATAGTCTTAACCTAAATGGTGGTTTGCCGTCTTGCGAGGCTTAATCTTGAGTTTGGTTCTTCTCCAATGCCTTCTATCCTTAGTCATTTGAGATGGATGTACCTTCTTGCCCTTGCCATATTTCCTTAATACAGCCCAGAATGGTGCCCATTTAGTCCTTCGTTCATACACTGCAAGGACAACTTTCTTGTGATACAGACTTCCGGCCTTTGCACCCATGTTACTTAATTCCCTCCAAGAAGTCTTTACCTAATTTGGTGAGTTTTCTGCCGTTGACCTTTCCTTTGACCTTTTCGACATAGCCGACTGCCTCTGCTTGCTGAAGAATCTTACGGATAATCTTTCCGCCGGATTTTACGAAATGGGCAGGTTTAACTCCCCTATTCTTTCTACCACCATAACGGGACCTGAGTTTTTCAACTCCGACCACTTCCTGAATATAAATCTGACGAAGGATGCTTGCTGCGCGATAGTACCAAAAATCATCATTCGTTGTAGGGCGTCGTTTGTTAGAACCTGTTTTAACTAGCCTTGCCCATTCTGGAAACTCGAAATCTCCTGATTTCTTGATTTCTTCTGCAAGTAGCTTATTATATTTCCCCGGTTCAATGGTTCTTATGTCTGTCATATTCACAAGAGTAGTCAAGATAGGTAAAATTTATGCCTTATAAACCTTACTTTCTTGCATATTTTGTTTCTCGAATAAGAATGATAGTAAATCCAATAACCCTCGTGGTAAATGGCTCCCTGAGTTTGTCCCTAAGCTTACCTGCAATATCCTCTGCCATCGCAGGCATGGTGTCTCTGGTCCTTCCAGAGGCTTTCAGGGTCGAGATTCTCACTTGCTTGTGATTCTTTACAGCAAGCACCAGAGAGTCTATAACTCCAGGGGTCACTCCGGACTTTCCGATCTGAAACTTAGTCATATTCATCATGGTGTTGTTAGCGTGTGCCCTCCAGCAGGAAGCGCAGCAAGAAGTTCCTGCTCGCTGATTTGCTTTTTGAGTGCATCAGTCAAATTAGGATACAAACTCTCTTTTTGAACCTTTCCAGGGACCGTTTCAGCAAGTATCTCGCTTTTTTTGGCAGTAATTCTAGGAACCGCC
>CAIQQL010000057.1 GCA_903873955.1 uncultured archaeon | reverse complement strand
CCACTATCAGATAAAGGTAGTTTTGGTTTTGTGTTTAAAGTAAAAGACTTTCAGTTTATGTGTAGATACAGCAAGGTAACTAAGAAACTATCACTAAGAAAGGCACAAGAATAAATGAGAGATGGTGGCAAAGGCGATAAGCAGCGTCCAGTATTGGATCAAGAACAGTTTGATAAGAACTGGGATGACATCTTTAACAAGAATAAAAACCCTCCAAAGAGTGAGTTAGAGATTAAGATTGATATTGCTGAAGATGAGAAGCGAGCAACAGTTAACAAGACCTGGACGTTCTAATGCCGTTGTTTAAGACTGCCTTTGCGATACTCGCTGTTATATTTTTATATAACATTGTTGATGCCTCAGTGCAGTTGTATATAAAAGGCCCTATCTATGCTTGCTCAGAAGTAAACAAGCTAGATCCGATTGAAGTACAAAAGATTTGTAGCAGAGCTTGGAGAAGAAAATGAAGAAAATTATTATACTTTTATTGTTTTGTATAATAACTACGGCCTATGCTGACAGTGGAGATTCAACGACAATCATCACACCTGATGGTAAAATAGTAACTTGCATACAGACAGGTACTTTGATTACATGCTATTGAAGAATTTAGTATTAGATATTGAAACGAATTTGACTCATGATGTTATTTGGTGTTGCGTTACCCTGCACCGAGAGACTGGAGAGATTAAAGTATGGAAGACCAACGAAGGATTAAAGGAGTATTTAAATGACGCACTTTCAATTATTATGCACAACGGTATTTCTTTTGATGCCAGTATACTTAATCGTGTATGGGGAACATCAATTAGGAAATCGCAATGCCAAGACACTCTTTTGCTTTCTCGTCTTTCTAACAGTGCTAGGGATGGCGGGCATAGTCTAGCAGCTTGGGGTACTACTTTAGGGTTTGACAAGATTGAGTTTGAAGACTTTGAAGGTGGCCTGACTGAAGAGATGATTACTTACTGCATTCGAGATGTGGAGTTGACCTCAAAGGTCTACGACATGTTGGTGCAAGAGATTCAGAGAAACAAGATCAGCCAAGAGGCTGTGAAGTTAGAGTATGAAGTGCAGGTTATTTTATCGGAGATGGAACGTAATGGATTCAAGCTTGATGTACCCTATGCACAGATCTTGCTCTCGCAACTTAAGACAGAGATGTCGGAGATTGAAGAATCGTTACAGACCATCTTCCCTCCGATTGTTACGGAACGTATTTCAGAGAAGACTGGTAAGCGACTCAAAGACGATGTGGAGGTTTTTAATGTCGGGTCGAGACAACAAATTGCCAAAAGGCTTATATCGAAAGGATGGAAGCCTGAAAAGACTACTGAGAAGGGCCAGGTGATTGTCGACGAGACAACACTTGAGGGATTGGATATACCTGAAGCTAAACCAATCGCAAGATATTTAACGTTGCAAAAGAGAGCATCACAGTTAGATTCATGGTTAGAACATTTAGGAAAGGATGGCAGAGTACATGGAAAAGTCATTGGTTTTGGTGCTGTTACTGGGAGGGCTACTCATTCAAGTCCTAACATGGCTCAAGTGCCAGCAGTCCGAGCAACACTGGGTAAAGAGTTCCGTTCGTGTTGGACGGTTGATCAGGGAAACGTCCTCGTGGGTGTTGACCTCTCTGGCATTGAACTCCGTTGCTTTGCTCATTACCTTGACGATGAGGATTATATAAATGAGACAGTCAACGGTGATGTCCACACGAGAAATCAGCAAGCATTCGGGGTTGAAACGAGAGACCTTGCGAAGACTGTCCTGTATGCGACTCTCTACGGAGCATCCCCAGCCAAGATCGCTAAAGTTGTTGGTAAGTCTGCAAAAGAAGGAGCCAAGATTATCGATAGTTTCTGTAAAGCAGTACCGTCGTATGAAAGGCTTAAAGCCAAGGTTGAAAGAATTGCTACGAAAGGAAGGCTTCCTGGCATTGGGGGTTATTCACTTACGGTTCGGTCAGCCCATTCGTCGCTCAATACACTTCTACAAAGTGCAGGGGCTATCATCGCTAAACAGTGGCTTGTTCAAATCAACAAAAACTTGAAGGCTAAAAAAATTCCATTTAAACTAGTTGCTTGGATTCATGACGAAGTTCAGATAGAATGTCCTGAGCAGTACGGACAAGAAGTAGGAGAAGTAGTCGTTCACTCTGCTGCACAGGCAGGTGAAATACTGAAGTTTCGTTGTCCAGTAGGGGCTGAATATAGCATAGCTAAAAACTGGGCAGGAAGTCATTAAATGTGGTATAATTGTACTTTTAGAAAGGAAGCAAAATGATCAATTTAAACCTTACAGTTCAGGAAGTTGAAGCAGTACTTAAGCATATTGAACAGTCTGCTGTACAGTTGTTAGATAAAATTCGTATGCAATCCGCAGTTCAGATTCAACAAATGAGTAAAGCAGCAGAAGCAGTAGAAGCACCTGTAACAGAAACACCAGCAAGTAACTAAACAAAGAGAGGAAGGTATTATGAGTAATTTTAAACCCATTACCGTTGAAGGCACGATTCACTGGGCATTCCTAGATCGTAAACCTGAGAACGGAGATAAGTTTCAAGCTGACGTTTGCAATCTATCGGACAAGGCTGTTAAGGCATTAGAAGAGTTCGGTGTTAAGATTAAAAACAAAGGCGACGCACGAGGCAATTACGTTACTGGTAAGTCCACTAAAGAGATTACTCCTTTGGATTCTAGCGGTAAAGCTTTTGACCTCAAAGGTGCATTGGTAGGTAACGGTACTAAGGCCAAGGTAGTTCTCGGCTTTTATAACCATGCGTACACTGCCAAGTACGGTACAGGTGTTGGGCTCAATCGTTTAACTATTACAGACTTCATTCCTTATGGTGGAAGTGTGGAAATGGAAGAAGAGCTGGACGACGTACTGTAATGCACGTTCTCATTGATGGCGATATCATCGGTTATCGTATTGGCTTTTCTACCGAAGAAGAAAGTGAAAAAATCGTCATCTCAAGGGTTGCAACTTTTGTTGAAACAATGCTCTGGGAAGATCTCGATGCTGAGACCTACCAGGGCTACTTAACAGGCTCAGGAAACTTTAGAAATGAAATTGCCACTACTGCCCCTTATAAAGGAAATCGCACTGCCCCTAAGCCTAAGCATCTCCAGCTCATTAGAGATTATTTGGTATCGGCATGGGATTTTCAAGTCTCCGAAGGGCAAGAAGCGGATGATTCGATTGCGATAGCACACGTAGAAAACAATTACAAAAGTATCATAGCAAGTATTGACAAAGACTTTTTGCAGCTTCGTGGTAATCATTGGAACTTTGTTAAGAAAGAAATGACTTTTGTATCAGAAGAAGAAGCAATTAAAAACTTTTATAGACAGGTACTCACTGGTGACAGAGTTGATAACATCATTGGCCTCAAAGGTATCGGCCCTGTTAAGGCTGACAAAATCCTCTCCGAACGTGAAAGTCCAGCAGAAATGTATACTGCTTGTGTCCAAGCTTACAACTCAACAGAAAGAGTCATTGAAAACTGCAGACTGCTATGGCTTAGAAGAACCCCCAACGAGCTCTGGCAACCTCCCACCGAAGGGTTATAAATGAAT
>CAIQQL010000056.1 GCA_903873955.1 uncultured archaeon | reverse complement strand
ATACCATTTTAAAGGATATTTGTTCCTAAAAGTGTAGGTATCCCATCGGACTACTTTATATGTTTCTAGAGCATACTCAAAGACAAATTTTATTAATTTTGTCCCTACACCGCGTTTTTGATAATGAGGATGGACAAAAATCTCCCCATCAACCAGATGATTCCCATCCCACCAAGGTTTAACACCGACAAAAAAAGCACCAATGATCTGCCCATCCTCTTCAGCCGAAAAGCATAAGTCCGGGACTTTTTTTAGCAAAGATTCCAACATAGCATAAGCGGACCTATTCGTCCACTTTTCACCTACATCAAAATCGATATAAACCGCCCGATATATTTCTGCAAGTTCATTAAGATCACCATGAACTGCCTTACGAATTTTCAGTACCATATTATGCTTTTTCCTCAAAAGTCACAACAGTCTCATCCTTAAAACATTTTTGGATATACAAGTTTGAACCGTACTCATGAAAACACTTCTTAGAAAAAATTTTGAGCTTATTTTTTAACAACCACTGCTGTCCCGTAGCAGAGCACTTCAGTGATGCCCCCGGCAATTTCCGTTGCATCATATCGAACCCCGATAATTGCATTAGCACCCAGATCCTCGGCGTGTTTCATCATCATATCGAAGGATTCCTGACGCGCCTGTTCACAAAGCTGAGTATAAAGCGTAATATTTCCTCCAAAAAGAGATTGGATTCCTGCGCCGATATTTCCTATTAAAGAACGCGATCGGACTATAAGTCCCCTCACAACGCCCAGACTTTTCACAGTCTTATAACCGTGAATTTCAAAGGAGGTCGATGTCATCTCTGCTTTCATAGGATACTAACGTAAGAAGAGGTTATAAATTTAACTTTAGAAATCTTGTATTGATATCCTGAGATTACAAAGACAATTCTATGGCCCTGAGACGTTTGAGTTTAACCGCTCTCCAGGGGGTCGCAATCCCGCATTTGATAAAGTCTGCCTGAAATCCGAACGCATAATCGGCCAAGGCATCATCCAAGGTCTCACCTGAACGATGGGAGAGGATAGTTCTGAGGTTATTCTTTTTGCACAGGGAGAAAATTTTCTGTACCTCAAGCAAAGAACCGTTTTGATTGGGTTTGATGATCATGGCGTTGATAGCCTTTGTCTTTGCCGCCTTTTTTACCCGTTCCATATGTGTAGCAGTCAGATCATCACCAACGATAAAATGGAAAGAGTCCCTGGCGATCTGCGCAAACCCCTTGAAGTCCTCCTCAAAGAGAGGGTCTTCAACGTATACAGGTTTGTACTTGTTGATCAGATGATTGACATAGGCTATCTGCTGTTCGCGACTTAAATGCTTGTCAGTATAACGATACTCCTTTTTTTTCGCATCATAAAAAGAAGAGGAAGCCACATCCATACCTATAGAAACCTTCTTTGAGAACCCTGAAAGCAGGTCTAACACTTCCTGCTCCTTCCAGGTCGTCTGCCAGGCCCCCTCATCATTGGTGCTTCTTGCCCGGAGCTTTTTTCCAAGCTCAGCATACACTGAGTTCATAATCTTGATGTTCTCATTGACAGACTTCCCTTTGGGGATAAGCAAAAACTCCTGGAACATGGGATGCTGCGAGAATCCCTCGCTATGCAACCCTCCGCCGATAGCGTTACCTGCCGGTACCGGGAACACTTTGGCTTTCGGGTTAATCACCTGCCAGAGCTGCTTTTTTTGTGAAGCTGCACATGCCTTGAGCAATGCAGACTCCAATGCAAAAAGCGCATTTGCCCCGAAGGATTTCACATCCTTGAATTTAAAAGTCTTTTTTATTTGTGCTTCGACTTTTTCCAGATCAGAAAATGCATTGAATGAAAATGGAAAGAAAAGAGAGTTTATCGCATGGATATTCCAAGCCAAACTTTCATGCCAACAAGGAGTCTCATAACTGCCAGTTGATTTTCCTGAGGGAGAAGACGCGGAAAGACCATTGACCCTCACTTCTATCGTCGGTTTACCCCGAGAGTCATTGATTTGCCTTGCACGCACCTCTTTAATCAACATCCTTTCATTAAGAGAGATGTGTTTTTAAGAATATCCTTTTATAAATCGAATAAAAAATAAATGAGAAGTTACTTATTGCTCATCGCCGGTATCAGCAAGTTCAGTAGGCTCTTCTTCTGCCTCGACCAAACCTAATTCCTCGGCATTTTCTGCAATGTCTTTTTCCACTTCATGCTCTTTTGCAGCAAGCTCTTCATCAGTGACTTCTTTCTCTTCCTTGATAGACAATCTGTCCCTGCGCTTCCTTGGCGTAGGTCTGTTGATTGCGATAGGCAGAGCGCCTGCTTCAAATTCCCTTTCGGCAATTTTGATAGAATCATACTTGATGGCCTTGAGTTCATCTTCAGATATCTTAAAGAGCAAGGGAGCATCCATGGCAATCTGCAGGGCTCGTGCGCCGATAATACGGGCAATTTCATATTTTGTATACTGCGTGTTTTGAAGATCCATACTTGTAGTGTTTAAAGAAACTTTTTAAGTCTTTCGTTAATCTCATCGAACTTTCCAGGCAAAAGATCCATCATCTTTTCAAGTTCTGCCTTGGTGAAAGGAGTCTCTCCGCCTTTCTGGCATGAATTGATCATATATTTCCCATTCCATTTGGAAAGGCCAAGAGCGACCCTTGAGTCACAGGCTTCCTCTTCTTCACGGGTAGGATCAAGGAAGATACTTTCTCCTAACTTATAGAAGGTCAATGTTATTGGATAGGTCTCGGAAGATAAAGGCAAAGGACCAGTAGGTTTGGCATGATAGTCAATCTTTCCGTTTTCTTTGAGAGCAGGGAGTTTAGCCGTTTTAAGAGCGGCGACAGCTGCAAGTGTTGCAACATCCACAAGGTTTCCATCGTCATTAAGAGGATAGACATCGATAATGACCGTCCACACCTTTTCTCCAGGGGTAATGACCAGTTTATGCAAGTCAAGCATACCCGACTCACGAATAGCCCTATCTACCAGACGAGGAAGTTCAATAGCGTTGAACTTTGGAGGACCAGTTTCAAAACGTGGAGATGCAATAGGAAGCAAGTCTCCTGAGACCATGATGTTTCCCTTGTCAGGTGAGTCTGGATAAGGAGTTCCAATCTCAAGTTTAATCCCCACAGCAACATCTGTCTTCCCCACTTTTACGCGGGCGCTACCTTCGGCTTTGTTAGAAACATTGTAGGTAACTTCGATTGCCCTGAAGTCATTTAATCCTCTTCCATCAAAACGCTTACCTTCAGCGAACATTTTCCTGAATGTCCTGCCAGTCAGATTAGAAGTCTCCATTGAGCTCATTGTTCTACGACCTCCTTGAGTGCGCGTTTCTGAACTTCATATACCTTTTCACAGGCTTCATCAGCAATGGTCAATGCCTTCTTCACTTCGGAAGGCTCTATTTTACCATCGAGCTGAAGGAGAGTATATTCATCAGAATTAGCGACTTTAGCAATAGGGAAATCAGTTGCGCCTTCGCCTTCTTCATAGTCCTCTTCGTCTTTGTCAAGATCGACAACGATGTTTTTATCTTGCTTACCGACTGAGATTGAAGTGACCAAATTTTTCATAGGGATACCTGCATGAGCAAGAGCCAAGGATGCGGCATTGATACCTGCAGTTCTTGTCCCTGCATCAGCCTGGAGAATGTATACCTGCACATCAATGACTGTGTTGGGGAATTCTTTCAAATCAAGAACAGGTAATAGTGCCCATTCAGTCACTTTTGAGATTTCTTGCGATCTGCGAGAAGGGCCTGGTTTCTTCCTTTCATAAACCGAAAAGCTTAAGAGATCATAATTGACACGAAGAATCGCTGTGGAAGGATCCTGCATGTGTTGTGGGTGCAATAATCGAGGGCCATACACTGCTGCAATAGCAATAGTATCTCCGAAAGAGAACATCGCAGACCCATCTGCATTTGGGATAACACCAACTTTTGCAGACATCTTACGAATTTCAGTCATTCCCCTTCCGCTTGGTCGTTTAAATTCAGCCATGTTAATTTTGGGTAAACCATTCCTCCATTTTTTCGGTAAGACCGGTAATATACGCCTTGTCAGCAATGAACTCGATAGCTCGGCGTGCTTTTATTTCAGCATCAGTTGTTGGACCTTGAATCCAGATCCAGCCATTCTGACCGACAGTGATATCACAACCCGTCTTGTCTTTGATCAGGGTAATCATACTTCCTTCCTTGCCAATAATCCTTGGGACGCGGTTTGGAATAACTCGGAAGATGAATCCGCCCTCAATCTTGCCCAGACCTTTGCTCTTCAGGGAGAGATCGACACCTCGGACATTTACTGACCAAATCTTTGCAACAATAACATCGCCTATTGCAAGAAACTGGTCCATTTCATTCTTATTGATAAATCGCGGAGATTCATCAATAGGCAAGAATCCGGATTGAGCTGCATCAATATCGACAACCCATCCATTGAAGGTGATATTCGTGACTCTTCCGATGACCACATTGTTTCTGCGTGGAACGAAGGCACCAGTTAAAGCAAGAACCTTGACAACTCTTCCTGCTTCTTCAGCAAGACCAAACTTACAAGCAAGAACATCGGCTCCAACCCTTCGAGCACCATCACCAGGAAGATAATCTTCTCCAGAAACAATAACCTCTCCAGGTATAACCACTCGGCGCTTTTTTACAGTTTCTTCAATTGAGGGAGATTCGGCACTATCGCCTAGCTCTTGGGCCTCATTAATGGTATTTTTCATTCGTAAGTGATATAGACAAAGAACATTAGTGTCCCATCTGTCTTCTAGTTCACAATTTTAACAGCAATAATGATTTAAAAATCTTTCGTAAGCGGGAGTTTGGAGAAAAAGGGAGATTTTTAGCGTCGGGAAAAAAGGCGACATTAGTAAAGCTTAAATATCCTATCCTCCACTTCTTTGTACTAAGAGGAAATTCTTACTATGGACATACCAACTGAAATGCAGCATCAAGCAATGGGTTATGATCGAGCAGCGACGATGTTCTCTCCCGATGGGCACCTTTTGCAGGTGGAATATGCAGAGAAAACCGTGCGTCTTGGAAGCTCAAGTATCGGCCTCGTCTGCAAGGATGGTGTCCTGATCATTGCTGACCGAAGGATTCGTGACAAGCTTATCGCTCCTGAATCAGCCAACAAGATCTATGAGATTGATGAACATATTGTCGCTACAGCCGCAGGGATCCTTGCTGATGCACGAATGCTCATCGACCAGGCACAACTTCTCGCCCAACAAAACAGGGTCACCTATGGCTCCCCTATTGAGCCCATATCAGTCATACGTCTTATCGCTGACAGAAAGCAGATGTTCACCCAATATGGCGGAGCACGACCATATGGTGTTGCTTTCCTTCTTGGAGGCATCAATAAAAACGAGGCCCATCTTTATACTTCGGATGTCACGGGCAACTATTTTGCCTACAAGGCAAATGCTATCGGCGAAAATGACGAGAAGATCAAGGAGATCCTGCGCCGAGACTACCGTGAGGACATGACCATCGATGACGGCCTTAGATTCTCCTTGAAGATTTTCAAGGAACTTCTTGAGAAGAATTTTGACCTCGAAAGATTTGATGCGGGATACGTCAAGACTACTGATCTGAAACTCGTTCGCCTCCACGGTGATGACCTCAAGAAATATATCAAGTAGACAAAAGTTTATTTTTCTCTTCAGGGTTAAACAATTTTTTCTCCCATGATGTCCTGGTAAAAGACTACCTTTCCCTGATAACGGACAACCTCTCTGCCCTTAAAATACTCATAATCCCCTTCAAAAGTAAACTGGTATTCCCAGTCCTCCTCTTTGAATAAAACAGGGCCCCTGAAGGGCACATCATCGGTAAAATTCCTCAAAGCCTTCTTAAGAAACGCAGTAAACGCTTCCTGAAGTTCTTCCGAAAGCTTCTGCGTATCCCTTCCCTGATAGGACATGCACCAGACCGGAGCATCCTTGAAGAAGACCACTTCCCTTCCCGGAGCCCAAAAGGCGCCGGCATATGAATCATGATACGCCCAGTCCCCGTCAACAAAATGATAGTCCTTATGCCCTGGCAAGATGGGAGTCTCACATCGGTACTTTTTCTTGATCTCAGGAGGCGCAGCATAAGTATTCCGATGCGCTTTTGCGATAAAGGGAATCAGGCCCTTTGAGAGCAAGTCAGGTGTTGCCATTTAAGATAGAGGTTACAGGATTATAAAAAGATTTATGCAGGGCTATTGCACGTCCAGGACCTTTCTCAAGATCATAGAGAAAACGATGGAGCATATGAAATAAGCCCAGAACCAGGAAAGGCCAAACATGGAAATAGGATACAACTTGAAATAATCACCAAACCAGCGAAGGAACAGGACAAAGGGGATCATCGTAAAGAGCAAAGGACGCATCGTGAGAGGCATCGTTTTTCCCATGATCTCCAATTGTTTTTGCTGGAGCTCCATCATCTTTTCTGGATGCGCTTTCACTTTCTTCATCTCATCTGAGAGCAATTTCTGCTCTTTCTTGAGTTCCTTCAACGTTGCCTGATCGGTGGTATACTTCTGCAGCAACGTCGTAATCAGAGTGATAAGGAAGGTGATGATCACCAGCCCGATAACCGCATTCCAATTGAGCAGTATCCCCGTCGTAGGGTCCAGGATTGCATGGACAACCAGCTTGACGGCCGGAAGACCATCCCAGGCAAAAGCTACAAGTGTGCTTAATACCATTACCAACAAAAGAATGTTCATTGCTTTCATGAGGTGTCCGAAATTAACCCATTACTTTTCTCAATGCAGGATGCATGTCTACTGCATGCTGTTGAGCAATATTCTGATAAAGCTGATAGGTGATCATGACTGCAAGGAGGATCGCTGTTCCCGACGTCAATGCACCGATAAGATCTGCCAAGGAGGACAATGCCCCAATTGCAAGGCCGCCCATGATGGTCAATGGAAGGATATATCTCTTGAGGATTGATTCAAGGACCCGTTCATCTTTTCTAAAGCCAGGGATCTGCAAGCCAGAAGCAAGGATCTTCTTTGCCTGACTTTGTTCATCCATACCCGAAGTCTTGACCCAGAGGACAGCAAAGATCGCAGAGAGCACCATGAAGGTAATCAAGTGTGTCAATGCCTGCAAGAGCTGGATTGAACGTAAGCTTCCGGTGATTGCGCCGACAACCAAACTTGGATTTGGTGCGCTCATCCAGAACACTAACCCAGAGGTCGCCTGCCCATTACTAAATGTACCGAGGAAGGTAGCATGTTTAAGCCAGGTCTCAAGAAGACCACCGAAGAGCTGCAGATTTGCAACCAATGCCGCGACAAGAATGACGGGAATCACTGAAGCGTAGAAGAATGCCAGAGGCCATTTCATGCTATATCCTCTGACACGTTCATAGCTAAGTGGAATTTCGACCTTGAGATTCTGTGCCCAGACCACTACCAAGAATATAAGGACCGTGGCAACAATTGCAGCGACCGCAAGCATTAATCCCTGAGGATCGCCGTTGATCAAGGACTGCATAATGACGAGGAGTTTCCCTGAACAGGCAACTGAACCTTCACCAGAGAAATGTGCAAGACAGTTAATATTCGATGCGCTCACCGCCCCAGGGCTAGGAGTGATAAACTGGAAGAGTCCAGCGACAAGCCTCCAGGCAACACCTGCGACGATAAAAAGAGAGGTCCCTGAGCCAAGACCCCATTTGGTCGAGACTTCATCCATGAAGACAATAGCAAGTCCTCCGAGGATGAGCTGAAAAATCAACATAAAGGTCATGCCCGGAACAGCAAGATGGGTAACCGGATCGACGACAGGTTGGAGACCTCCCATCACGACGTAAACTGTTGCCTCAAAGAGGATGAAGATAAAGACGCCGATCTTTTGCAACCCTTGGAACAGCTTCTTGCCTTCTGTGGTCGTCGTGTCGATAGTAAAAAGGCCAGAACCCACAAGCAACTGCAGGATGATGGAAGCCATGACGATAGGACCGATACCTAAGCTGATGATACTTCCAAAATCCGTCCCGAGGATGGTTGCCAGGTATTCAAAACGGGAAAGTGAGTTTGCCCCAAGGCCGTACAGAGGAATATTTGCGAGAATAAAAAAAGCTACGAGGACGATAAGAGTCCACTTAAGTTTGACATTAAAACTGAGTTTCTTCTCGGTGGGATGTTTCACCTCTGGCAGATTATATAAAATCTCTTTTACTCCCATGGTAGATAGACAAAAATAAAGTTTTTAAAGTTTGGGGATGGAGTTTTAGCAGTCATTCTTATGAATTAACGACGGAGAATTCCTATTTTTTCGCTGCAGGAGCTTTCTTTGCTTTTGTTGCAGGCGCTGATGCCGAAGCTTTCTTTTCTTCTTCAGGGGCAGCCTTTGCGTCGGAGAATTTCTCATTTTCTTCGTTATCACGAAGAGCGAGGGATCCTCCAGCTTTTTCGATCTTGTTTTTTGCTGAAGCCGATGCTCGTGTGGCAGTGATATGCAACTTTTGCGAAACTTCGCCATCGCCAAGAATCTTATATCCTGTCAAGGTAAGCTCATATCCGCCTTTTGCAGCCTTGGCAATTCCATTCTGGACAAATCTGGCGAGATCTTTCTCAATGTTATCGAGGTTGATGACCTGTAATTTGATGGGGGCCGTTCCTCTACGCAAGGTCTTGCTTGCACCGAAATAAGTATTGCCTCCGCCCGTCATACGGATGACGAGTGTCTTCTTTGCTTTACCTCTCTTACCAGTACCAGACCAGCCCTTACCGCCCTGATTACCAGATCCTCTTGTACGGGCCTTATGGCCTCGTCTGGCAGTTTGAGAGCCTCTGAAGCGTTTTGACTTAACGCGCCTTTTTATTTTCATAACATCCTCCTTACGAGATCGTTAATCTTTTCCTTGTTGTCTCCAAGGACGCCTTTACGGATTGGGAAGTGCGTTTTGGAATCAATCCCGCCACGTGGAGGATGCAATCTGAAGAAGGGTTTGATGCCCAAGTCCTCAGGAGAGGATTTCTCAAGACCAGCAGCAACTTTTTGAGCGTCAATCTTCTTGGTTCCGGGTGCAAGTTGAGCACGTTTCTCGATGAGTTCAACAAGTGTGTCAGGAGCAATTGGACCAAACGCCACAAAGCTACGGACCTTAATGAGCATGCTTTTTGTCTCTTTGTTGTCTTTCATCAAGACTGCCGTAAATTTCTTTCTCAGGCGCATGTGGAACAACGTGTCCTCTATGTCTGTTGGGACTTCTACTTGACCTGAAATTCTTATTACTAGTATCATAGGATCATCTCGTTCGTTTTACTTAGTGCATCAATGATCGCCTTTGCTACATTGAATGTGGATCTTGTTTGACCAGTGGTCACTGCATAAACGTCTTTGATGCCTGCAAGGGCAAGCACTTTCTTTCCTTCATCGCCGATAACCAGGCCAGTCCCTCGAGGAGCTGGAAGGAGCTTGACACGGATACTTCCGCATTTGCCTCGGACAATAAACGGAACGGTATGAGGTTCAGTCTCTCCAACTTCAGAGGATTCAAACCCTAACTTGACCTTGATGACATTAAGCTTGGCTTTCCTCAGAGCTTTTTCACGGGAAGGGAGCGTTTCTTTTGCCTTCCCTAATCCTACGCCAACATGCCCTTTCCTGTCACCGACAACAGCCATGCATGAGAATGTCACTACATTTCCTTCCATAGTCTTCTTTTGCGTCTGTCTCCAGGCCCTGCGCTTTCCACCACCGAACTTTCCTTTTGCCTGTCCGATAAGAAGCAAGTCGCTTTCAAGCTTGAGGAGCGTATCGACAATTTCTGCTTCCAAAATCTTCTTATGATGATCTAGAATAGCATCGATACTTTTTTCCTTGCCAGATTTTACCAGGTTACCCAGCTCAGTCTTAGGGACCCAAGAAACCAGAGCAGATCTTTTTCGCTCTTCTGCTTCCATCTTCTTCATCTCGTCACGAGTGAGTTCTTTCTCAATAACCTTGGGTTCTTCGCCAAGAATTTCAGAAGGAGCTAATTTGGCTATTTCTTCAGGAACTGCTTCGATGAGATCTTTCGGGTTGTTTTTTGATTCTTTTTCTGCCATGTTAAAGTTTTGCTTTTAATTTCTCCACAAGTGAGCCTACCTTCTCATTTGCCTGGATTGACTCTAAATCAGGTAATGCTTTTTCGTTGCAAGGTATTTCAAGTCCGGCATCGAGTGCACCCTTGACTACTGCATAGATTCTTGATTTTTGAACATTTCTGTGAAGACCGAAATCGACAATGACTTCCTTGACCTTGCCCTTTGCTGATTTAGCCAGAAGGAATCCTGTAAGATATGCAGCAGGAAGGCTCTTGAGGCTCCCCTGGGCTTCTTTTGGCCATCCTTTGGTCAACAAGTCTTTGGAAGTTACACCGATAATTACGGCATCTTGGGCGATGGTGGTCTCTACCAACTGAGCAATAATGTATCGATTGGTCTTGCGGATTACTAATCGAGGTTTCTTCGCCTTGATAAGTTCCATACGGGCAAGATAGTCTGTCTTTGCTTCAATTCTGCGACGTTTTAGTACCTTTCTCATAGTTTCTTTCCAGTTATGGTCTCCTTGAGGTGATTCTTACTCTTATAGATGCTTGCTTTTATCTGCTTGCGGATGCGCTGATATTGCTCTTCCGTGATTGTTTCATGGTCACGCAACTCGCTGATGTATGATCGTAGTTTCCTGGTGAGCAGCATATATTTTCGTTTATTCTGCTGAGGCTGCTGACGGATACTCCCTCTCCTTCTTCGGCTTTTACGCTTTTCAACTTTTTTACGTCCAAGAATCTCTTTGACGAAAATAGCTCCAGCTTCATGCAAATCACGAATATCCTGCTTGGTTATTGCTTCTTTGATGTCTGCAAGTCTTGCTTGATTAAACGCGATACGGGCACTGCCAACGCCAAGTGCTTTTGCAGCCAGTATCTTTTTCTTTCCAAGGTTCATTTTTTGCCTCCGATATTCATAAGGACCAGTCCTTTAGCTTCTGCTTGTTTGATAAGTTCGATTCTTGATTTTGCACCGAGTTGTTTTGCGATGACAATTCCCGTCTTTGGAGCAAGTTTTGCAAGTTCATTGATGCTTGTCACCCGTACAGGGACAAGACCTCTGATTTCATGAATGTGTGCACGAGGTGTGCGATGTCCCACTTCAGGGCAACAAGGATAATTATTTCTATGACGCCGGGTCTTATTCTGCTTGCCTCTAGGCCTGTGCCATCTTGCTTTCTTCTTTTGATGACTTCCCAGTCTCTTAAACTTGAAGGTGTCTACTTGAACAAATCCTTGTGACATTATTTAGTATCCTCTGGTTTTGAAGTGATAAAAATGCCATCCTGGAATATTCTTCTGTCTCTTAGTCTGATCTTTGTCGCCTTTTCGATATTCGTAGCAGTGAGCCCTGCTGCTTCCTTGTCTCTTGAGGTAAGAGTGATTTTCGCGCCCTTGACGTCAATATCAACACTGGGAAGGATAACTGCCTTGCGTGGAACTTTTTCCCCGAGGAAATTACCGATGACCAACGTGTTCTTTTCAACTTTGAGGGTCATAGGAAAATGAAGATTGCATGATTCGAGTTTGTAGACATACTCCGCATTGAGACCACCAAACATGTTTCTGATATGAGCAAAAAAGGTCCTCATTACCTTGAACTCTTTCTTGCTTCCTCGTTTTGCGGTGAGGTTGACCTTTCCTTCCTTAAGATCCATGTCGATAGTGGTCATGTCAAGCGTTCTTGAAAGAGTGTTTGAGCCTTTGCTGCAAGACAAGGTCTTGTCAGTCAACTTACAGGTTATACCTTCTGGAATATCGATTGATTCGTGTAATAATTGTTTCATGGTTAGTAAAAATATGCAAGCAAACATCCTCCAATGTTCTTTTCTTCAGCGGTCTGATGAGTCATGAGACCATGGCTTGTCGAGATGATGAGAACACCAAAATCTTTTGCTGGAAGGAAACGTTTGACATATTTTTCGTATCCATCGGATTTTACAAAGAATCTTGGCTTGATAGCGTTACATCCATTCAATTTATCAAATTCAATAGAGAGGTTGAGACCATTCACTTTGTAGCTTTTGATGTAGCCTTTAAGCTTTGCTAATGCTAGCACTGAAAGCAGGAGTTTGGAATGCATCCCCATCACAATGGAGTTCTTTCCTGCTCTCTTAGCATTCATGATTTGGTTCAATGTGTCTGCAATTATGTCTTGACTCATGGTAGTTAGTTGTATTTCTCGAAGCCAATTTCTTCAGCGATCTCTCTGAAGCATTGTCTGCAAAGGTTTAGATTATATTGACTTAAATGGGCGCCAAAACGGCCACATCTCTCGCATTTTTGTACGGCAATTCCGGTACTTCTCTCTTTAGGTTTGCAGTGGGCGATGAATTTTTTCATCACTGCGGGTTTGCCTCGGAGCTGCTTCAGTATCTTGTTAAAATCGCTTGCGGTCATGATTATTCAAACTTTGTCTTAAAGTTGTCCTCCATAAACTTGATAATTTCCTGTTTAGAAACTCTCTGTTTCTTGGGTAGACTTCCAGACTTTATTTTCTTTCTTGGGACTCTTAAACCTTTGCGTGCAAAGACTACCGTGACATTAAATCCTCGGATACCGATATCTCTCTGATATTCAATCCCAGGAATCTCGATATATTCTTTGACACCGAATGAAAAATGATTTTCCACGACGTGCCTTGCCTTCAGGACATTATCCTTGGCACCGAGTAATCTGCCAAGCAGCGTCATTGCAGGTTGACCACGGACCGTGACCCTTGTTCCGACTTCAAGTCCAGGATTGACGCCAAAATCAGGGATTCTTTTACGGGACGCAACTACTTCTGCTTTTCTTGACGTGATGATCTCAAGCAGTTTCTTTTCTTTTGCAAGATTATCCTTTGTTGCTCCGCCGCTCATGATCACCTTCTCAATATAAGGAGCGCGCATGATATTCTCTGCTTTGACTACTTTGTTTTCAGTCTTCATTTCTTTCTTCACAGTTTTCTTTTCAGCTTTCATAATGCAACAATCCTCTTCGTCTCAATTGACGAAGATATTTCACCGAAGTTGACTACTGCTTTTTTACCATCAATAGATTCGACCTTGCCCTTCTGTCCAACCTTGCTGCCCGAGATGGCAAAGACTTCACTTCCCTTCTGCAAGGAGACATGTTTTTTAACTGCCCCGGCAAAATCAAGATAGAGGGAGTCATCAATGCGGATGTCATCTTTGGTGATCAGTGTGGTCCCGTCATGCAAGGTAATCTGAACTGCCCCATTATTGATCAGTCTCTTCCCGATTACTTTAGTGAGTCGTTGTGTTTTTGCCTTGACCTCGACAAAAGTGAATTTTCCGGTAGGGAGCAATGAAAGTTCATATGTCGCTCCTGCCTCTAAAATGTTGAATAATCGCACGCTTCTTCGCATGTCAGTTACGACACGCCCGTTGATCTTTACATTTCCAGCCTGTACGGTCTGTTTTACTTCCTTGGCATTTCTTGCAAGGTGCAACATATCTCTTAATGCGAGAACGACTGGAACTGAGTCGTTGATATGGCTGCTAGAGCGGGCAACATACTTCGTCCCCTTTCTTGGGATTGGGAGTTTTATTGATGCTTTCTTTCGTATTAATTTCATGTTAAGATTTTACCTCGGTTTTCTTTGGAAGAGGTGTTGTTGCTGCCGTCTTTTGTTTTGCAGGAGCTTCTTTTTTCTCCGTTTTTACAGGGGCTGCCTTTGTTTTTGGAACGGAACCGAATCGCATTTTATCGTCGGTCACAACGCTCTGGATCTGTAAATTGCTTGGCTTGAAGGGAATGTTCACTTTGGTCCCATCTTTTCTGGCGCGTTGCAAGCCTTCAATGGTGACCGTGCATTTGATGACGTTTACGTCGGTAATCTTGGCTTTCTTTTTCTTGAAACTTCCACGCATAACCAAAACCTCATCGCCTTTTCTGAGAGGGATACTGCGGGTGCCATATTTTTGACGTAAAGCCTTTGACAGATTAGCACTTAAGAATTTATGTTTGATATGGAGAGGGGCATTTGCTAAATACTTGCGTTGCTTTCGAGGCTGTACGCTGCCAATCCATTGAGGAGAGTATTCAGATTTCATAGTACGTATTGAGCAAGTTTTGCTACTTGCGCCCACCTTTCATGAACTTCTCTTGCCACAGGTCCCTTGATCATGGTCCCTTTTGGATTGCCTTTTTCATCCTTGAGCAAAGCGACTGCATTGTCTTCAAAACAGACTCTTTCACCAGTGATCCTGCGATAAGGCTTCTTCTGTCTGATGACGACTGCATCAAAGACTTGGCCCTTCATCTCAGGTTTTCCTGCACGGACAGACACCTTGACCCAATCAGCGACTTTTGCATATTGCTGTCTGCCTTTTTTGGTCTTGCCGTGTTTTACACCGACAATCTTGACAATACGGGCTCCGCTATTATCAGCAGCGAATACTTTGCTGCCGAGGTTTAACCCTCGCGTTACCTTACCACTAATTGCTTTCATTGTTTTCTCCTAATCCTGAACGTATTTTCTCGACTACGATATGATGAATAATCTTGCTTAAAGGTCTGCATTCAGTCACTTTGATATAATCTCCGACTTTGATCCCCGTCATCTCTTTTGGCAAGCGAGCATGGATCTTCGATTTCTTCTTATAGAATCGCTCAAACTTGCGTACTGAGACGACTCTGTCGAATTCGATGACTACTCGAGTTGGGAACACTTTAGTTACTGTCCCTTCAAATGACCTTCCACGTACCTGTGAAGGCAACGTGAGAGCTTGCGCTTGTGGTTTCGTTTTCGTTTCTTGTTTTGTTGTTTTCTTTTCCATGTTGTTAATCTGAAATGGATTCTTCCGGGAATCCCATTTTCACCAGGACAGCTTTAACCTGTTTCCGGTGATTTCCTTGGAGTTCTATGACGCCATCTTTGATGGTGCCACCGCACGCGAGTTTTTCCTTAAGGTTTTTCGCTGTTTCCTTAATGTCGAAGTTCTTATCGAACCCGCTCACGAGCGTGATGAGCTTTCCGTAGCGTCGTGCCACGGTTGAAATCGTAATCTTCTGATCGCTTTTGGCAATCTCTTCGAAGAGTCCGTTTTCCGTTGGTAATCCAAACCTTGGATCTATATTCATATTAGTTCTTCTTCACTGCAGGCTTAACTGCATTGAATGTAAGTAATCGGGCAATAGCCCTTTTAATCTCTTTGGTTTTCGCTGTGGTCTTATTTGCAGCGACGTTAGCTTTAACCAATTCTAGTTTGAGTTCTTTGATTTTCTCAACTCTGGCCTTCGCATCCATCGTTTTGATAACTGACTTTCTAAGCAGTGCCATCGCTTTCCTCCGACTTCTTCGATTTAGCTTTTCTGGCCTTCTTCTCGACGATTGCAACTTTTTCCACAGGAGCGACTTCTGGTGCGACATTCAATCCCATCTGGATCTTGCGCTTGAGGTCGTCGCTAAGAGAGATACGGTCATGGATCACTGCATTTGGTGGAAGGATGCTGACCTTGATGCCGATAATACCTGGAAGAGTCTGCGCCTGAGACATTGCTCTGTCGACAACTTTTGCAGGGTTACCTGTCTTTTTCAAGTATCCTTGTGCAAAACGCCAGGATCTCGCCCGTTCACTTGGAAGCTTTCCTGAAAGGACAATTTCTGCACCGAGGGCGCCATGTCGCATGATTTCCTGCAGCATTTTATAGGCGATAACCTTGAATTTCAATGAGCCTTCTCTTTCAAGGGCCACCGCAATATCATCTGCAACCAACTGAGAGTCAAAAAGAGGCTCCATGATCTCACGGATCTCGATATGAGGGTTGTCAAACTTGAATCTCTTCTTGATGAACTTGGTGAGCTCCTCGATTTTCTCTCCTTTTCTACCGATGACCAGACCGGGCTTGCTCGTAGATACAACGATTTTCTCTCCGATAGGAGTATATTCTATCGACACGGTACTGATCTTTCCCTTACCGAGCGAACGCTTGACATACTCTTTCACTCCGAGTTCTTCCTTCTTGAATACGACGAATTTTTTCTCTTCCATGTTACTTGGTTACTGCTCCTTTTGCCTTCGTTACTACTTCGGTAGCCTTTAAGAGAACGTGAGTTCTTTTAAATCTCCCGCCTCCGCGTTTGGATGGACGTGATGCCCAATTTGCCGACGCGAACGTGATACGTGCAGTGCTTACATCCATGTTGTTTGCCTGCACATTTCCTTTAAGAGCCTTTAGGAGGTATATAAACTGCTTTGACGCATTTACTGGATAACGGCCCGACATCATACCAGGGAAGGATCGATGTGGAATTTCTCCTCGCATCTTGATAGGTCTCTTGAGCAAGATGACCTCGCCAAGGTCCTTGATTGCCTGGTCAATGGATTTATTCTTGATAAATTCACAAATATACATGCAATGTTTCTTTGATGCATGGAAATTAAGACCATTGGCAATAGCCTCGTCTTTCTTGACTTTTGGAGCAGCATCTTTCTTGTCTGTTTTCTTCTGCTCTTTTGCAGCGTCTGCTTTTGGTTCAGTGGCAGATGGAGCAGGCGTGGTTGCAGCTTCCTTTTTCTCTTCAGTAGCTGCGGCTGGAGCTGGAACTGCTGCAGGCGTGGCCGTAGGATTAACGGCAGGAGTCACTGAGGGAGATTTAGGCTCTTCCTTCTTCTCTGCTTTCTTTGGACCAGTCTTTGAGGCTATGGATTTAGCATCCTGAGTAGGCACTTTCACTTTCTTGTCGACATATTGTTTTTCCATGTTTACTTCCTTTCCGCAGAGGAGCTCTTTGTTGCTCCAATGCCTGCTTTACCATGATTCACTTTATTACGCGTCAAGGCAAATTCACCAAGACGATGACCTAACATAAGATGGCTGATTCTGACTTCGTTGAAAGTCTTTCCATTGTATACCTGGATGCTCATCCCCACAAGCCGAGGAACAACAATCATGTCCCTGTTATGGGTCTTGAGCTTCTTATTACGAGCCAGTTTCTTTTCACAGCGGGTGACAAACTTTTCTATGGAATCAAAGTTCCTAAGGACCGTCCTACGACTACGGGAAGAAAGATATTTCGCAAACTCGCGTACATCGAGCTTTTTGAGTTCTTCCACATTTTTACCACGGTAAAACTGATCCTTTGACTTGATGATTACTTCTTCAGCCATTATTTCTTAGCCCTCCCTGTTCTTCTCGGTCTAATATGTCCAACTCTTGCTCCTGGAGGCGCATTGCGCTTGGCAATCTTGGATTTGATTCTCTTGCCTCTGCCAGAACCGAATGGATGATCGATAGCGTTCATCTTGACCGCTGAACTTCTTGGCCAGAGTTTGTTTCGTGCCTTCATTTTATAAAACTTCTTACCAGCTTTAATGAACGGCTTTGCAAGTCTTCCCTCTCCGGCAATAACTCCCAGGGCGACCCTGCAGTCTCCGCTGGTGATGATCTCCTTTTTGTTTGGCATAAGTAAAAGGAATTTATTGTTCTCTAATTTTTTGATGAGTGTTGCACTCATTCCTGCTGCACGGACCATCTTTCCGCCATCGCCTGGACTGAGTTCTACATTGAACACTTTGGATTGTAAGGGGACGTTTTTGAGCATGAGAATATTTCCCGTTTTTGGTTCACCGCCAATGACAATAGTCTCCCCTGCAACTGCGCCGACAAATGCAGGAATATAGAATATTTCATTCTTGATATGCAATTTTAAGAGAGGGGCACTATGACCTGCAGAGTGCAAGATATCGAGGATTTTTGCTTCACCCTCATGCATAGGATATTTGATCTTATAGATATAGGCTCTCTTTCTCACCTGATACGAAAGACTTCCGTGACCTCGTGCCTGGGATATAATGCGTTTACCCATTTAGTTACATGACCCCCAGTTTGTTTGCGACATCGATCGCAGGATTTTTCTTGACGAGTTTGACATATACATGCTTGACATTACCATGAATCAATGTTCTGACACTCTCTACTTTTACAGAGAAAAGAGACTCGACTTCTTTTTTGATCTCAGGTTTTCTAGCAGTACGTTCGGTCTCAAACACGAGAGTGTTATCAAGTTCAATCATTTTTACTGCCTTCTCTGAGGCGACCGGTTTAAGCAACATTTCTCACCTCGGCCAATGCCTTTTTCGTATAAAGTGTGAGTCTTCCTAAAGGATAAAGGTCTGCCATCACCAGTTCATGGATAGGTTTGACATCAAATACAGTACAGGATACCTGTTCATCTTTGCCCGTCACGATAAGCAGACCTGCTGAAGATTTATATTTCCTGCCTCGGTTCTTTCCTTTACCGGCGCGAACTGTCCTTTGTTTGATAGCCTTGTCAGAGAGGTCACCGAATATTTTTCTAACCATCGCAACCAACTCTTTGGTTTTCTTTGGAAGACCCTCAACAACAACTGGAGCTTCAGGAACCGCACTAAGGCCGGCATAACGTTTCAAAATCATGTCTTTGCTAGCCGTTGCAGCAAAACCCGATGCAAAAGCAATTTCCTTTTCCTTTTCATTGATCTTGCGTGCATGGAAGACTCCCTTTGGAGGATGAGAAATACGACCGCCCCTAGTACCAGAAACTTCAGCGCCAACCCAGAAGAACTGCGTTCCTCTCCTCCACATGGCCTTTCGTGGTACTCTTGAGATTCCTTTTCCATAAGATCCTTTCCAGGTATGTCTTAATTTACTGATAGTCCCCGATGCAGAATGTCTTTTACCTGCCTCATCATAAGAAGCATACACCTGTCGAAGCATGAATTTTTCAACCTCAAAGTATTTTTGAGCCAAATCTGCACGGATGGTTTGTGCGAAGATCTTTGGCAGGTCAATGTCTGCAACAGGATTTCCAGAGATGTCGTAAAGTTTAGCTTTCATTTGACAATCTCCACGAATTCAAGTTTCTGCTTTCCTGAATGCTTTGTTGGTCTAAATGCAGGGGTGCATAAAATCTGTCTTTTGGGTACTCCCTGAACGCTCCCTTTGACGAGGACATATGCCGAATTGATTTTGCCATAATGGATGAACCCCGAGTCAGGATTAATGTTTTTTTCTTGAATCGTCCCAGAGGTGATAACCTTGAGATTATAATGCACGCGAGAGAACATACCCAACTGACCAGCCTGAGGGGTAGTATAAGTAACTCGTGCTGGATGCCAAGGAGCCAAGCTTCCAGGTCTACGTACTCCCTTTTCAGTCTTATGCTGTTTAAGAGTAATACCGAACCTTTTGACTGGGCCGACAAGACCTTTTCCAGTGGTGAGGCCACGAATGTCCAAGAGATCAGCAACTAAGGCTTCTTTTAATGAGATTTCCTTACCAATAAAGCTCTTGACAAAGGCAAGCTTATCTTCAGCACCTATGCCTACTTCAATTAAGTCTGGAGCTTTCTTAATGCTCGTCTGCTTTGGAAGAGAATAGAGAATCACCCTGATATCCTCATATCCTTGCGGGACCTGGGCATCAAATGCAGGGAGCTGTTTAGGTAAACGAACTACTCTCTTAAGTTCTTTATCGCTAGAAACAACGATCTCTTTCATGACCTTGCCGAATTTATAAAAACGGACGGAGAAGATCTTCATATTTGGCACTTCAAGGATGGTTGCTGGGGCAATGATCTTTTTACCCTTTGTCATGGAATTTTCAGTGTTGTCTTTCACCATTGTGGTGACCATCCCTACTTTGTAAGCAATGAATCCGAGAAAACCTTTTCCTTTGACCATGTCCCAGTTTGCACTAGGGATAAATTTCTGGGCTCTACTTCTAGGCCAGTATTGTAAACTTCCTGCGTGTGGGCTTGATAATTTTGCCATTGGTTAATGTAAACTGTATTCCATCCAGACGCAACTCAATCTTTTATAGACTTGAAACATTGTCTAGCTGTGCCCGTTTTATCAGAACGTCACGGCTCTGTTCAATTAGATTCTATCAAACAACGTTTCATGTGGTATTTAAAGCTTTCCACTTATTTGCACGGTTGCGTTGTGGACGTTATTGACCCTACTCGGGAGAGAAGCGCATAGGGAAAGAAAACCTCTCATCTCCTTGCAGGTTTTTGCCACATTCTCCATAAAGCATATGCCAAGACCTGAGAGCATAAGACAACGGCATATTCCAGCATCTGGAAAACCTGAAGGATGGCTCAGAAAATTGGTGAGAGCCATACGACAAAATAGGCCACATATATGACGATGAACAGGGCTCCAATCCAGGCAAGAACGTGCAAAGGGGTGAAGAATCCAAAAAACATCAAGACACAGGCAAATGCAAACAGTTTGGCAAGGGCGGGGGCTCTCCACCACCATCTTCGCAGGTTATAATATTCAAAAGAAATCGTTTCAATATCGGCAGGCATGGTACTTAAAAAAGAAAATTCATGTTATAATCAGGAGTAAAATTCAAGCCCCCCTTTATTGGAGGCAAATCCTTTTGATTTTGAAAAAAAGTCTTTCTTGATATGTAAGACATAGAAAAGAATGCTCCCAAGGACCAGGGCTACAATAAGCAGAGTGACTATGAAGAAGGTATTGTTGCTTTTTGAGGCAGGGAGATTTTCCAAAGTAGCATTAAGTTTCGAGGCATTGGAGTTCAGAGAGGAGTTAAGCTGACTGTTCACCACAGGCTGGTTTGTCAGGGCAGGAGTGCTGACGCGTTCATTGATGGAGGCCAAGGTAATGGAAGCAAGAAGCGCGGTCAGGGAAGAGAGGGTAATCTTGACATTGTAAGTATCTCCGCCCTGCAGACTAATCTTCTTACTTTCACCGGTCGTCAACGTAAACTCCTGGCCACTTGAAAGATTAAATGTCGCTGTGTTCGAGGAGATGTCTATAAGGCCCAGATAGTAATCTGAACCTGAAAGTTTGAAGTGCAATCGTTCACGAGTCAACAGATTCTTTGCAAGCGACCCCTGGTCCTGCAAATCCGTCCCAGACAGATCGTAGGTGGTAGTCCAATAGTCTTCTGTGGTTTGGGAGTTAGAATTGCTGTTGCTCGTGCTGCTTGTGCTTGCGGGAGGCACATTATATGCAAGAGTCACCGTCCTGGAAACAGTGCTGTTGCTGTTTCCTGTGAGGTCATATGCAGTCGCGTTGAAGATGTAAGTCCCGTTTTGCAAACCTGTGAAATTATAAAAGAAGGTCTGTGTGAAACCGACCTGGGTTTGCAGCAGACTGCCCGAACGATTTGAGAGGTAGATGGTAATATTTGAGAAATTAAGATTATCCTGGGCACTTACTGTGACCTGGATATTTGTCCTGTTCAGTGAGACACCATCCGTTTCGGTAGGGTCTGAAAACTGGATTGTTGGTGGAGTTCGATCGACAAAGACAGCAAACAGGGGAGAGACATTCATATTGCCTGCCCAATCCACGGCTGAAAGATTATAGAGATACCTCCCTTCTGGAAGAGAGTTATAGGTCAACGTGATATTGTTGGTCAGACTGGTCATCGTATTGCGCAAGTCCCCTGAAGCATTGAAAAAATACAAGGTCACGGACTTAAGACGAATATCCGTCGCGGTCACGTTAATGAATACTGAATCTGCACCTCCCCTCGCAGAGATGACATATTGCGGATCGATGGTGTCAATGGTACCTGAACGTGTCGCTGTTGCAAGAGAGCCGTTTGCATCGGAACAGTTAACCTGCCAGGTAAAGTTATCCTCGGCCAAATTACTTGCAGGAGAGAGGGAAACTATAGAAAAATTAGTCAGCGTGGTATTCTGGGTAGCGAAAGCCCCATTGATAATCAATGCACAGGTGAAGGTGGTGTTCAGAAGGTCGCTTGAGGCATTGAACGTGAAACTTGGCTGAGAGATATTGAGCAGACTGTTATCAGGAGGGCCAAGAAGAGAGACATTAACGAATGCAAAAACGCCTGCACTTGCAAAAAGTACCCAGGATATTACAAATAGGAATACAAAAAACCAGACCTTTTTCTGTGGTATCATGTTCACCTTGCCCCATAGTAGCATTTACCCCTTAATAAAACTTTTTTGCTGCTTTGAAAGATTTAAAACCTCTGAATTATCTGATAGATTAACGCCTCTATAGCTCAGCCGGTTAGAGCGCCAGTTTCGTAAACTGGAGGTCGGGGGTTCAATTCCCCCTAGAGGCTTTGGTTTGTAAAGCATTTAGAAATAGGGAATTATGAAAAGGCCCGACCATTCTCGATTGGTCAGAAATTGGAAAAATAAAATAAAGATATTCGATCTTCAGCAAGCGTCCTTCCCTAATTTCCTAACTGAAAGATGGCATTTGCAGCAGGAGAGTCTTTTCCTAGAGGGTTATAATAGACCAGTTTGGGTTTCACTCCCTTCACTTTCTCCAGCAGTGCGCTGATATTATCCAGGTTTCCCTCTCCCTTCCGGTTTGTGGAGACCTCTATCTCCAAGAATTTGAAGTTGATATCCTTCAGTGAGTTGATGACCTCCACTTCTGCTCCCTCAACGTCTATCTTGACAAGATCGAATTCAGAGGGCATCTTGAGTTTTTGCAGGTTATTTTTGTCCAATTTAACGACATCAATGGAAATCTCTTTCACATCGGTCTTCACATAGTTCTGGTTCATGTTCTCTTTTACAAGACTCCCTTCCGCAGAAACACTCGGAGAATAATAGAACGTCCTCTTCCCTGTCTCATTTGCAATACCATAATTGAACAGATACGTTGCATCGGATTTCTCAAAATTTTTTTTCAGTAAAGCATAAGCCTCTTTATTGGGTTCAAAGGAGTATATGCTGAGATGCGGATAAAATTTCTTCAGGGTATATGAAAATTGACCTATATTCGCACCAATATCCAGGACATTTTTCAGATTCTTGAGATCGACGGTCTTGTTTAAATCTGAAATCTCCGCAGGATAAATCTGCAGCACTGCAGGGGCCAAACGATTGTCATAATGGAAGATGTCCCCGAGATAAGAGATCTGCCGTTTATTATTCAAGATAGAATAATACTTCCTCAAAAAATAGTTCCCACGTTCAAATAAAGGAATATTGGAGGATCTTAAGAAGAGGTAGTCAAAACGCATATTGATAACAAACTTTTTCCCCAGTTCTTGCATGAATTTTGACATAGAGCTAGCAAAAGAAGACAATATATAAAATTTTGTACACTTTTCTACTTGTTCCCCCCTCCTAAAAGAACCTTTTACCAGGAAGATTTTTACGAGTAAAACCCTAGAACAAAATCGGGCCAAAGATTTGCGATAAAATAAGGGATTTATCGACGTTAATAAATTTGTTACCATAATGTTTATAAAAAGAAACTTTTTAGTTTTGGTATTAAAAAAGAGGAAGTATGGGAAGCTGTATAGACTTACGCAAATATCAGGATGAATCTGCTGTTCAGGACGCTTTTTCTAAGTTTGTTTCCGGAGGAAGAATGGGATATAAATCAGTCATTGAACGAAAGAAAGTTCCCCCAAAATGTATCAAATGCGGCCGTGGAGGAGACGATGGACAAAAGTTCTGTCCACATTGCGGAGGAAAGATGCAAATTCCATTAACTAACTGCCCAGGATGTAATAAACACATCGAAGAAGGTGAAAAGTTTT
>CAIQQL010000055.1 GCA_903873955.1 uncultured archaeon | reverse complement strand
TGAACCATTGAACCAATTTTGAACACCATAATTAGAGGCTCCAACAAAGCCTAAGCGCCAATAAGCATTGCTAAGGCCAGTGATCTTATCGACACTTGAATTGACTCCATCCACATAATATTTACCATTGATATTATCAAGGACAATGTAATGCCAAGCGTTTGCGCTCAAAGGAATGCTCTGCTGATGCCCGGTCAAGCCTTGCTGTACCACTCTCAGTCTGCCCGAGTTTATTTCAAGATCCCAGCCTCCAGAGTTATCATTCTCAAAATTGACCAGCGCATAACGAGTGGTGTCATTGGCAAAATTGACCCACATGCTAAGGACAAAATTGGTGTTTGAGACAGGCTTGGTAAAGAGGACATAACCACTGGACCCATCAAACTGATAGGCTCCGCCATATCGACCAGAGCTAATCCAGGAGGCTCCACCATAAACTGTCCCATTGTTTCCGGAAAGACCAAGATCCAGTATCTTGGTTGCATTCTCGCCCATGACACTATTGTTCTCAAAGTTATACATTAAGACAAGGGAAGGATCATACATCGAATAATTGGTGCTGTTCCAGTTCCAGACAAAGGAAGCGAGCGTCGAAATCTGCGTGAGATTGATCGTGAAGTTTGTAGAGAGGTTTAAGGTGAAGGCATTGTCAAGAGGAGAAGGACTGACAAAAGCGAGCTGAGGGACAAGGGAACTGACTTGCACAGTTCTTCGCTCAGTGCTGTTGAGATTCCCAGAAATATCCTGGGCAAAGGCCTGATAAGTATAGCTGCCGCCAGCAAGACCAGTTTGGCTGGTGTTGAAGATCCAGCTCTCATTGCTAATTCGATAAGTTGTGGAAAGGTACTGCTGTTTCACTTCTGCAAGCGATAATGCCCTGTTCCAGATCTTGACATCATCAAGAAGACCTGTAAAGCCATTGGTCGTCGAGTAAAGAGGTTCATACCCTATAGAAGTATTCGCACTGTTTTGGTCAGGGACACCTGTGACAGTGGAGTTCACAAACGCACCATCGATATAAAGGTTCAAGGTGGAGCTGTTATAGGTAAGGGCCACATAGTGCCAGGCATCGTCATCATAACGTGCACCTGAACAGACATATCCTGCTTCGGCTACATTTCCAACAGAATTAAGGAAGTCAATAGAACCGATCCCACAGTAATGGGCGCCAGTTGCACCTGCAAGACCTAGCCAGTAGGTTCGGGTGGTACTGTTTTCTTTGACCAGGAAAGTCCTGAAATTGCTCTGCTGGCCATTGGAGGTCTTGAACCAAAGTGCAAGAGTGAAGTTTTTAGAAGTAACACCGGGTGAGACCGTTAGATTTCCAAATCCGTTGAATTGATAGGCTCCACCGTATTTGCCTGAGGTGTTCCAGAGGACTCCGCCAATTGCAGTCCCATTGTTTCCATAAGAGCTGAAATCAACGATTCTCGTCGCATTTTCTCCAAACACACTGTTATTGTCAAAATTGTACATCAGAAGCAAGGAGGAGTCATACATCGAGTAGTTGGTGCTGTTCCAGTTCCAGGTTAAATTTGCAAGATCCGAGGCATGGGAAATGAGGACACTGACGGGCACAGTAAGACCGAGAGCGACGGAATTATTCTGAGGAGTTGCATACGTAAAGTTGAGATAAGGTGCGTTTACATTCACAGATATGGTAATATTTGAACCGACTATGGCATTGCCTGCGATATCATACACTTGCCAGAACCAGTTGTAGATGCCATCTGCAAGATAGACCATCATGCCCAAGAGATAATTAAGAGGCGAACCGATAAACGTGAAGGTCGTACGATTCACTAACTGACCGGTCAGGTTGTTGTAGATGAAAAGAGTGGCGTTCCTAAGACCGGAGTTGTCGCTTGCATTAAGGGTGAAATTGAGGTTTGAACCGTTCTGGGTAGCAAACGCAGCACCCATTCCCGGTGATGCACTGTTGATGGCTGGAGCTTGCGTATCATTAAGGATTGTTAAGCTTCGTGTCTCAGTACTGTTTACATTCCCCAAAATATCATTCACGGTAGCAAGATAGGTATAATTTCCAGAGGATAGACTACTCTCATTTACGACAAAATTCCATGTGGAATTGCTGAACTTAAAGAGATTGGAAGCGTAAATCTGTCGGACTTCAGCTGCAGAGAGCGAGCGGTTCCAGATTCGTACTTCATCAAGGGATCCATTAAACCAGTTAGTTGAAGTTAGTCTTCTCGCGCCAATTCGTAAAGGAGCCGAAGTGATTGAAAGAGGCGTGCTGAAAGAGGAAGAAAGTGCTAAGGCACCGTCAAGATAAATAGAGAGAGTGTTAGCATTTGAATCATGAATGACGACAGCATGATGCCAGTCAAACAAAGAGACATTGACAGGCGAATTAACAAAGGTACCTGCACCATGGACGGTATAACTGATAGTTGAAAGATTGTTAAATCCAAAAGCGATGACTGCTGCATTGCCCGTAGTGTCAGAAAGACGGTAATCAAACAAGTATTGGGTGTTGTTAGAACGTGCTAAAAACCAGAAAGAAGTAGAATAAACTCCTTGCGGATTGAAAGTAAAAGAAGGGACATCGACAGTATCACTAGTCCCATCAAATTGATATGCTCCTTTAAACTTCCCTGAAGAGTTCCAGATTGCTCCAGTAACAGTCCCATTGTTTCCGTAAAGACTAGAGTCTACTACCAACGTTGCATTCTCTCCCAAAGAGGAAAGATTATCAAAATTATACATCAGACGCAATGAAGAGTCATAGATTGAATAATTCGTGTTGTTCCAGTTCCAGACAAAACTTGCAAGATCATCAGCGTTCAAGAGAGAGACATTGACCACCAATGATGTATTGTACGTCTGTGAAGCATTTGCAGGAGTTGGAGAGACAAAGGATGGCCAAGGAGCTTGCACGGGTGGTACGATGGCGACAACTCGCGTCTCTGAAACGTTTACGTTTCCTGCAGCATCAGTGGCCGAGGCATAGTAAGTATAGTTACCTAGAGAAAGATTGCTCACATTGGTCATAAAAGACCAGGACGAATTGCTGACTCTCTGCAGGTTTGAAGTATAAGATTGGGTGATTTCACTTGGAGCCAATACGCGGTTCCAGATACGGACTTCATCAATTGCACCAGACCAGGTGGTTGTACTGGAGACTCCTGCAGGATTCGCTCCAATGAAAGTAGCAGTTGTTGTGTCAAGAGAGCCTGATGCAGAAGAGATGTCGATAGGTGAACCGACTTGATTCCCATCGACATAGATCAACATTTGTGTCGTCATACGACTTACAACAATGGTCCAATAAGACCATTGATTATCGGTTGCAGGTAAAGTAGTGCTTGAGAAGAATGTATTGATTGTTCCATCGCCCAGCTGTATCCTCAGTTTTCCGACATTGGAAGCGTCGCCTGTGGTGATCCTAAAACCACGATTGTTACTTCCCATATTACTGAACAGGTATTTGGTGGTTGCAGAATAATCAGTGGCCTTGACCCAAGCAGAGAGGGTAAAGTCGATATTTCCAAAACTGAGGGCAGAAGGTTTGCCTAGCGTGATGGAATTGTCTACTCCATTGAAGACAAAAGCTCCGCCATATTTACCGCTGCTGCTCCATGAGGTCGCATTTTGCACTGTCGCATTGATGCCTCTCCCACTGAAATCAACCGCTACTGAATTGTTCTCTCCAAATGAGGAGACCTTATCAAAGTTGTACATTAAAAGAAGAGAGGAATCATAAATTGAATAGTCGGTATGGTTCCAGTCCCAGACAAAAGACGAGAGGTCGTCAGCATTGCCGATGGTCAGGTTGATGATAACTGAAGAATTCACCGTTGAAGTCCCATTCAAAGGTGTTGGGGCGACAAAGGATGGCCAAGGGGCTTGCACGGGTGGTACGATGGCGACAACTCGCGTCTCTGAACTGTTTGCGTTTCCTACTGTAGTATTGGCCCAGGCAAAATAAGTGTAGTTACCTATCGAGAGGTTGGTCTTATTGGTAACAAAAGACCATTGTGTAGAGTCGACTTTCTGTAAGTTCGAGGTATAGAGCAGGGCTATTTCATTGGCGCTTAATATACGATTCCACATGCGTACCTCATCAATGGAACCGGTGAAATATCCGTGATTACCTGCAGAGACCAATTGCCCAGTACCAATAGTCTTCATACCTCCGGTGGAAGATCCAGTCATAGGTCCTCCAGAGGTGCTGAAAGAGTTGGTGACATTTAAGACACCGTTGACATAATACGATGCGGTGTCACTTAAGGTATTGACTGTTAAGACAACATGATACCAGGTCCCAGTATTAAGGATTCCCGAATTACCAAAAGTGATAAATGTTCCTGAAGGAGCATCACGATACCCTGCATTGAGTCGACCTGTCGAAGTCACTCTCAAAGTCATCTTGGTCCAGGAATTTCCAGAGGAAGTAGATTCATAATAGATACCATTACCCCAACTGTCCGTTGCCCATGACGCGCCATTGATCCATGCAGAGATAGTCCATCCAGTAGATCCGGAAGGAATCACATTTGCTGTCGTTGAAAGATTAAGATAGGAACTTCCATCCAGTATCAAAGCATTGCCATAGACTCCCGAAGCCCAGCCAGCTCCCGAGATCAGAGTGCCATTGAGACTGCTGCTACTCACATCAACCGCGGTATTGGAATTTTCTCCAATAGCAGAGTTATCATCCAGATTGTACATTAAGAAAAGAGAAGGGTCATAAAGGGAGTAATTGGTTTTGTTCCAGTTCCAGATGAATGAGGAGAGATCTCTTGCATTGCCCAGGGTCATATTGATGCTAAGAGAGAGATTTGTTGTTGAGGTCCCGTTCAGAGGTGTTGGGGCGACAAAGGATGGCCAAGGAGCTTGCACCGGGTCGCCAAGGGAGATACTTCGTGTTTCAGTGAAGTTTACATTTCCAACTGAATCATTGACCCAGGCATAATAAGTAACATTTCCTCGGGCAATAGAACTTTCATTGACAATGAAACTCCAGGATGAATTATCTGTCTCGTATAAATCTGAAAGATAGAGTTGTTGTATCTCTGCGGCAGAAAGCGTTCGGTTATAGATACGTATCTCATCCAATGAGCCATTCCACCATCTTGTGCAATCGGTCCCGGCCGGATTATGTCCGATGGTCAAAGAGGAAATGGATGTAGCAGGGAATCCGGACGCAGTAGGCGTACCGCTTTGGACGCCATCGACGTACAGGATAATACTTGTCCCATTGGCAACACCGACTATATGTGTCCATTGATTGAAAGGAGGATCCGAGGTCGTCTTGGAATACTTCCCGCCCCCACCATCATTCACCCATAATGCAATGCCTCCCGAAGAATAACGCTCTAAAGCATAGTTTCCCTTGGTCAGGAGAGAGTTAGTGCCTGCTCCTCCGCACCAGGTTCCTACCGGATTGATCCAGAGGGAGAGGGTGAGAGGTCCGCCGATATTCAATGAGCTTGCGTTTCCTGCATCGATGACATCATTGATACCGTCAAACGTATAAGCACCGCCATATTTACCTGAGGTGTTGAAGTTAGGACACCCGCTTCCTGAGCAGGACCCGTTACTGCCATAGATGCTTGTATCATTCATCAGGGTATAACTATCAAAATTGAACATGGCGACAAGGGAAGGATTGAACAAGGAATAATTGGTTCCGTTCCAGTTCCAGATGAAGGTAGTCAAATCCGGAGCATTGGTGATACTGATGTTGATCTGCGCTGAATAATTGAAACTGGTTGTTGCATTGAGGGGGGTTGGAGTGGTGAAATTAACCATCGGACCTTGGGTAT
>CAIQQL010000054.1 GCA_903873955.1 uncultured archaeon | reverse complement strand
TATGAGGTCAATCTCTTGGGCCATCGCAAAGATGTGACACAAATGCTGCGATCTTCCTACCTCAAAGCAGTCCAAGAAAGTGATAAATTCAATTATGAACTCTGGAAACGTAGGCCTTTTTTTCAAAAAGTGGTTGAAAAATCCCTGTATCTTGTCCGATATCTCTTCTGAAAACTCTTTGCTTTCATAACCTTTATAAGACTCGTTGCAGTGCTTTTTTCATCAGCAGAGTTTTTGCTCTTTTTTTCGTCATTTTCACAAAAAACATGAAGTTCGAACTTACTTCTGCCTATAAACCTGCAGGGGGACAACCTGAAGCTATTGCAAAACTTGTAGAAGGATATGCAAAATACCCCGAGCAGACATTATTAGGCATCACCGGCAGTGGAAAGACCTTTGTCATGGCCAATGTAATCCAAGCCATCCAAAAACCAACCTTGGTCCTTGCCCATAACAAGACCCTTGCAGCCCAGCTTTACACAGAGTTCAAGGAGTTGTTCCCGAAAAATAGGGTAGAATACTTCATTTCCTATTATGACTACTACCAGCCAGAGAGTTATATTCCAACCACAGACGTTTATATCGAAAAAGAGGCAACCGTCAATGCTGAAATTGAAAAGATGCGCCTTCACGCGGTTTCAAGCCTACTTTCACGCGAAGATGTCATTGTCGTAGCCTCCATCTCTTGCATCTATGGTCTTGGTAACCCTGCCGACTTCAAGGAGATGTCGCTGGAACTGCAAAAGGGCGAACCTATTGCCCGCAGCAAGATCATCAGCCAGTTAATTGATATGCAGTACGAGCGAAACGACCAGGCGCTAGACGCAGGGAAGTTCCGTGTCCGTGGAGATACGATTGATGTGATTCCGGCTTATGAAAGCAATATTCTCAGACTAGAACTCTCCCAAAATGCCCTTGCAAAGATCAGCGAAATTCATCCTGTGACGGGAGACCTTATCACCAGTCTTGAGTCATTCAAGCTCTTTGCAGCACGGCAGTATGTGGTCCCTGAGCATAAGCAAGAAAAAGCCATTTTACAGATAAAAGAAGAACTTGCACAGCAGCTTCCGAAGCTAGGCACCCTTGAAGCAGAACGTCTGGCAAAGCGGGTAAGATATGACATGGAAATGATCAAGGAAATGGGATATTGCAGCGGCATTGAAAACTATTCCCGCCACTTTGATGGAAGGTCTGCTGGCGACCCTCCTTCGGTGCTTCTTGATTATTTCCCGAAGGATTTCTTGTTGATCATTGACGAGAGCCATCAAACCCTTCCCCAGTCACGAGCGATGTATCATGGGGACTTCTCCCGAAAAAAGAACCTTGTGGACTTTGGTTTTCGGTTACCCAGCGCATTTGACAATCGTCCACTCAAGTTTCCAGAATTTGAAAAGTATTTCAGGCACACTCTTTTTGTCTCCGCAACCCCAAGCGACTATGAATTATCCCATTCAGGGCAGGTCGCCGAGCTTATCATTCGGCCGACCGGCCTTGTCGATCCGTTAGTTGAAGTTCGACCCATCAAGGGCCAAATGCCAGATATGATCAAAGAAATAGCAAAGACGATAAAAAACAAGGAAAGGGTCCTTGTCACCACGCTCACAAAACGCATGGCTGAGGACCTGACGAATTATCTGGCCAAGGAGAATATCAAAGCACGCTATTTACACTCGGAGATAGAAAGTCTTGAACGTATTGAGCTCATACGTCAACTAAGAATCGGAGAATTTGATGTCCTGGTGGGCATCAACCTGCTACGAGAGGGCCTGGATATCCCCGAGGTCAGTTTGATCTGCATCCTTGATGCAGACAAAGAAGGGTTCTTACGTGACGAACGTAGCCTTATCCAGACCATTGGCCGTGCAGCCCGCAATGTTAATGGCAAGGTCATCCTTTATGCAGATGTCCTTACGGAATCAATCAACAAAGCAATGGCCATCACGCAAAAAAGGCGAGAGGTACAGATTGCATTCAATCGTAAGCATCATATCACCCCAATGACGATCATTAAAAAGGTGGAACAAAAAGTGAGGACCATCAAAGGCATTAAGCATCTTGGCACGGTAGAGATTGAGCGCAAGATGATTGCCCTTGAGGCAGACATGAGGAAGTTCGCCGAGGAGCTTAATTTTGAGAAAGCCATTGAAATGAGAGATACACTCGAAGAGTTTAAAACACAATACAGCCAATTGGTTAAGGAAAAGGAGAGAAAAGAAAACAAATGAGAGATAATATCGTCGTCAAGGGAGCAAGAGAGCACAATCTCAAGAATATTGATGTAGAAAGCCCTAGAAATAAGCTTGTGGTCATCACCGGGCTCTCAGGATCAGGAAAGTCCACTCTTGCATTTGACACCATCTACGCAGAAGGGCAGCGGAGGTATGTAGAGAGCCTTTCAGCTTATGCCCGGCAGTTTTTAGGCCTGATGGACAAGCCCGATGTCGATTCAATCGAAGGATTATCCCCTGCAATCTCCATAGAACAAAAGACAACCTCAAAAAACCCGAGATCAACCGTAGGGACGGTGACTGAAATCTATGACTATCTTAGGCTCATTTACGCCCGCATCGGCACCCATTTCTGCCCGCGTTGCAATAGCCCCATCAAACCCCAGAGCGCAGAGAACATCACCAATCTTTTAATGAACGAGAAAGGAAAAACATTCCTGATCCTCGCACCGATTGTAAGAGGGGCGAAAGGGACGTATGAGCAGGTCTTTGATGATCTGAAGAAAGAAGGGTTCACCAAGATCCGTGTTGATGAGCACATCTATGACACCAGCACCATCAAAGAGGAGCTCAAGCTTACAAGATATGAGAAACATTGGATTGAGGCAGTCATTGACACCATCACGGTTGGAGAAGAGGAGCGCATGCGCATCTCTGAAGCTGTTGAGCAAGCCTTGCAAGTCGGGAAAGGCAGATTATTGACCTTTGAGTCAGCAAGCCAGGCGTCTGGAAAGAAGGAAAAGGAAACCTCTGGAAAGAAGGAGAAACTAAAAGAGTTAGAACGTGGAAAAGGAGAGAGACTCTATTCTACGTATGGTGCCTGCCCAAACCATCCTGAGGTCATCTTCGAACCCCTTGAACCACGTATGTTTTCATTCAATTCTCCCTTTGGCGCTTGCCCAAGTTGCCATGGTCTAGGAGAGATCATGCAGATCTCAGTCGACCTGCTCATCCCTGACAAAGAAAAAAGCATCATGGACGGAGCTTTGGCGATATATTCGAAAATGGATATCAGTTGGAGAGCGCAGCAGATTGCCGCTGCAGGAAAGAAGTATGGTTTTGATGTCTTTACCCCTATCAAAAAGTTCACCGCAAAACAGCTTAACGTCCTATTATATGGATCACACGATGCCCTAGATTCCTATTGGAGCAATGGCGCACATATGAACATGAAGGGAGGATTTGAAGGCATCATACCCCAGACCATGCGATTGTATCGCCAAACAGAATCTGAGTGGAGAAAAGAAGACATTGAAAAGTTCATGACTGCTGAACCTTGTGAAACCTGCAGAGGAAAACGTCTCAAAGACACCATCCTTTCTGTCAAAATTGACAACAAATCCATCATCGATGTCACGGACATGAGCATAGACCATAGTCTTTCCTTCTTCAATGAACTTGAAGCGAAGTTGAACCCTAGCGAACGCATCATCGCCAAACAAGTGCTCAAAGAGATTCATGAGCGCCTGGGATTCCTCTCCAATGTGGGTCTTGGATATCTTACCCTCTCACGAAGCGCAAGAACCCTCTCGGGGGGAGAAGCACAGCGTATCAGACTTGCCACACAGATAGGCTCAAATCTTATGGGAGTTCTCTATATCTTGGATGAACCTTCCATCGGCCTACACCAAAGGGACAATGCAAAACTCATCAGCACTTTGCACAGACTCCGAGACCTTGGAAACACACTTATTGTTGTTGAGCATGATGAAGATACCATGCGACATGCAGATTATATCATTGACATGGGTCCTGGAGCAGGAATCCTGGGAGGACATATCTGTGCACAAGGCACGCCGGACCAGATTGTACGCAATCCTCGCAGCCTCACGGGAGAGTATCTTGCTGGAAAGAAGTCCATCGCCTTGCCTCTCAAGAGAAGAAAACATAGCGAGTTCATCCAGGTAATCGGCGCGAGTGAAAACAATCTTAAAAATGTGAATGTCGACCTGCCCTTGGGAGTTCTTTGCGGTATCACCGGAGTTTCTGGATCAGGCAAGTCTACCTTGATGAATCAGACCGTCATGCCTTATCTGCAAAAACACTTTGGGATGGGAACTGAGCGCATAGGGAAGGTCAAGGATATCCAGATCCCTGAAACTGTCGAGAATGTTGTCGTGATAAACCAAGACCCTATTGGAAAAACTCCCCGTTCAAACCCTGCGACCTATACCAAAATGTTTGATGAGATCCGTAAAATATTTGCTGCAACCAAGGATGCCAGGGCAAGAGGGTACAAAGAAGGAAGATTTTCTTTCAACGTCAAAGGAGGACGGTGTGAAACGTGCATGGGTGATGGAGTCATCAAGATAGAGATGAATTTCTTGCCGGATGTCTATGTGGAATGCAGTGAATGCAAAGGAAAGAGATATAACAAAGATACCCTTTCTATCCTCTATAAAGGCAAGACCATCGCGGACGTGTTAAACATGGATGTTGATGAGGCATATAGTTATTTTGAGAACCATAGTTCCCTACGCAGAAAACTTGAAACCTTGCGGGATGTCGGCTTAGGCTATATCAAGATTGGACAAAGCTCTACCACCCTTTCTGGCGGAGAATCGCAACGTATCAAGATCACACGCGAACTTGCAAAGTTCAAGAAAGGCAATACAGTCTACATGCTTGATGAACCTACTACGGGCTTGCATTTTGAGGATACCAACAAGTTGATACATGTCCTCAATCGATTGGTGGACAAGGGAAACAGTGTCTTCGTCATTGAGCATAATCTTGATGTGATCAAGTCTTGCGACTATCTGATCGATATCGGCCCTGAAGGGGGCGATGCAGGTGGAAAAATACTTGTGCAAGGAACTCCAGAAGAGGTCAAGAAGGAGCCTCGCTCCCATACTGCTACGTTTCTCAAACGCCTTCTGCCATGATCCCTGTCAGCAAAGATTCGCCACCAGACCTCCAACAACTTCCTAAAAGCCCAGGCGTATACTTCTTCTCAAATGCCCAAGGGGAGATCATCTATATAGGAAAAGCAAAGTCCTTGCGGGACAGGGTACGTAATTATTTCTCCAATAGCAAAGAGCACTCTGTAAAAACCAAAGTGCTCGTATCCCATATTGCAGGGATAGAATTTATGGTGGTCGACAATGAAGTTGAAGCCCTGCTCCTAGAGAACAACCTGATCAAGAAACATTCGCCAAAATATAACATCAACCTCAAGGACTCAAAGACCTACGCATACATAAAAATCACCGCAGAGGAATTTCCAAGAGTCATCTCCACGCGAAGGGTCACCAAGGACGGAGAATATTTTGGCCCTTATACCGATGGAACGTTGCGGCACGCATTGGTGAATGCCGTAATTTCTATCTTCAAGCTTCGTACCTGCCAGATACTCCCTAAAAAAAGGGCGTGCCTCAATTACCATATAGGGTTATGCCTTGGTCCCTGTATCGGAGCCATAAGTGCAGAGGCATACAAATCGTACGTTGATGAAGCCAGAGAATTTCTCAAGGGGAATACCGAGCCCACCGTAAAGAAGCTCACCGCGGAGATGCATGCCGCATCCAAGGTATTGCATTTTGAACGGGCCCTTGAACTTCGCAACCAGCTTTCAGCGGTACAGCTTTTAGAAGAACGCCAAAGTGTTGAAAAGATCAGAGCCTTTGATCAACAGGCCATCGCGTTTGTACGCCTAGGGACCAAAGCGGTGTTTGATATCTTGACGATAACCAAAGGGGTCATCCGCGGAAAAAGAGAGTATGTCCTAGAATATGACTCAAATATTTTTGAGGACTTCTTACGAAGTTATTATGCCCAACATCCTCTTCCTTACGAGATCCTCCTGAACAAACCCTGCTGGAAAACGGATGAAGAAAAGAAAGTCCTGGAAGCCTATTTTGAACGGTTACGAGGAGGATCGGTCCTGCTCAGCGTCCCGCAACGAGGGGATAAAACGTCCTTGGTGCATTTAGCGGAAAAGAATGCCCTTGCCAGCTTCGGCCAGGATAGCTCCCTCGTCCAGATACAAGAAAACCTTAATCTTCCCGATGTTCCCGAACATATCGAATGTTTTGACATCTCCAATCTAGGGTATGACCATATTGTCGGTTCCATGACCCATTTCTCCAATGGAAAACCGGATAAATCACAGTATCGAAAATTCCGCATCAAGTCATTGCATGGAAAACAGGATGATTTTGCCTCAATGGCCGAGATTGTCCAACGCCGATATGCCAAACTGCTAGAAGACCACGAAACCCTGCCCAATCTGATCATCATCGATGGTGGAAAAGGGCAATTGAATGCGGCATTATCATCTTTACGCGCGTTGGGTACTAAAATTCCTATCATCTCCCTTGCCAAGGAGCATGAAGAAATTTACTTCCCAGGTGAGGAGGTTTCCCGTAAATTTGAAAAAAACGGACCGATGATGCTGCTTATCCGCAGGATCAGGGATGAAACACATCGATTTACCATAGGATATAACCGCAAACGCAGGGAGATGAGAATGCGCGAAGAGTTTAAGGCACAGAAGCACTAATTTGATTTATGTTGTAACTTTAGAGTTAAACCTTTGTAAAGATTTAAAAAGAAAAAGGCTTCAATGCTTTCATGAAGACATCACTTCTCGCCCTTACCGGTGCAGCAATTTTAAGTGCGGGCACTCAACACCAGGCGCTTGCACAAGAAAGCACAGGGACCACTAACCAACTAAAAAAAAGTGAGCTGAAGTTTAATGGATCTCTCTTAACTTCCTTTGCAAATGGATACATTCCCCCTGCAGGATTTGACTTAAAAGGCCCGGTCTATCAAGGTATGCTTACCTTGGGTGCGGATAATACCCTCCTCAACGGAGACAACCTCTCGGCGTTTACCTGGGTCAATCTCAATCTTTGGGATGGAAAACGTCCTCAAGGGATCAAAAGGATCGAGCATACCGAACAGGATTATGGGCTCACCTATGCCTTTCCTTCTTTCAAAGTCGCAGGCAAGGATTTGACATTGGCTGTCAGCGGGCAATATTGGCAATATCCGAGCCGTAGACTCGGGAGTCATGACTGGGTGACCGATCTGAACGCTCTTTGGGCCGGACCTGTCACAATAAATATGCAATACAGACATCTATGGCCGCATGGGGCAGTCAAGGAGGGAGATTATGTCTATACTAGCCTTTCCCGCCCCATTCCACTAGAGCAGATGATAGGTAAGCCAAGAGGTTGGGAGTTCAGCTTTACGCCAGAATGGGGAGCCACCTTCCATCATCAGTTTTACGAAGACTTCACAGGTATTGGCAATACTCGAGGAATTGGAACTCTTAGCGCTACGAAAGGCAAATGGACCGTCTCGGCAGGGGCAGGTTATCAGTTTAATACCGGAGGCGATAAAGAACTTCGTCCTAATACTCCCCTTGTAAATGGAGCTATAAATTATAAATTTTAATTAAGCCTAAACAACGCTACATATTTATGACCCTTCATCCCTTAGCCCAAAGAGACTGGCTCGCGTATAGAATCTGTCAAGGCGCGACCGCTTTTGCCATTAGTGCCATGTATTCCATTGCATACCAGCATGAAGAGCGTCTTTACCCTCTCAAAGACACCCCATTCATTCTTTTACCGAAACATCAAAGCCTGGTTGACATCCTTCTTGAAGGAAAAATCATCAGAGACCTCCTTAACCGTCCTGCCTATTACGTCATGAAAACAGAACTTCCAGACAGTCTCAGATTTCTTGGAGGCATAAAGATTGCACGACCAAAGGACTTGCTCAAACAAGATGCCCAGGCCATGGGTGATAGGGAAAAAGTCCGAAAAGCAATTGAACAGCGCAATATGGTGTATGATTGCATCAGAAGCGTCTATGATGATGGAGAAATTATAGTAGTCCATCCTGAAGGGGAAAGAAACTATGACCGCGTCGCTCCGATAAATCGCCCGATCCTTAAACGATTGACTATGCTGAAGACTAGGGAGACTCCGACATTTGTGCCCTTGTCAATAACCTACGAAAACGTCTACAAGTTCCGAGGCAAAATACTCGCGACCATTGGGCGCCCAATCACTACGACAGATGCAGCAGAACTTGAAAATCATCTCCTGAGAGAAGTCAAGCTTCTTGCACCTTCAACATAAGAGCGCTAGAATTCATCGTGATTATTCAGTCTTCATCTCGAAAGCGCCGTCTAAGGCTTTTTTATAAAACCTCTAAGGCCCTGGACAATCATTCATAAGGTTTAAGAGAGCAAACTTCCATTTTTCATAACGTGGATGAGGAAAGAAGAAAGGGTAAAAATAAAAATGCTACTTTGAAAAGCCTTCTTTTTACAGGTTTTATTCTTTTATACATTCTAGGAAATATAGGGTTTATACAAAGCAAGACCTTTTACGTAGACACCAACAACCCGCAAGCAAAAGACACCAATCCTGGGAGTGAAATCCTGCCCTGGAAAACCTTACAACAAGCTGCTGACAACGTTACCGCTGGAGACACCATCATTGTAGGAGATGGAGTTTATAATTCAAGCAACTGGTATATCCTCCATCTCATTCATGCAGGCAATTCATCAGACTGGATAACCTTTAAATCAAAGAATAAATGGGGGGCAAAGCTGGATGGAAGAAACAACTCAAACCCCTATGGGCTCGTGGTCGAAGCGCAGTATAACAAATTCCAAGACTTTGAATTATCTGGCATTGGAAAGCTAGGGATAGACCTTAGTGTCAATAATTCAGAAATCACGGGCAACAACATCCATAATATCGGTAATAGATGCTCCAATGAGTCCGTAGGCCTCTCAGGTATCTACAGTGCTTCAGCAAGTTCGGCAATCATCCAGGATAATGTCATCCATGAAATTGGCCGTTATGGTCCCAATGAGCAAGGATGCTCACCAAACAATACAGGATATAAAAATCTTGATCATGGGATATATTTGAATGGAGTTTCCCACTTCATTATTCAAAATAACCTGTTTTTTCTTAACGGGCACGGATGGGGTATCCAAGTCTATAGTGGTTCTGGTCTTTATTCCTCCGATGTTGTTATCTCCAGCAACACTTTTGCATTTCCCAATCCCTATAGAGACGGACAGATCATCTTGTCCTGTCCAGGGGCCTCAAACATCATCATCCAAAATAATATCTTCTATAACCCGCGCAATGCCGGCGTAAGAATCGATACAACAACCTGCCCAGCATCGTTTTCCAACGTGTCATTGAACAACAACTTGGTATTCAATGGGACAATAAATTCGGGAATTTCTACTGGGATCAGCATGAGAAACAATCTGGAATATACCGACCCTGGATTTACTGATCCTGAAGCGCATAATTTTCAACTACAGGCTGAGAGTGCTGCAATCGACGCAGGTGTGAATATCAGTCTGCTGGAGGACATCCTAGGAAATACACGACCACAAGGTAATGGCTGGGATGTCGGGGCATATGAGTATCCTTCCCAAACTGCAGTTCCGTTCACAGTCACTATAAACTCACCTACAACAACAGATTATGCATCAGGAGCCATCCCCATAACCATTTTAATAAATAAAGAGGGTTATTGTGAGTTTAGTCTTACTAACGGAGAGACAAACTTTACTTTATCCACTAATGACCACCTTAATTTTACATCCACTATCGCAAACTTAACTTTCGGAGATTATTCATTGACGTCGTATTGCAATGATTCTCAAGGAGATATGAATTACACTGAGGGAGTCACTTTTTCAGTTAATGAAAATCAATCAGTTTCCAGCATAAAAAATGCCGACTTGTCAGGAGGAGGCTCTTCCTCAAAAACGGAGGGCAATAACATGAAAAATGGGGCCAATCACACAAACAACTCAAGCACAGTCACTCTTTTAGAGAATAAGAGCGGCCCTCTTGAACCGCCCCAGGATATCCCTCTGCAAACAAAGATCAACCCTGAAGAAAAGACAAATCAAACTCTAGAAGAGATAAAAAACGACAAAACTCCAGTCATCCCGATAGTCCTTCAACATCCAAACCTGACGGCAGCAATCCTCGGAATCCTTATCGCCGCAGGTATTATCTATTGGATAAATGCCCGACAAAGGGGTTTTGGTTAAAGAATTACAGGTGCCCTTCAGAGTCTCTCGTGGGAGTTTCATCAGCCCCATACGCAATCCTAAAAAAGTTCACAAGGATTATGTCCAATTAAGCTAAAGGTATATAAGTTAGCACAGACATCCTAAAATCGAATAAAAGGAAGGTCATGAAAACTGATAAAACCGTCACCATAAAGAAAAATGGTCCGTATATTGTTTCTGGAAATATCCCTCTTGCAAAAGAGATTTCTGTCGCGGGCAAATCGGGCGAACCTGAAAAATGGAGGAAAGGGGAGAGCTATCCTAAACAAGCAGGATGTGCATTATGCAGGTGTGGGAAATCTGCAAACAAACCTTTCTGTGACGGGCACCATATATCCTCTAAGTTTGATGGCACAGAAACGGCCAGCAAAAAGAAACACCAACAACAGGCACGAAGAATCTTCGGACCCGGACTAGATCTCGCTGATGCCCCAGGATTTTGTTCATCTGCACGATTTTGCCATCTATCCGGAGGCACCTGGGAAAATGTCAAGCATTCAAATAACGCCAAATCAAAAAAAATAGCAATACAAACAGCATGTAATTGCCCTTCTGGAAGACTGGTCGTTTATAATAAAGGATCAAAGAAACCCATTGAACCTGCATTTGAACCCTCAATAAAAGTCATGGAGGATTCACAAGCAAAGGTCAGCGGTCCGCTCTGTCTTAGGGGAGGGATAACCTTGATCTCTTCAGATGGGAAAGCTTATGAGTCGCGAAACCGTATGACCTTATGCAGGTGCGGGAAATCCGAAAACAAACCCTTCTGCGATGGGTCGCATCTTCATTCTCATTTTAAGGATGGAGACAAAAGCATAAGATAGAACAGTCCTGTCCCTTTTTCAAATAGCCCGATACATAAAAATAACCTTATTTTGGGAAAAATATGAATAGCCCTGCTCGGATTCGAACCGAGGTCAGGGGCGCCAGAGGCCCCTATCCTTGACCGCTAGACTACAGGGCTATATTGCTATCTAGGGAAGAGAGGTATTTTAAAGATTTGGTTGGAAAGGTTTTTATACAATTTAGCATTAGCATATAAGAGGTGTATGATGATAAGCTGGATTACTCTGGTATTAATTGGCATCTTCCTGGTCATCCTGATGATGGTCTTCAAGGCCAAGGAAGTGAGACATAAGCTAGGATTTGTAGTTGTGGCCTCAATTGTGCTCTTTCTGGTGTTTTCATTTTATCAAGTGTACATGACTCAAAAACTCGACTTTACGAGTCTTGATGGTGTATTAAATGCTGGGAAACTGTATGTTGGCTGGCTGGGAAACATGTTTGGAAATGTTGCAAAGGTATCCAACTATGCTATCCAGCAAGATTGGACCCTATCGAATTCTTCTGTCAGTGCTGCCAATATAACTTCTGCGGTAACTGCAGCAGTTAAATGAAATTTTTGCTATATCTACTCCTTTTTTTCCTTCTCGGTGCGTTCATTATCATTTCAAATGAGAACCTGCATTTGAGTAACCATGCTGAGGCCTCTAGGCTATATAGTGCCTATTATTCCTGGCTAGGAGGGCTAGGCTCAAATATCAAAGGGATTACTGGTGAGGTTGTCAGTTTAAACTGGTTTCCTAAAGAAAATAGCCAAAAAAACCAATCTTCCTAAAACCGTTATTCTTTTATACTGTTCTTTGCAGATATTCTCATGCCTCTATAGCTCAGCTGGTTAGAGCGCGTCCTTGGTAAGGACGAGGTCCCGCGTTCAAGTCGCGGTAGAGGCTTTAAGGTTTAGTTCAAGTCACGTTTTCGTGACTTGGATTGTACGTGATTTATAGTCTTCTAAAATATAAGGCCATTTCAAATGAAAATGGGGCATATCGAAAAATTTATATACTTAACACTTATAAGGGTTATATGAAAGAAAAAGGCTTATTCACTAAGAAGGCTATGGAGGTAATAAACAAAAAGCTTAGAAATGAAAGACTTAGTCAGCAAGATTCAAATTATCTAAGTAGATTTGTAAGGCCTAAACTAAGAAGCATTGCTGGTCTGAAAACCGAATACTTATTGAGAAGATTAGAGTATAATCCTAAATCAATATCTATAGAAAGAAAAATTCGAAAGCTTGTTCTAGATTATGTCCCCGATGTTATTTCGATAACTCTTTGTGGTTCTGCGATACAGAACAATTATAAATATTATAACGATATCGATGTGATTATTGCAACCAAAGAAACGCTTTCGAAAGAAAAGAAAGAAAAGATAATTAATGAGGTATATAACAAAGCAAAAAGTACTGGTCTAAATCTAGATTTACAAGTTTATTCAGAAAGG
>CAIQQL010000053.1 GCA_903873955.1 uncultured archaeon | reverse complement strand
ATTGCCCTCATTTATGCGCCTGAAAAAAAATATGAGCGATATCTGCTCATCCTTCTTGTTGTCGGGTTCATTCTACGTCTCATAGCCGCCTTGCATCTTGATGTCTTTGCGGATGACATGCTCTACGCGTCACAAAGCGGAGGGATCATCCATGCAGGACTGATCTCCACCCATTCAAATCCTCCCCTGTATTTTTACTTAAGTGACCTGGCTTTCAAGTTCATGGGATACACCACCTTGGCCTCCCGTTTGTTCCCTCTGCTTTGCGGAACCATGCTCATCATCGTAGTGTTCTTGCTTGGACGAGAACTATATAATGAAAAAGTAGGGCTTCTTGCAGCGTTCTTTACCACATTTGCCAACTTCCTCGTGCGAATGACCTTCAATGAACAAAGCCTGCTTGTCTTCTTTTTTGTTTTTCTTGGAAGTTATCTGGGTATCAGATACATCAAGACAAAAACGCTCTATTGGATCATCCTTTCTGGAATCTCCTTCGGCTTGGGCTTGCTCACGAAATATAACGCCCCATTCTTTATCATGACGTTCCTGCTCTTTGCAGCATTCTTGCTCTGGGATAAAAAAGAGAAAGTGTTCACCAGGATCCATCTCAAACATCTCGGCATCCTCCTGCTCATATTGTTATTGTTTGCATTACCCTTCCTTGCGTTCAATTATATCCTCTATACGCAAAAAGGGATTGTGGATGTCTATTTTAGCAGAGTCATCCATGTGCAAAAGGCCCAGGAGCTGTACGGAGGTCTTGCAGGACAAGGAACTTCATTCTTCCAAAACCTGATCAACCCGGCGATGTACCAGAATGTCTCATTGTTATATTACACAGACATACCCCTTTTACTATTTGGACTTGCAGGCATCCTGCTCATGTTCATAAGAAAAGAGAAGGTCCCGCTGGTCTTCACCCTTCTCTTCTTGTGCATCCCCTTCTTTTTGCAGACTGGGGGAAGCGGGTTGCAAAAACACTTTGCATTCATGCATGTTGTCTTCTCCATCCCTGCAGGATATGCACTGTATGCAGGGCTCAAAAGAATCAATCAAAAAACCATAAGCTCTTTCATCATCGCCATTCTTGCAATTGTCATGTTCATCAATCTAGGACACGGTTATGGAACTCCTTCCCAATATTTTACCACAAGCGAGACTTCTCAATTGAAGAGTTTACTTAACAGCGAGACCACAGAAAATGACCTGCTCTTGTTTGATTCAAGGATCTATACTGCCCAAAGCCTGTGGCTTGCGACCGATAAACCGATGTTAAGCTTCCAGCAGTTCCCTCAGTTCTATGCTTATGACCAGAATCTCACCAGAGTCATCAAAAAACCAACCAATGTGTATGTGATTGAATGCGTTGTCCAGGATTGTGGATGGGGATGGGTTGCGACCAATCAGGACTTCAATACGTCTGCTCAAAGAGTGCTTACGGCGCTCACTGAACATGCAACCTTGGTATCAACAATCTATGCCACAAAGTCCCAGACAAATGAGCTCTTTGGTTCAAAAGAGACCTATCCTTTCTTCAGGGTCTACAGGCTTTCCCTAGACCTGAGTCCTGATTTGGTGCAACAATCAAAGAGCCTCGATGCGTTTTACTTTGCCCCATACATGTACGCAAACATGGACAATTATACCTTTAATTATTCTACCCAAGGGTTCAGCGGATTCCTCCATAACCTCTCATTGGGAGTCATTTATGCAGGCATGCTCCTGACGTTCATTCTTCTTATTTTCGTCATTATCCTGCTCTAGACGCGCGAACAATAATCTTTAAATAAGAACTTAACGAAAAAGAGTAACTACAATGAAAAAGATAGCAGTCACTGGTGCTGGAGGGTTTATAGGCCATCATTTAGTTCGTGCTCTCAAAAGGAAAGGATTCTGGGTAAGAGGTATTGACATTAAAAAACCAGAGTTCAGCCAATCTGAAGCAGATGAATTCTGGTTTGCTGACTTACGTGACAAAGATGTCGCAATTAAGATCCTCCAGGATATCGATGAGGTCTATGCGCTTGCGGCTGATGTCGGGGGCGTCGGACATCTTTCCCGTTGGAATTACGAGATCATCAAGAATAATCTCGAGATAGACACCAATACCCTGCAAGGAGTCCTTGCAAGCAAAGGAAAAAAGGTCCTGTTCACCAGTTCTGCATGCGTCTATCCTATCTACAAGCAAAGCACAACCGATGTGGCCCCACTTAAAGAGGAGGAAGCCTATCCTGCCGATCCTGAAGGCGCATATGGATGGGAAAAGCTGATCACTGAACGAATGCTCCTGCATGCAGCAGAAGAACGGGACTGCCAAGTCAGAATATCCCGTTTCCAGAATGTCTATGGCCCTGAAGAAACGTTTGAGGGCGGAAAAGAAAAAGTGATCGGGGCACTTTGTAGGAAAATGGCCCTTGCCCAAAAGAATGGAGAGATAGAAATCTGGGGAGACGGAAAACAAACGCGCAGTTTCTGTTATGTCGAAGACTGTGTCGAGGGGCTAATTGACCTGATGAACAGCAATTTTTCCCAACCCTTGAACATCAGCGGTGACGGAGACATCTCCATCAATGATGTAGCCAATCTGTTAAGCAAGATCTCAACAAAGAATGTTTCCTTAAAGCATATCGAAGGACCCCAGGGCGTAAGGGGAAGACAGTCTGATAACTCGAAGAGACGAGAAGTATTGAAATGGACCCCAAAAGTGCCTCTTGAAGCTGGGCTTACAAAGACCTATCTCTGGGTCGAATCTCAAATAAAGAACCGCAAGTAACCATGGTGTCGAGCCTCAAGCGTAAAAAAATTCTTTTTGCAGCCTGGTCGTGTCATAATAAAAACTGGCATACCTATCAGATGTGGGACAGCCCTCTGCGAAAGTTATTTGGCAAGGTAGCAACATTTGATCCCCAGGAGCAGTCCTATCTTTATGGCAAAGAAAAGATGAACCAAAACTTTCTTGAAGCCGTAAAAAATGAACAGCCCGACTATATTTTCCTCTGGCTCATGGTTGAAGAGCTCTCCTTTGATACCTTGTTAAAGGTCCAAGAGCTTGCCCCAAAGGCCAAGATCATCGATTTTTGCGGTGATGATGATATCAAATTTGAAGATCATACCCTTCTTCTTTTTCCATTCATGGATTATTTCTTTCTAACCCAACCCCAGTACTTCAATGAGTACAGAAAAGAAAAGAAAAAATATTATTTTATGTGCGGTGCGAACACTGAAGAGTTCAGACCCATGAAAGCCGAAAAGAAGTATGATGTCAGTTTTGTAGGCACACCCAAGGGCGATCGTATCGAGTTCTTACGCCATCTCCTTAACAGAAATTTCAAGGTAAGAGTGTGCGGTGCAGGCTGGGAAAAATATCCTGAGTTCAGAGAAGTCTATGGGGGAAAGATCCCAAGTGATGAGTTTGTCAAACTTATCAATGAGACAAAGATCAATCTCTGCCTTTCCAAGAATGTCTTCAAAGGATCCCATCTACTTGAACGCTTTTTCGAAGTGAACTCGTGCAAGGCATTTCAACTCACTGAATACTGCGAGGGATATTTCCCCATGTTCAAAGAAGGCAAAGACATCGCCAGTTTCAAGGACAAGGAAGAACTCCTGAAAAAAATCGAGTATTATCTCACACATGAAAAAGAAAGGGAAGCGATAGCAAAACTAGCATACCAAAAGACCTTGAAAGGATATTCAAGCGAAGACCTGCTACGGACAGCATTCAAGGATATGGAAAAAGAAAGAACCCCATACCATACTGGTCTGCCGCCAATGAAAAGGACCTGGACAACAATCTCCAAGAAAGAATTGATACATTGTTCTACTGAACAGATCAAAGATTTGCTGAACTCCTTTGATTATGTCTGTTTTTCAGAATCGGGAAGCCGACCGCTCCCTTACAAAGAATATCTGCAGATGTATGCTCTAGAGCACTTTAACCGGGAAATCTGCTGTGCCGCAGCATATCAGCATTCCTGGATTATCGGCGATTATGCATCCATCTGTTCACGGGGATTTACGGAATATTTTGGCTTCAAAAAAGTGCACGAGGTCACGACCCTTTCACAGCTGATGGTTAGGAGAGATTATCTTCTCAGCCATCTTGAGCAGTTCAGGAATTTTGCAAAAGCACAAGAAGATGAGCTCATGACCAAAGAGAATACGACCTTTATCACCATCCCTCTTTTACGCATAAACCAGAAAATCACCGTTCCCTACAAGGGTCAAGAACATCTCTACTTCAATTTCTTTGAAGAAAGGCTGTTATCCTTAAAGAACCAAGGAAGGATATTCAGCGACGTCTTCCCTTACAAGCTCGTATTCTATGCGTTATTCCGTAACTGGTTCATCCTCAAGTATCT
>CAIQQL010000052.1 GCA_903873955.1 uncultured archaeon | reverse complement strand
CCTGTTTCCAAGGGATATTCGACCTTCCATCCTTCTTTCTTCAAGGATTGCGCATCAAGACGGTAATGAAACAGTTCTCCAGGTATCGCAGGTAAGTGCTCGATGACTGTTTTTTTGTTGCTGAGGCGCATCAAAAGCTCAGCGAGTTGGTTTACGGATGTTCCGATCCCAGTAGCGACATTAAATGTTCCGCTAAGATTCCGGGCTAAGAGGTTGGCTTTCACGACATCACCTACAAAAACAAAATCCCGTGTTTGGTTTCCATCGCCAAAAATGCGTATTGGTGCGCCTTTGGATATGCTATCGGCAAAGATTGCTATGACTCCTGCTTCACCTTTGGCATTTTGTCTAGGTCCGTAAACATTGCTATATCTCAAGATGACAAATGGCAAGGGATTGAGATGGGAAAGGAGTTCAAGATATTGTTCAGCGGTCTTCTTGGCAAGTCCATACGGAGAAAGCGGCTCGCAGGCGGACCGCTCGTTGCAGGGCAAGGGAGCTTTAGGGGAGTATATTGCTCCTCCTGTAGACGAGACGACTATTTTTTTGATATTATACTTAGAGCAGGCCTGGAAAATGTTTATACTGCCATAGACATTGGTGAAGGTATCTTCTGCAGGGTCTACTATAGAACGTCGGATATTTGCCTGGGCAGCAAGATGAAAGACATAATCAAATTTTTCATTGTTAAACAATTCATCAAGCGGGTCCGTGATGGACTGTTGTATGAACCTTGCATGTGGATTAAGATTTGCTTTCCTACCATTAGAAAGATTGTCTACGACTACTACCTCTTCTCCTCGTTCTATGAGCGCATCGACGATATGGCTGCCAATGAACCCTGCTCCCCCGGTGACCAATGATTTCATTAAATCCAGGATGGCGACCAGGTATTTATTATTATCGAGCAAATGTTTATATAGAAAATCTGAGTAGATTAAATATGGCTAAAAAGAGGCAGAAGACTAGTAAGGTGATGACCTCTACGGAGAATGTCTTGGCAAGAGTTTGGGGATTGATCGCTTGGTTGACCGGAATTCTGGTCTCTCTGGCTGTTGCGTCTAGCATGATCTCAGGGATACTCTACATCCATCATATTCCTTTGTTTGTAACTCAGGCGGCAGGTTGGATTGTAGTGATATTGACTCTTTTAGGGATATCCTTGGCAGTCTTAGACAAACTTCTGGACTAGGTCAACTTTTAGTCCGGTTCAATAATCAAAGGTTTTTTATTTAAAATAGGAGATGGGTCGTTCTGTTTCTGTAAGGAGCATAATTTGCAGGTTTAGCCGTTTCTGGATGGTATAAGATGAGACTGGCCCCAGAAGGGAAAGAGACTGTATGGGCGCGATCTTCATAATCTCGGACGGGAGATATGGTGCTCTCTTCTGTTTCAGCTGATAACGCAAGATGCTTGAGGTCTTTATCTGACTCCAGTATGGCGATGCTAAATCCTTTTTGGGCAAGAGCCCGCGCAACAGAAAAGACATGGACCTTGCTTGGGCAGGGTCTTTTTTGTTGGGGCAATGTGCCGCGTCTTCTGACAAAGAATTCATCTTTTTCAATGATCCTTTGCAAAGTGCTCTCATTGTGTGCAAATTCCTTCCTATAATCGGGATCGGTCGTGGAGAGGGTAAGGTCAGGGTTGAGGGAATGGGAAGGGTCACGGACGTCTCTTTGGCATACCGTCCTTTTGAGTTCAGCAAGAGTCCTCAAATAAGAGAAAAAGTCAGCGACCCTGCCGTCTTTGTGCATGGCCTCTTTCCTATCTTTCCGAAAGGATATCTCTGCGACAATATATTCTCCTCGTTTTTTTAGAACTTCAAGATAGTTCCGTATGCTTTCTGCGACTTGTTGAGGGATGACTGCAGTTCTTTGACTGATGATCTCCTGCAATGTTTGCACTCGCTCTCTTCCCCTTTGGAAAATCTCGTCAGGGAGCCTATGGAGGTTATACAGACCACTTTGAGCTAGACGATTGCATAACCCCGAACATATTCTGGGTGTGATGATGCTACTATCAACTACAGTCACATAGTTTCCACTCTGGAAGATTGTGTCAAGTTCTTTGATCATGGTAATTTAGGGGTGGTTGTAGAAATTTAGTTGGATACACACCTATTTCTTTTTTGATTCAATCTTTGTCTTTCCGAACATAAACTGGACGAGCACTTTAGGGATGATTACAGAACCATCTTTTTGTTGGTAATTTTCAAGGATAGCGACCATGGCGCGAGAAGTCGCGATAGCCGTGTTGTTTAAAGTGTGGGTATATTTTTTCTCACCCTTTTCATCTGTAAATTTAATGCCTAGTCTGCGAGCTTGGGCTTCTTCCATATTGGTCAAAGACCCGATTTCAGCATATTTTGCTTGTGCAGGGCTCCAGAATTCAAGATCACATGACTTTGCTTTAAGATCCGCCAAGTCACCTGAGCAGCATTCAAGGACGCGCGTAGGGATGCCGAGCTCTTTGTAAATCTCAATGCAAATCTCAAGCATCTCATCATAGAGCTTGTAGGAGTCTTCTGGCTTGCAGACAACGACCATTTCAACCTTATTGAATTGGTGCGTCCTGTAAAATCCCTTTTCATTGATGCCATGACTGCCGACTTCTTTCCTGAAACAAATGGAGTAAGAGGTTGATTTTTGAGGGAGCTGTTTATAGGTAAAGGTTTTGTCCTTGAAGTACCCAATCAGTGAATGTTCAGAAGTCCCAATAAGGTAAAGGTCTTCATTTTCAATCTTATACATCATGTTCTGCATATCGGTGAATGCCATGACCCCATTTACCACATCCCCATGGATCATGATCGGGGTTTCAGTATAAGTGTACCCCTTCTTGACCATTTTCTCAATACCAAATCTTATGAGCGCCTGATTGAGAAGGGCCAGATCGCCAATAAGGTAATAGAATCCATTGCCAGAAGTTTTTGCTGAAGTGTCAAAGTCAGCGACATGCAGATTTTCAGCGATCTCGACATGACTTTTGACTGGGAAATCAAACTTTGCAGGGGTGCCAATCTTGCGCAGTTCCACATTTTGGGAACTATCCTTTCCGATAGGTACCGAAGCATGGATAATATTCGGGATGGAACGCATCATGCCGTCAATCTCCCTCTCGAGAACACTCATCACCGCTTCAACTTCCAGGATTTTTTCAGGGATTTCTTGAGCTTTCTTCATTGCCT
>CAIQQL010000051.1 GCA_903873955.1 uncultured archaeon | reverse complement strand
GCAACCATTGGCGGGTTCCCCCCCGGGACGTTGAACGGGATAAACCATGCGGATGACGCAGTCACCCAAGAGGCCAAGGCCAATCTGTCTACTGCATATGCTGATGCTGCAGGACGAGCAGCAGTCACCACAGACACAGAACTTGGAGGCACAAACAAGACTGCGGGGGTCTACAATTCTCCGAGCGGCACATTTGGGATAACCGGGGACCTGAGACTTGATGCCCAGGGCGACCCTGACGCAGTCTTCATCTTCCAGATGGCTACCACGCTTACCACCGCAGGATATAGCAAGGTGATTCTTCTCAATGGCGCCCAGGCCAACAATGTCTTCTGGCAGGTAGGCAGTTCTGCAACGCTTGGGACGTACTCAACTTTCGCGGGAAACCTCCTGGCTTTGACGTCCATCACTCTCACCACCGGCGCAAATGTAAGCGGGAGGTTGCTCGCGCAGAACGGCGCAGTTACCCTTGACACCAATAATGTAACTGCAGCCCATTACCTTCCTGACACCTTCCCCCCCTCTTTCACCTCGAGCTTCGATCCACAAACTATTTTTGATAATTCCAGCTTCTCTTTCCAGATTACAGCAAATGATCCCTCCGGCATCGGAGCATATGGCGTGAATGACTCGCGGTTCAGTATAGACAGCACAGGATATCTGAAAAACAGCTCAACCCTCACCAATATAAGTTATCACCTCAACATCACCGTCAATGACACCCTCGGCAACATGAACAGCAGCATATTTATTTTAAGGGTAAATTCATCAATTCTACCGAATATCACTGCGCCCCAAATAATTTGGGTTAGCCCCCTCCCTGTCCAGATGCCCGCTGAAGATACCTTTATCAATGTCAGCCTCTCATTTGTTGCGTTTGACGCTGCAGGAACCGGGATTTTCAATGAGTCAAGCGCATTTGCTAGTTTTATTCGGGCAGGGGAACTGGTACGAACAGATCCCCACTGCATAAAATCTGGAGACATTGATGCGACTAAGGTGAATTATAGTTGCATGATTCCATTATGGTATTTTGATGAGTCAGGAGTGTGGAATATCACCGCAGGCATTGCAGACATGCAGGGGTCTTTTATCTTCAACACGACAACCTCATAGGTTTATGGCTCGCTTATCTCTTTTGCCCTGAGCCCTCATCTCCTTGAATGGAATACCCTTTATGCAGGAGAAACCAAGGCACTCCCCACAAATATGCCGCTCGTCCTGAACAACACAGGCAATATCCCCATCAGTGTGGGAAATATTGAAGTCAACGCAACCGATGTACATGGTGAGACTGACCCAGATACCGCGCTGTATGCGGGGAACTTTTCCATAGGCACCACCACAAGCACCCTGAAACCAGAATGTTCACAGACAAATATGAGCCGCTTCGCTTTTGTAAGCATCAATAATGCAGAGCTTCCGCGCGGGAATCATTCAGTAAATGATGGTCACACAGGGCAAGAACAGCTATATTATTGTCTGAGGGTAGTCGGAGCCGAGACAAGCGCCCAGAAGTATTCCACAACCCAGGATGGACTTTGGATTATCAAGGTTATTAGCCTGCTAGGGATCTCATTTAGGTTATGCTTTAAAGTGAAAAGAGAGTTTTGCACAGGCTTCAAAGAGCTTTCTTCTTTTAGAAGAACCTGAACGGTCACGACGCAGATAGATGAATTTTGTGACCCTTTTTCTTAATAAAGAAGATAGGATGAGCGAGAAAAAAGATGAAATCTCATGAGAATATAGAAAAAGAAATAAGAGTTAGTTTTATTAACCATAAAAACATTTTAATTTTGGTCTAAAGAGGACATTTATGAACTTCAACCTTCGTATAGTATCGCTGAGCATTTTATTTGTAAGTTTTCTATTCTTCAGCTTAAATCTAGGTCACGCGGCATGTTTCATCGATGGTTCAGTCAATTCATCTTCAACACCAACAAATCCAGATTATAATGTCTACGCTCTTTGTGTCAATGCCTCGGAGTTCAATGCAGATAACGTCGGGATCTCGCCTGGAACAACCTCCTATTTTGTAAACTTTGGCAGCCCCACAGATAGCTGCCAGGGGTATTGTGATACAGTCATTCTCTTCGCCAATTCTACCTCTGGAGATGCAAACGCAACCATCATTCTCAATAGTTCTAACATACCTAGCTGGAATTTGGCCTCTGATGGCATGACCAATATAATCCATTATAATATCACCATGCAGCCCTTACCTCCAACTGCCACCCCCCAGTTCTCCTCTAATTCTCTTGGAAGCAGCGGAAGCTACCATGCTGCCCCTCGCAATGCAACTGTAGACATCTCCCCTGGGGCAGGATCAGTCAATGAAGTCATCTTCTCATCGAATGCCACAGGCACCTGGCAGAACAAAAGCCTGAGTGGAGGTGACGTTTCCAATCCGGCAGGAGACACCTTTCTTCTCCAACTTCTCTCCTTATCTGCAGGCAGTAGCTTTAGTTATTATTGGTTCGCTAATAACACTCTTGGCGCAGCGAATTGGACGCAAACATACACCTTCCTCGTCACCCAAGCAACACCAGAACTGACTAGCTCCCTCACGAGTTCGATTGTCTATGGTTCTGCAAGCGATTATCAAGCCTCTGCAAGCAATGAGGGAGACGGTGATTGCACCTATTCGTTGCTCAGAAATGGGGATTTGATTGCAGATGGCAACTCGGTCAATGACGCGTCTATTCTTGGCGCAGGATCTTATATCTATAATTATACCAGCTCTGGCGGGCAAAACTATACTTCTTTTTCAAGAACTGATATCTTAGAAGTAAACAGAACTGCCCCAGCGATTACTGCCTTGCTTAATGATGCGCCAGGCAACCTTTCTGGAACTGAGCCGTATACAGTAAATGTCACAGGGTCTACTTCTGGAGGTACGTTAGCTATCTTCTTGAATTTCACTTCAATCACGAATGGAGACAATTTTACCCTTTCAGCAGGAGCATATACCTTCCTTTTCAATGTTACAGGCGACCAAAATTATACCGACGCTTTTGAGGTCCTTAGTGTAAATGTCTCGAGTGCTCCAGATACAACCGCTCCTATATTATATATTGACTCGCCTGCCCAAAATGGATACTATAATGGATCATCCTATGTTCTGATCAACTTCAGTGCCAGCGATGAAGTAAGCATTTCATCCCTCTGGTTCTTTAATGGCACACAGAATCTAAGTTATACTCTCCCACTCATGCTTAACCTTTCCAATGGAGCATACACGTTCATTTTCTATGCCAACGATACTTCAAACAATCTGAACTCTTCCCTTGTCTCATTTTCTGTCAATTATACTATTCCTGACACCTTCGCCCCTCAATTCACCTCCAGCTTTGCTCCACAAACTATTCTTGACAATCAAAGCTTCTCCTTCCAGGTGAGCGCAACTGATCCTTCAGGGCTTGGAGGATTTAGCGTGAATGATACAAGATTTAGGATCAATGCTACAGGGTTCTTATATAACAGCTCAACGCTTGCCAACATCACCTATCTCCTGAACATCACCATCAATGACACCCTTGGCAACATGAACAGCAGTATATTTACCTTGGTTGTCAATTCCTCATTTATTCCCGATATTTTTGCCCCAGTTATCAACTTTAATGCCCCCACCCCATTGAATGGATCAATCTTTGTGGTGAATTCAATCCTAGTGAATTCATTTACCAGTGCAACAGACACTGATTTTAGAAATTATACGTATTCTTTGTTCAATACAACCGGACTCGTAAAAAGCTTTTCTCGTATCTGGGATCATTCAGTACTAGTGAGTGCAGGGTATTTTACCTGTGCATTAAAGCAAAACGGTAGCGTGCAGTGTTGGGGAGATAACAGTTATGGTCAATCCAGAGGTTACTCAGGTACAGATGTCCTAGGACTTACTGGAGGACATGACTTTTCCTGCGCGTTGAAACAGAATGGAAGCATCCAGTGTTGGGGAGATAACAGTTATGGTCAATCTGCCAATTATACAGGAAATGATGCGATTGCAGTAAGTGCAGGGTCCGTACATACCTGCGCGTTGAAACAGAATGGAAGCATCCAGTGTTGGGGAGGAGTAGGTTACGACTCTGGACAGATGCAACCTTATAATGGAAATGACGCGATTGCCATAAGCACAGGGGATGCACACACCTGCGCGTTGAAACAGAATGGAAGCATCCAGTGTTGGGGAGATAACAGTTATGGTCAATCTGCGAACTATAATGGAAAAGATGCTGTTGCAATAACCGCTGGAGAGGGTCATACTTGTGCATTGAAGCAAAACGGCAGTGTGCAGTGCTGGGGAGACAATAGTGCGGGTCAAGCCACTAACTATAATCGAAATGATGCTGTTGCAATTAGTGCAGGAGGATATCATACCTGTGCATTGAAGCAAAACGGCAGTGTGCAGTGCTGGGGAGACAACTCTGCAGGACAAGCCATCACCTATAACGGAAATGATTCTATTGCAATTAGTGCAGGTAGCTTCCATACTTGTGTGCTTAAGCAGAACGGAAGCCTCCAGTGTTGGGGCGATGATACCAATGGCCAGTCACCTACATACAATGGTAATGATCTTAAAAAAACATCATTCTACGTATTCACAGGTCTGAGCAGAGGAGATTATTTCCTTAGCGCAACTGCTTGCGATATCTTAGGAAATTGCAACACCAGTGAAACTCGAACAATAACTTTGAATTTAACTGTCCTTGACTCGAATCCTCCACAGTTCACCTCAAGTTTCGCACCACAGATAATCCTTGACAATCAAAGCTTCTCCTTCCAGGTGAGCGCAACTGACCCTTCGGGCATCGGAGGATTTAGCGTGAATGATACAAGATTTAGGATCAATGCTACAGGGTTCTTGTATAACAGCTCAGCTCTGACCAATGTCACCTACCGCCTCAATATCACTGTCAATGATACGGTAGGTAATAAAAACAGCAGCATATTGATCTTGATGGTTAACTCTTCGTTTATTCCAGATACCATTCCCCCAATATTCTCCAATCTTGCCACACAGAATATCTATACCAATCAATCACTTACCTTCCAGGTCACTGCAACAGATCCTAGCGGGATAGGTTGCTTCACAGTCAATGATACCACCAGGTTCTCTATCAATTGTTCTGGATTTTTGCAAAATAAGACCACCTTCCTCCCTGGAGCATTCTACCTCAATATCACCGTCAATGACACTGTGGGAAATAGGAACTCCAGTATTCTTTTGGTCAATGTCACCATAGTCCCTTACTTATATCCTCTAACCAACTTCACAAATCCGATTTCACCTGTGACTTACTTATCAGCCAGAAATTATACGTTCAATGTTACCTGGAGTTTCCCTTCAGGCAGCGGTCCGGTCCTCTCTTATCTTAACCTTAGCGGACAACTTTATGCGATGACTAATTTTGGATCAGGGAGATATGGATATGCGATTGGCGATTTAAATGCAGCAAATTATACTTACTTCTTTAGTGCAGTCACTGCACAGAATTATACAAATTCCACTTCCCCTCAAACGTATGTCATCAACCCTGCAACACCCATCATCACCGCACAACTTAATGGCCAAGCAAATAATCTTTCTGGATTCGCTCCATACTTTGTGAATGCAACAGGATTTACAACCGGAGGATCATTGCAAATTTTCAGAGATAGTCTCGCGCTCACAAATGGAGAAAATGATTCCCTTAGTCAAGGTTTTTACACCTATCTTTTCAATGTGACTGGCAATCAAAATTATACAAATGCGGCAGTCATATTTAGTGTCAATGTTTCAACGGCCCCAGATATCATTGCGCCTAATTTATTCATCAGTTCCCCTCTGCAAAATGGAGTATATAATAACTCTTCATATGTCCTCATCAACTTTAGTGCGAGTGACGAAACAAACCTTTCTTCACTCTGGTTCTTCAACAGCACAGATAACGTAAGCTATACTACCCCTGAGATTCTCAACCTTTCCAATGGAGCATACACTTTCATTTTCTACGCCAATGACACCAGTGGAAATGTGAACTCCTCAAATATAAGCTTTGTTGTCAACTTCACTGCTCCCGATACTTTCCCACCACAGTTCACCTCAAGTTTTGCATCACAGACAATCCTTGATAATCAAAGCTTCTCCTTCCAGGTGAGCGCAACTGACCCTTCGGGCATCGGAGGATTTAGTGTCAATAATACTCGATTCAAAATCAATGCCACAGGATTCTTGTATAACAGCTCAGCTCTGACCAATGTCACCTACCGCCTCAATATCACTGTCAATGATACGGTAGGTAATAAAAATAGCAGCATCTTTACCTTGATAGTCAACACCTCTTATATTCCTGACACCATCCCTCCAGTCTTAACAGTCATAAGCCCACTTGAAGGTGGCTATTACAACTCCACATCGCTCATTCTGGTGAACTTCAGCGCAACGGACAATATCTTGGTCTCTTCACGCTGGTATTTCAATGGTACGCGAAATGTAACCTACTCGACTCCCGTGATAGTCAATCTCTCCAATGGGGCATATACCTTCTACTTCTATGCCAATGACACTACACACAATGTCAATTTCACGACGAGAAGCTTTGTGGTCAACTACACCGCGCCTGATACTGCAGCGCCTCAGTTCACCTCCAGCTTTGCTCCTGTCAACATCTTCGACAACTCCAGCTTCGGCTTCCAACTGAACGCAGTCGATCCATCAGGGATTGGGAGTTTTAGCGTGAATGACACCCGTTTCACAATCAACAGCACAAACTTCCTCTGGAACAGTTCAAGCTTAATCGATGCCACCTACCTTCTTAACATCACCGTCAATGATACGGTAGGCAATATGAACAGCAGCATCTTCACCTTGATAGTAAACTCTTCTGATCTCAATAGATCCGTGACTATCCTCTTTGTCTCGCCTACCCCTGTAAATGGCACCATTGTTTCAAATACATCCATTTCAGTGAATACACTGACAAGTACAGGATATACTTACTTCAAGAATTTCTCCTACTCCCTGTATAACCTCTCAGGACCAGTCAGCTCATTCTCCTCCACTCTTGAAGATACCGTATTCACTGCAGGTAAAACTCATACCTGCGTCTTGAAGCAGAACGGGAATGTGCAGTGCTGGGGCGACAACAGTCATGGCCAGGCTGCAAATTATACTGGAAACGATGCAGTCGCTGTTTCTGGAGGGCAGTACAATACTTGTGCATTGAAGCAAAATGGCAGCGTGCAGTGCTGGGGCGATAATTCTTTTGGTCAATCCACAGGTTATCTGGGAACTGATGCCATCGCCATCGCTACGGGTAATATGCAATCTTGCGCATTAATAAGAAATGGGAATGTGCAGTGCTGGGGATGGAATAATTATGGGCAAGCAGCTAATTACTCAGGAAGAGATGCGATTGCAATTAGGACAGGAGGAGATAATACCTGCGTCTTGAAGCAGAACGGGAATGTGCAGTGCTGGGGCGATAATTCTTTTGGTCAATCCACAGGTTATCTGGGAACTGATGCAGTTTCTCTAACCCTTGGAGATGGGACAACTTGCGTGGTGACCCGAAACCAAAGCGTGCAGTGCTGGGGTTATAACGTTCATGGAACCTCAACAAATTACAATGGATATGATGCTCTGGCTGTTTCTGCTGGGGCCGATCATGCCTGCGTCTTGAAGCAGAACGGGAATGTGCAGTGCTGGGGATGGAATAATAATAATCAGGCCCTTAACTATACCGGATCTGATGCCATCGCCATCGCTACGGGAGGCGACCATAGTTGCGTCTTGAAGCAGAACGGGAATGTGCAGTGCTGGGGAGAGAATACTGCAAATCAATCAGTCAACTATACGGGAAGAGACATAAAATTGACTCCGATGTTTACCTTTACCTCTTTGGCAGATGGAATATATTATCTCAATGCAAGCGTATGCGATACCTCTGGTGCATGCAACATCACTGAGACACGCCAAATAATTATAAATAAAATAATTGATACCGTCCCACCTCAATTCACTTCCAGCTTTGCACCACAGACTATTGCTCAAAACCAAAGCTTTAGCTTCCAGGTAACTGCGACTGATTCTTCCGGGATTGGAGGATTTGGCGTCAATGATACACGATTCAGCATCAACAGCACAGGATTCCTCTGGAATAGTTCATCTCTGGCCAATGTGAATTACCTTCTCAACATCACGGTCAATGACACCCTCGGTAACATGAACAGCAGCATCTTCACGTTGATCGTCAACACTTCCTATATCCCAGACACGACCCTTCCTGTCCTGACAGTCACCAGCCCTCTTGCAGGCGGCTATTACAATCTTTCCTCATTTGTCCTGGTCAACTTCTCTGCAACGGACAATGTCGGAGTCTCCTCCCTCTGGTTCTTCAACGGCACCCAGAATATAAGTTATACCTCGCCAGTATCGGTTACCCTTGCTAATGGCAATTTCTCTTTTGTGTTCTATGCCAATGACACCTCAGGGAATGTGAATTTCACGACCAGGAACTTCTCTGTAAATGTGATCTCACATCCAAACCCTGCGGCAGTGGATCTTGGGACAGCCAGCAGTTTTGCGATATTAGCTGAAACTTTGGTTTCAGACGCCAATCCTTCTGTCTCCCTTATTACCGGGAATGTCGGTATGCATCCCGCCGCTGGAACCTTTATCACCGATGTGTCCTGCACAAAAGTGCGAGGGAACATCTATGACAACAATGCCGGATACACAGGAGGGTATGACTCAAACGTCTCCTGCCGACTCACGAACGGCTCCTTGCTCGGTATTGCCATAGGCGATATGACCGCTGCGGAAAGCGATGCGGCAGGACGGGCACCTGATGCCACTGAACTGTATTCTGGAGACCTTAGCGGCAAGACCCTTGCTTCCGGCGTATATAAGTGGAGCACTGCGGTCAACATCAATAGTGGCCTTACGCTTTCAGGGAACTCAAGTGACGTATGGATCTTTGAGATAGCAGGCAACCTCAATTTGGCCAGTGGCGTCAATGTCACGCTCACGGGCGGCGCACAGGCAAGTAATATCTTCTGGCAGGTCGGCGGTCTGACCGGCGCAACCCTCGGGACCTACTCGACCTTCAATGGGAATATCCTGAGCGAAAAGCAGATCATCATCCAGAGCGGCGCAATACTTAGCGGGCGGGCCCTGGCGCAGACGCAGGTCACCCTGGACGGCAATATAGTGACGATGGCCAATTACTCCGCGTCTGACACCACCCCTCCAGTCCTGACGGTCACGAGCCCTCTTGCAGGCGGCTATTACAACACCTCCACATTAGTCTTGATCAATTTCACCGCCAGCGACAATGTAGGTGTCGCTTCCTTATGGTTCTTTAATGGCACAAGCAATGCGAGTTATAGTGTGCCCCTAACCCTCAATCTTTCCAACGGAAATTATAACTTCATTTTCTACGCCAATGACACCAGCGGCAATGTCAATTTCACGACGAGAAGCTTTGTTGTCAACTACACCTCACCTGACACTGCAGCTCCTCAATTCACCTCCAGCTTCGCCCCTGTCAATATCTTCGACAATCAAAGCTTCAGCTTCCAGGTGACTGCGACTGATCCTTCCGGTCTTGGCGGCTTTAGCGTCAATGACTCTCGATTCACTATCAACAGCACAGGCTTCCTCAGAAATAGTTCAATAATCACTAACCTCACTTATTTCCTGAATATTTCTGTTAGTGACACTTTTGGTAATACCAACCGAAGCATCTTCACCTTGATTGTCACAACTTCTAGAGTACCAGACACTGCAGCACCTGTTTTCACTAATCTTGCTACACAAAATATTTTTGAAAACCAGTCTTTATCCTATGCTCTCACCGCAACCGACCCTAGTGGCATTGGCTGTTTTAGCGTCAATGATACTCGCTTCAATATAAACTGTTCTGGATTCTTGAAAAATATCACGACCTTACTTCCAGGGAGGTATTATATGAACTTAACCGTTAATGACACTGTTGGGAACACAAATTCAACATCTCTCTTGGTGAACGTTACAGCAATTCCATTATCTTGTGCTGAGTTTGTTTCAGGTAGTGTTTCCCCAACCTACTATATTAACAGGAGCGGCGTCTATCTTAACTTCACGGCAATTTTCAACAATGCAAGGGCAACTTGGGTTAATATCACTGACCCTCTTGGAGGTCAACGGATCTTTAATGTCACCAATGGTAGTGTGCTGTTCAATAGTCTTGGACTTATAGGACACTACAACCTCACATTCTATGCCAATGGCTCTTGTGGTTCGGTCATCTCATCTCCACTGTTTTTCTTTGAATCCTTGAAACCATTTATCTTCGATGCGAATGTGATCAATAATACTCTTTCAGGAATTAATGTTTCATGGATTTTGACTTACTCGAATAATACTCTTACCGGCAATCTCTCTCAAAATGGGACAATTGTCGACCTGTTTGCAGACGTGTTAAGCGATTTGGAATTTGATGCCTATTCCGGGCATTTTAGGGTCATCTTACACGGCATTAATGTGACGACGGAAACGAACAAGGTTTTTGGCGTTGACCTGCTCAGTAGTCCTGCGCCAGGTTATCTTAAGACCTATGGAATAAGTAATCCTTACAATTTCACAAGCGGAGCCACCGTGATTTTCTACTATGATGACACCAGTTATTCTACTGAAAGTCTGCTCGAATTACATAAATGCGACTCTTGGAATTTCAGTGGGCAATCTTGTTTAGGCACTTGGTATAAAGTCAATGCTGTTCAAAATACTACTGGTCATTATTTTACGTATCTCACCTCTAATTTCTCAGGATTTAGCCTTTATCAGGGCACTCCAAGCCCTAGTGGTGGAGGCGGCGGTGGCGGTGGAAGCAGTGCTTCTAGCTCTGGTGGAGGCGGTGGTGTTGGTAATGCAGCTACCAATCTAGTAGGGGCAGGTCCGTTAAGTATCTCCTTAAGGCCAGAATCATCGGCATTGCCTAATTCGAAGAATTTGGCTGTCTATATTGTACTGAACAATCTGGATAATCTCTTAACTCCTATAGAGACCAACTTGACTTATAGAATCTTAAACATGCAGGGTAATGAAGTCTATCGAAACCAAGACGTGTTTACTGTCTTTAAATCTCAATCTTTCACTAAGCACTTCAATGATTTCGATGCAGGTTCAGGAAATTATACCTTGATTGTCACTATCACCTATAATGGTACAAGCCAAGACCGAAGCGTCAACTTCACGGTTAGTGCGCCTCGGGAAGTTAATCCTCAACTTCCTGCCCCCAGTCCCCCTACTGTGAACCTATCCGAAGGGCCTTCAATATTCCTCTGGGGCATACTTTTATTGGTTCTTTTTGTAATAGTCTTGTTGATTGTAGTCTCTTCTAGACATAAAGATAGGCTACAGTTAAGATCCATCCCTGGGAAGAAAGTATACACTGACAGTGGCGAGTATTTTGGAATTGCTAAAGACGTATTCCTTGAGGATAATAAGATTCATGGGGTCACCATCACCTTGTCCAAACCACTGAGTAAGAAGTATCATGCAAAGGTAATCCTATTACGATACTCTGCTGTCATCAACATCGGGGAAACCGTCATGGTCAGGTCTCGCATCACTGATGCAATGCAAGAGAAAGCACCTCGCTCTTAACTTTTATCTTCGGTAGTGATGGAAAGCTTTATAAAGGAAGTGGTATTTATAAAGGGTATAAGGGTCTTTACCTATGGCTACAAAATCTAATCTTCGCGTTGAAAATATCGTCGCTACTACCTCTTTAGGAAAGGAAATACCCTTGACAAAGCTTGCCCGTATGCAGAGCAACACTGAATACAATCCTGAACAGTTTCCCGGTCTGGTTCTTCGTGTTGAAAAACCTAAGTCTGCAGTCCTAGTCTTCTCATCAGGAAACCTAGTCTGTACCGGTACAAAGAGCATTGCGCAGGTCAAAGAGGTTATTGATGCAGTCATAAAACAGATAGCCAAGATTGGCATCAAGGTAACTGACAAACCCAAGATAACTGTAGAAAACATTGTTGCCTCTGGAAGTATTGATCTGAATCTAAACCTTAACCTTCTTGCTCTCCAACTGGAAAATACTGAATATGAACCTGAACAGTTCCCTGGACTGGTCTATAAACTTGTAGAACCTACAGCAACATTCTTGCTTTTCTCCAATGGAAAGCTGGTCTGTACCGGTACAAAGAACCGTCAGCAACTTGAGGATTCTATGGTGCAGTTGAACAAAAGCATCAAGGAAGCTCTTGCTAAAAACCCTAAGAAGAGTTAATTTTTTTAGTCAATAAAAGAAATCGTTAAGACTCCTTTGTTTTCTATACTCTTTCAGGATATTTGATTTTTCTGTAAATTCCTTCAGGGCTAAGCGCATTCTTGCCTGCATCTTGATAAATGCCTCTTCTTTCGACGAGCACTTCTCTGGATTTTTAGAAAATGCTTCTCTTGAGGTCTGTCGCAGGATGCCGACCCCTAATGGCGTATCATACTCTGGACGCACTTCCCTCATCACCAAACAAACTGCCTGACGTCTTATCCTTTCCAGATACTCCGTCAAGGCCAAACGGTTCGCATAATATGCCCCAGTCACACTGTCTGCATAACTCTTTCTTCCTGAAAAACCCTCATGATCCTGCCATACGCCCTTGTTCTTCAGTGAAATCTCGATAACCTCAAATGAAAACCTTCCAGGAAGCAGCAGGAACTCATAATGGTTCCCTACATATTCTGCGTGGAACACTTCAATCTCCTGTAATTCAGGGTATTCTTTGATACGTTTCAGCTTCTCTTTCGATAGCATATCATCCACTGCGGTGATGGACCATTTTGTCGGAACAAGTTTGCGATTGCTCCTTAACCCTAAGAGTCCTGCAGAAAGCAATTTGATTAGCGTCGATGTCTCGATGCCTGAATGTTCCAATTCCAACAATGACTCTTTTGATTTTATCTCATCATCACCCACTAGGCTCTCCACTTTTGGAAGCACTTTCACATTTTCCTGCAATTTCACTTGCTTTATTTCTCCTGCCGTCGATATCAGAGGCGTGCTTTTATCCTGTTCTTTTTGAGTGGTCAAAGGTTTTTTAAGTTTAAACTCTGCTGCAATCGGCTTTTGAGTCATTGCCACCTGTTGCATCACGCCTATTATCTTCTCAGTTGTTTTCTTCACGTTCTCCTTTGTCCTCCCATAAATCAGCTTTTGCCTATGGGAGGTAATCTCCTGAATCGTGAGCTTTCTTATGTGCCACTCCTCTGGAGAGGAATAGACTTTTGTATCGCCCAATACCTCAGGACTTAGGATTCCGGCATAAACATTAGGATAGTTCCATTCCCCAACAAAGATCTCGGGGGGTGATGATCCTGAAAACTCGCTTATTTTTCTTACATTCCCAACTAAAAACTGGTGTTTTGTACAATTTTTCGTATTACAGATTTTGCAGTACATTTGACGTTAAATCCTGTTTTTACACTACTTCTCTAACATAGGTCTGCCTCTTTATATTTTTTGTCTACCTTTTCCTTTTTTTATCATCGATATACCTCTTTTTGAGGAGGGATTATATTTATAAGTTTCATTTTCTATTAATATGCAAGGAAAAGAGGTAAAACGAGTCAAAAAATGAGGCGGGGTGTTAAGTGTAGAAGTTCCTTTTTTCAGTTCTTTCTATTTGTTCTGTTGTCTATTTTTCTATTCATTTTGACTCTGTCAAGCATTGCCGCTCTAGGAGTTTATTCAGATTTAACGTCTTACTCTTTTATGAATTCGCTTACTTCTCCAGGGTTTCCTTTAATCTGCGGAGCAGAGGCATCTCTTCTCACTGCTTCAAATAATCTTCTTTCTACTTCCTCTGCAGGCGAGACCTCGGCAGGATTGAAAGAAACCCAGAATGCAACTACCGCTCCGCAGATTAATTTCAGCGACCCGACACCTGCAAATGGAACAACCCTTGCGGTTAATTCAATTTCTGTAAATACCATTACTGGCGTAATTGCCATTGATTTTAAGAATTATTCTTACAATCTCTACAATGCTTCAGGGTTAGTAAATAGTGTTTCTCGTATCTATAGTAATACTCTCCTTTCTGCAGGAGATGGCCAGCATTCCTGTGCAATAATGCAAAACAGTACTGTTTTCTGCTGGGGATATAAGACTGGGAATAATTTCCCTAACACGGGCAGTGAAGCGATCGCTATCAACGCAGCCGGAACTCATACCTGTGTGCTTATGCGCAATAATAGTATCCAATGCTGGGGGGACAGTAGTGGAGGTCTTGCTTTAAATTATACTGGTACAGATGCAATTGCCGTATCTACTGAAGGAGATCATACCTGCGCCCTCAAGCAAAACGGTTCCATCCAATGCCAGGGATCCAATTCAAATAATCAGTCTCTCAATTATACAGGAACTGATGCGATTGCAGTTGCTACTGGAAATGGCCACACCTGCGCCCTCAAGCAAAACGGTTCCATCCAATGCTGGGGACAAAATGATTATGGGCAATCTAAGAATTACACCGGCACAGACGCAATTGCGATTAGTGCAGGGTACACCCGTACCTGCGCCCTCAAGCAAAACGGTTCCATCCAATGCTGGGGATATAATGGCCATGGAGAATCTTTAAATTACACCCGTAATGATGCAATTATGGTTAGTGTAGGGTACACCCATACCTGCGCCCTCAAGCAAAACGGTTCCATCCAATGCTGGGGTGATAATTATTATGGTGAATCCAATAATTACACCGGCACAGACGCAATTGCAGTTTCTGCAGGCAGTCAGGATACCTGCGCCCTCAAGCAAAACGGTTCCATCCAATGCTGGGGATATAACAGTAACGGCCAATCAAATAATTACAACTACACTTATATGAAGAAAACCCCTTTTTATGCGTTTACTGGCTTAAGTTCTGGAGTTTATTTTCTTAACGCAACTGTTTGTGATACGTCGGGAAACTGCAACTCTACTGAGACCCGAACGATGACCTTGAACCTGCCTGGCTCCGATACGATTCCTCCTCAATTTACATCGAGCTTTGTCCCAGTCAACATACTCGACAACTCAAGCTTCAGCTTCCAGGTGAGTGCAACAGATTCTTCTGGTCTTGGAGGATTTAGTGTCAATGACTCCCAATTCAGCATCAACAGCACAGGCTTTTTGAGTAACAGCACAGCACTCCTGAATGGAAGCTATCTTCTCAACATCACGGTCAATGATACATTCGGTAACCTGAACAGCAGCATCTTCACCCTGATTGTCAATACTTCTTACATCCTGGACATACCTGCTCCACAAATCAATTTCACAGGCCCAACTTTTGCAAACGGTACGGTCCTTCTTTCAGATTACCTACTCGTAAACACAGTTACCAATGTGAATAACCTTTTTTTTAAAAATTTCTCTTATAATCTGTACAATCCTTCTGGGCTTGTAAAAACCTACTCTACTATTCCAGAAGATTCAGTTCTTTCTCTTGGGGCATATCATACCTGTGCGTTAAAACAAGATGGTTCCATCCAATGCTGGGGCGACAACTCCTACAAACAATCCCTCAACTACACCGGTAATGACGCCCTCGCTATCTCTGCAGGGCGTTACCACACCTGCGCGCTCCTGCAGAACGGCAATGTCCAATGCTGGGGCGACAATGCCTACAAACAATCGCTCAATTATACTGGAAACGATGCAATTGCAGTCTCTTCT
>CAIQQL010000050.1 GCA_903873955.1 uncultured archaeon | reverse complement strand
TAACGCAATTCTTCAGTAAACCCAAGAATAGACAGTACACGCTCAAGGTCAGGACGGGAGAGTTCTTTAATCTCAAATTCAATCTCTTCACGCGCATTATAGGAAGATTTTTGCTTTTTTCCTTTGACGGTAAAATATATCCGTTTTTTCTCATAGCGTATACGGATAAACTTTCTATGCAAGACATAGAAAACATTTTCTTGACGGAAAAACAGAGGATTCCCTAGTTTCTTACATAAATCGGAGAACTCTTTTCGGGTAACACGGATTTTTGCTTCGGTTTCGATCATGGGTTAATCTAGAAAGACAGGGAGATATAAGAAGATTACCCCAATCAATGATTCCTCCGATCTTGTTCTAAAAGGGCAACTTGATTCAATATAAAATCGGCACGTTCATTTACCGTCATTAATGGGACATAGATAGGACTAAACCCAAAACATGCATAAGCGGATGCCAAGCGGTCATGGGTCTTTTTGGCTTCAATCTCATTCTGTTCGATACGTACACCATCTGGGAAGAAGGGAAGCCGTTCAAAGAGAAAAATACAGTCGTATCTCTTACCAATATGATAAGGAAGGATATTGACAGGGATGCTTTCATGGGTAAAATAGAAATAGGATATAACATCGACTAACCCTCGATCGAGAAAGACACGAGAACTGAGGTGGGAAGGGGGGTCAGTTGATTGCTCGCTGAGAAGCTGATGTTCCCAGATTGCCATTTGCCGTAATTTGGATTCTTGGTCATCGAGCTTAAAAGTCCTACTCCTTTCTTCGTGCACTATGCGTGCGGCTTCGGGAAGCACGCGCTCTCCCCTCCGAGCAAGTTCCTGGATTACTGCACTCTTTCCTGAACAGCAACCGCCGGTGAACACATATTTATGCATATGTAAATAAGTGTTGTAAACTATATGACTATTTAGCATACAAGATTTGCCATAGTGTTGTATAATAGCATAATCCTTAAAAAAAGCAAAACCCTGAGAAACATATGCTTGACTCTCAAATTGTTCGAGAAATAGAAGAGTTAGTCTATAAAAAACCAAGGTCTATGCAAGAGATTGCTCAGCATATTAAACGAAATTGGCGCACTGCAGATCGTTATGTCGAGGAAATTGAAAAAGAGTGGGGTACAATTGCGACAAGAGTATTTAGAGGAGGTACAAAGGGGGCTCTTAAAATTGCTTATTGGGCAAGTGTTGAAAAGTTAGGAAGCTCGCTTTTTCAGGAAAATCTGGAGAAAGAAATACTGCTTTTCAAGAAAAAGGAGGAGTTTTCCGCTTTTGATCTTTTCCAGCATGTCGGAGACAAACAAAAGAAAGCAATTGTTGAAGAGGCTAAATCAGATGATGAGACCAACTTAGGAGAACTTGGGCAGTTATTGTCCAGTGCGCAGAAACAATTGCTTATCTTTTCGGGAAATCTTTCCTTTATCAACAATAAGAACAAGGATTTTGACGCGCTGAAAATTTTTGAGGACCTCATAAAGAAAAAGGTGTCCATCAAGATTATTTGCCGGGTAGACTTTGCAGGGAAGGAGAATATCGAAAGAATACTTTCTTTGAATTACAAGCTCGGAAAAGACGCAATCGAGATTAGGCATCGTGAACAACCGGTGCGGGCATACCTTATTGACAATAAGATTGCGCGACTCAAAGAAGTGAAAGAACCGACTGGAAGAGCCCATGAACTTAATAAGAAAATGTACCTTTTCTACACAATAAAAGACAAAGAATGGGTCGAATGGCTTTCTAAAGTATTTTGGAAGATGTACTCTTCATCAATCGGCGCCCAAAAGAGACTAGAAGAACTTAGTAAGATAAAACTGATCCATAAATGAAAAACATTAAAAGCCCGAAAGATAAGGTAGTCCTATGGCTGTAGAGAGTTTTATACCGTTAATCAAACCAAAGTTGACTACCGAAAAAGAAGTCCTGCAAAAACCAAGTATGGAAGAAAGGACAACGATAGAATATCCTGGAAGACCTTCTCCCGCTTCAATGCTCGAAGAACATGAAGAGACGAAGAAAAAGCCAGTGAAAAAAAAGAAAAGCGCAAAGGCGGATCCAAAAGTTCTCAAGAATGGTGCAATCCTGATTATTACAGAAAAACCTCAGGCCGCATTGAAAATAGCATCTGCAATAGGAAAGCCCCGAAAGATATCCGACGACGGGGCGTCATATTATGAAGTCGAACGAGATGGTCGAACAGTGTATATTGCATCGGCAGTAGGTCACTTATTTGGCCTCACCTATGTGAAAGGACAGAAAGGATGGCCAATCTATAATTTAGAGTGGGTACCTTCTTATGAAAGGAAAGGTGCGGCATTTACGAAAAAGTACTACAACATTCTAAAAAAGCTCTCTGCAAGGTCTTCGGAGTACATTGTGGCAACGGATTTTGATATTGAAGGAGAGGTCATTGGATGGAATGTCTTGAGGTTCATCTGCAAACAAAAAGACGCGAGAAGGATGAAATTCTCCACCCTCACTCCTAAAGAGCTCGAAACTGCTTTCAAAGAGCCATTGACTAATCTTGCATGGGGCAACGCTTATGCTGGAGAAACTCGTCATATCCTTGACTGGCTTTATGGTATCAACCTGTCAAGAGCGCTCATGGAAGCAATCAAACTTACAGGGTCATTTAGGCTGATGTCCATTGGACGAGTTCAGGGGCCAGCTTTAAAGATCATTGTTGACAGAGAAAAGCTCATAGCGGGATTCAAGTCAGAACCTTATTGGCAGGTATTTGCTGATGCAAAAGGAGTTACCTATAAGCACCCAAGAGATATTTTCGAAGAGAAAGAAATTGAAAAATTCAAGGGAATAACCGATGCCCTCGCAGAGACAAAAAAGACCCAAGAGAAGATAACTCCCCCAGTCCCATTTGATCTCACGACCCTGCAAAGAGAGTCTTATCGGCTCCATAAGGTCAATCCGGCAGAAACGCTTGCATTAGCCCAAAAACTGTATCTTGAGGGGCTTATTTCTTATCCAAGAACCTCTTCCCAAAAGATTCCTGAGGCAATAGAACCAAAAAAAATAATTGAAAAACTAAGAAAACATTTCGCGGAAGCTCAATTTGCGACAAGAAAGACCCCTATTGAAGGAAAAAAGTCTGACCCTGCGCATCCCTCAATCTATCCCACCGGAGAGTATAGAGAACTTTCAGGTAAAGAAGAAAAGCTCTATGAGCTAATCGTAAAGCGCTTCCTATCTGCGTTTGCCCAAGATGCTTTGACGGCAAATAAAAGAATTATCCTGACTGCCATTGACAAAAAAGGGATTCCTTTAAAGGCGAAAGTAACT
>CAIQQL010000049.1 GCA_903873955.1 uncultured archaeon | reverse complement strand
TCTCTTAGTGAGTTCGGAGGTTCGAATCCTCTCTCCTGCACTTATCTTATCCTATCTCATTAACTTGGTATGAGAAGAAGGTTTAATAAAAACCCCAGTTATAGACAGAATGACCATGGACTCAAAATCGAAATTAACTTCCTGGGGCATCGCGACAAGCATACTTGCCCTCATCACCTGCATCCTTCCCTTTGTGTCTTTCCTGTTCTCAGGAGTTACCCTGATATTGTTCTATTTATCACGCGACCATATCAAAAAAGAGCTAGCTGCAGGCAAGACATTAGTCAAGGCAGGATTGATCATCGTCGTACTGGCCATCATCTTGACCAGCGTGCTTTGGATAGCCGTAGACCGTGAAACGAAGATTACACGTCGGCAACTAGACAATGCAAAGGAAGCGAACATGCTTCCGTTAATCCAGATCAACCGTTCCCTTTATGCAAACGCCTCTGGAGCCGCAGATCAAAAAGCCTATGCAACTATCCAGTCCTTAAGCTGGGATTCTCGTGCATTGATGCTCTATAAGACGAGATTAGGGTCCTACCCTGCCAATATGAGCCAAGCATTGGCAATCATAGTCGACTTCCGTTCCCAGGACGCGTATGGTAATCTGACCTACAAGCGATTTACATCGGGAGACTACGAATATATACTCACCAGCAATGGAAAAGATGGCATCCTGGGCACCCCTGACGACATCTCCCTCTTAAAAAATAAGCTCGTCCCAACCACATAAAGAGATCATTGAAAAACTTTCCCGATTCTTGCAACAGGACAAGGGTCAGGAAGCACGGTTTGGCGGTTTTCCGGTTTAACCAACCTTTTTAAAACAAATCCTCTTCCTTTTTTGAGGCTCCTGTAGCTCAGCCCGGATAGAGCGACTCCCTCCTAAGGCGTAGGTCCCAGGTTCAAATCCTGGCAGGAGCGTAAATCATAAAACGGAGGTGTACATGAAAGAAACCAAAAAAGAAGACAAGGGCGAAGGTCTCTGCATTCCAGCAGGGCTCTTTTTAGGTATTGGCTGCGGTTTCCTCTGGGGAAATATCCCTGCTGGAATTTTCGTAGGCTTAGGCCTTGGCTTCTTGGCATTTGCCATTCTCAAGTCCTTAAGAAAATAAAAGCTTAATGCATATAGGCAAGAATATTCTTTATTGCCTTCTTTTGTTCATTAATGAGGAATCTCCTGAAAGAGACGGAAGGTTCTTGCTCCGCTAAATGTTCCATGAAGCCCTGCCCTTTTTTTCCATTGCAGGAGACCTCTAAAGGGCCCTCCCAATAATTCAAGAAGCCAAAGTTCATTTCGCAATCATCCATCAAAGGGCGGGTGGTGATTGTAAAGTTTTTTACGTTTATTTTCCAGGCCAGATGATAGGCAATCCCTGAAACTTTGCTCTTCCAATGGCGGTCCAAAGGAGAAAAGGTCACTGGGCATGTTTCCTGACGGTTGTTAGGATAAGAAATTGTCGCCATCTTTTTTCCCTTGTAATCAAAACAGACTATATCCGTCCCATCCGCAAGCTGCAAGGAAAACCAAAGCCAGGAGTCTTTCATGAATCCTTGCTCTGACCATTGCTTATCATGCCAGGCAAGTCCCTGTACAGGATCTTTTCCCACATATCCTGAGACAGAAAGCCGAGGATAGGTGTAATAGTAGGTGGATTTAGGGCCAAGGTCAATAAATCCTTTTCCACCTTCAAGAAGAGGTTTTTTCTCAGATTTCGCCCAGAGATCAAAGAATTTGGTCTTGACGTGCAGGTCATCGTTAAATCGCGCGATTTCGTAGTTCATGAACGACTTTCTCAAGGGATAGAAATAGTTGATAAAAAGATCCTTTTTTGAAAAACTATCTTCAGAGACTAGGACAAGAGGCAGTATCTCCTTGGTGACTTTCTTTTCTTTCAAATCATAAAGCAGAGAATGCGAGAAGTAAAGCGTCTTTAAAGGCACCTTGAGAAAAGGAAGGTTCACCTTGTCCTTTTCAGCCTTAAAGAGACAGGTCATGAACGCATAATTTTTACGCTTAGACTTCAAAAACCCGTTATAATACCACCACTCAATCGCCTGGTTCTCGTGTAAGAGCTCATCACGCGGGAGCACAACTTTTTTTTCCATTCAGCTATGAGATAGCATTCCACTTTAAAAAGATGATGTACCCTTTCTCATTTTCTTGTCCATCCTAGGACATTTTACATCAAAAAAGAGAAGAGGTGAGCAGAAGCAAAAGCTTTTTAATCTTCCATAAAGATTAAGGCATAAGCGCTAGTAGTACAGTGGTTAGTATAGTTGGTTTCCATCAATAGCTGTAATGGCAGAGGGTTTTCCCCAAGGAAAAAACCAATTGACTCGGGTTCGACTCCCGACTGGCGCATTCTTAGTGTTTGCTCATGTTGATTTGCATCCCTATGTTCTTATTGAGAGAGATATTAACTACTTTATAGTTAATACAAAAGAAAAATTTAAAAAGAGAGCATGCGCAAAAAGCATATGAATCTTAACGAAAGAATCAGGCAATATCTGGATAGGGAATCCTTCCTGTATAGGACCAGCCCCCAGATGCAGCAGCATCTTCGAGACGCAAAGGGAGAAACGGAAGTCGAAAGAGTTGGAGAATTCCTGATTCGCTGGAGCGATGGTCGAATTGACCCTGAAACGTTTTATGAACAAGTCGCTGAGCCGATTGGGGGAATCCCGCTCTATGACCTTCTTAAATCGCGATGCAGACCGTTTACTGCATGGTCCCTGTTACGGGCGGTAGAACTGTTTAATGGAAACACTGCTTTGAAGACTATTGCGGACATAGGTTCAGCCACAGGTCTTGAAGCAGGATTTCTCGCCCAGACATATTCTCAGGGCAAGGTTATTGTCTGTGAGAACTCAAAGGGCATGATTCAGGCATCAAGACAGAGGTTTTCAAGGCAAGGAGTCACGAACGTTGACTTTTTTGAGGGCGACATGGATGAACTACCCCGGCAATATCAGGGATTGGATGGAATATTATGCATCCATAGCATCCCTGAAGGAAAAGCTTTCAGAGAGGCACAATATGGCAGCCCCATGTTCACGGAACTCATGATCGGACGATTGAAAAACCTTCGTGCTAGCCTTGCCACTAAAGGAAAATGTGTTGCGGTATTCCCTCAAGCAGGCGGCGCGACTCAAAGAGCATTTGATAGGTGCTATGTCCCCGGCCTTTTCGACCAAGCAGGATTTTCACATATCTCCATGGAGTACCATAATTATACAAACAAAGAAGATATGCATTTTGACCATAGCCTAGTTTATGGAGAAGCCTAAAGAAAACATACATTTCCCCAGATTAAATAAGAAGTTCTGCTTATTTTGTATGCGTTTTCATCCTGAGAGAAAGGTCTAAAGGACGGATTAAACAGGCGAGAAACAGGAAAATCGCTCTGGGATAAATTTAAAAGCCAGATAGTTATTCCTAATTTATTGTATTACTATGGAACAGCACAATCCAAAAAATTGGTATGATAAGTATTATCGCATCGCGCTCATACTTCCTATCGCATTGCTGTTATTCTCAGTCATCTACCTTTATTCTTTTCAACAAAAGACAGGAGATATCATCAACAAGGACGTCTCTCTTACAGGAGGCACCACCATCTCGATTTTCGATGGCAAAGTCGACCTTAATGCACTTCGTGCAGCAGTCAAAGAAAAGCTCCCTGATGCAAACGTTCGGGCCATCTCAGATATCATAAGCGGTAAGCAGACTGGATTCTTCCTTACAACCAAAGAGGATGCAAACTTAACAAAGACCATCCTAGAGAATTACTTGGGCTATCAACTTACCAGTGATAATTCTTCAATAGAGTTTACGGGAGCAGGAATTTCGCAAGGGTTCTATCAACAACTCCGTTTTGCCATCCTGCTGTCCTTCCTTTTTATGGCTATTGTGGTCTTTGCAGTCTTCAGAATCCCTGCACCAAGCTTTGCCGTCATCCTTTGCGCATTTGCAGATATCATCATGACCATCACCACTGTAGACATGCTTGGTATGGCCGTGTCCAGTGCAGGAATCATCGCTTTCTTGATGCTCATAGGTTATTCTGTAGATACTGATATCCTTCTCACCACCCGTCTGATAAAAAAGCATGAAGGGACAGTGAACCATCGTATCTTTGACGCTTTCAAGACAGGTCTTACCATGACCATCACTGCAATTGCAGCGGTGGGAATTTCCCTCGTGCTCATCTATACGTATTCTGATACCTTGCGTCAGATTTTCACTATCCTTTTAATAGGTCTTGGGTTTGACATTCTCAACACCTGGATTACCAATGCCTCACTTTTGAAATGGTACGTGGAGGGCAAGCACAAACAATGAAATTCACCTTCAGAATCTGGCTTTTAGCAATCGTCCTGATTGTATCAGTAGCAGTCATTCTCAATACCACCACTGCAGCCACGATGCTGATCATGGCGTTGTTAGTCGGTGTTGCCCTTGCCATCCATCTGGCCAAGTCTAAATGGGTCGAGATTGGATTGCCATTGCTGCTGATCATAATAACCGTCTTAGTCGTCATGGGTTCGTTCCAGACAGGGGCAGTCATCAAATCCATCGACAGGAACTCAAGCACGTTTGAAGAAGGAGTACGGGCAGGGGAGATAGTAAAGTCAATCAACAGTGTACCCATATTCAGCAAAGCAGATTATTATAAAGAAGTCGGAAATATTGTCATTGACCCTTCGACTATGACCAAAGTGGTCATGGTCACCGACAAGCAGACCTACAACATCTTCACCAACCAATCCCTCAGTCTCATTGTTGATGATGTACCAAAGACACGTATCCAAACTGGACTCGATCTTCGCGGAGGAGCACGAGCCCTTGTTCAGCCCGATGCAAAAATCGATGACAATGCACTCAATGACCTGATCCAGATCAGCAGAAACAGGTTCAATGTATATGGTCTTTCAGACGTACAGATTAGCGGAGTCCGTGACCTTTCAGGAAATAAATTCTTGTTAGTCGAGGTTGCCGGGGCTACGCCAAAAGACCTTGAAGACCTTATCTCAAACCAGGGCAAGTTTGAAGCAAAAGTAGGAAATACGACGGTATTTGAAGGCGGAAAGAGAGACATCAGCGGCGTATGCAGAAATGATGCCAGCTGCGCAGGGATAACACAATGCTCTCCTGCAAGCGACGGGACCTATTACTGCAACTTCAGATTCACCATTTATCTTACTGAAGACTCTGCGAACCGACATGCAAATATCACCAAGAGCATCCCTGCGGATGACACGGGAAGATATCTCAGAGACAAGCTCTACCTCTATGTCGATGGTCAAGAAGTAGATTCTCTGCTGATAGGAATTGACCTCAAAGGCCAAGTAACTACCCAAGTATCAATCCAGGGATCTGGCCAGGGCAAGACCCAAGAAGAGGCATTCAATGCAGCAAAAGCATCGATGAACAAATTACAGACCGTCCTTATCACAGGCAGCCTCCCTTACAAACTTAATATTGTAAAACTTGACACCATCTCTCCAACATTGGGAGAAAATTTCTCAAATCTCCTCTTATTGGCCGGAGCGGGGGCCATGATTCTTGTCGGTCTCATCATCTTCTTGAGATACAGGCATGTCAAGGCGTCCTTCGCACTTATCTTCACCTCGTTCTCAGAACTGGTGATCATCTTGGGAGTTGCTGCGTTCATCAAATGGAATCTAGACCTCCCATCCATTGCAGGGATCCTTGCAACAATTGGTACCGGTGTAGACAGCCAGATTGTCATCCTTGATGAAGCTGAACACAAGTCAGAAAGCACAAGCCTGAAAGATAAAATCAAGATTGCTCTCTTCATCATCATCACCGCTTATGCAACCAATGTCGTATCCCTTATCCCACTATACTGGGCAGGAGCAGGACTCTTCAAGGGTTTTGCAATCACCACGATTATCGGAGTCACTGCAGGAGTATTCATCTCGAGACCGGCTTTTGCAGACCTCATCAAGAAAATAGAGGAATGACCTGATGCTCCCACGATGGCATATCATTCTAGGATTTATCCTTAGTTTAGTGCTGGGTTTGTTGTTCCCCCAGATATCCTTACTAAACCTGCTGGCAGTGTTCCTCTCCTCGTTTCTTATAGACTTTGATCATTATCTCTGTGCCGTACGAAAAACAGGAAAGTTGAGCCTCATCGATGCATTAGAGTATTATCGGGTCCTGGGAAGAAAGCGACGTGAGATGCATAATCAAGGCATCCGTAAAAAGGGCCATTTCCATATATTCCATACCCTCGAGTTCCATTTGCTCATCTTGATCGGAGCCCTATTTTGGCCATTCCTCTGGTTTGTCTTGCTGGGAATGGTCTTTCATTCACTCCTAGATATCATCTATCTGGTCACCCATGATGCGGTCTATGCGCGAGAATTCTTCTTTTTTCGCTGGTTATTAAGAAGAGGCCAGGATGAATAGGTCTTCTTTTTTGTGAATATTTCTCCATCGCCCCGAGAACAGATATCCCACCAGCTGATTTCGTTTGGCCAGTGTCGCAAAAACATTTTCCTGCAACGACCAGTACACTTTGCTTGCAGGAATTAACTGGAATACCTCCGGTTCAAGAAATCCCATCATCAATGCCGTAAGATGGGTCTTAATCTTTTTAGGCTGCTCTTCATACAGACGGATCTTATTTCCTTCAAGGTCGACCAATGAGCTGCTTTTCCATTCGTCGGATGTCCCTGCATAGACCACAAGTGTTGCCTGGGAATGATTCACTTTATGATACTCCTCTAGTTGAGAAAAATTCAGATTCTCAATATAATGGTCACAGGGGAAGAAAAGAAAGGTATTTTTTATTTTATCCTTGACCATGGCGAGAGTTTTGGCACTCCCCACATGATCCTTCTCTTCGATATATTCGATGTTTACCTGCAATCCCTTGCCTTCCCCAAGGTGATTGTAAATAGCAGAGATAATCTCCTTAGCACCTACAATAAATATTCGCGTATATCCTGCCTGCTTGGCCTGTTCAATTTGATGCCGAATAATCGTCTTGCCTTTTACGATCGCAAGCGGACGATAGACTCCCAACCCTTTGATCATCAGATTCTCTGGCGGCCCTCCGGCCAAAATCACACAGGTCTTATCATTTGAGATTTGTTTCCGAATTATATTCTCTATCGCCTCTGAACGAGACCCAATCAGTTTCCCATCTACCTGAAGATCAAGAAGCTGAAGAACATGTTTGTCGATGGAGATTGAGACCCTTGTTTTTGCCATACGGGCTTGAACTTCTGGAAATTAATAAACCTTTCCATAGTAATACTCATGTATTACGTTCGTAACAACCAGATATATAAAGCTTCCAGAGGATAGTCTAATCAGTACAGTAATGTAAGGAAAAAATATCATGAAAAAAAGATTAACGACCCGACCCCTGGAGATTCTGGTCACAGGGGGCGCAGGGTTTATCGGCAGCAACTTCGTCCACTTGCTTAACCGGGAATATCCCCAACATAAGATTACCGTTGTTGATAAATTAAGTTATTGCGGCAGAAGAGAAAACTTGGCGGATCTAGAAGGCGGACCCAACTATCGTTTTGTAAAAGAGTATATTGCAGACTATCAGGTAATGAGCAGACTCATCACACCCGGCATGATTGTTGTCAATTTTGCTGCAGAGTCCCATGTAGACAACTCTATCAAAGACCCTCTTGTCTTTTCCCGCACAAATGTTCTTGGCACCCATAGCGTCCTTGAGGCTGCCAGAGTCAATAAAGCAAAGCTCTTTGTGCAAATCTCCACCGACGAGGTTTATGGATCCCTTTCTATGCAGTCAGGAGCAAGTCTTGAAACCGATCCCCTACGCCCCTCCTCTCCCTATAGTGCCTCAAAAGCAAGTGCGGATATGCTCTGTCTTGCAAATGTTAGAACGTTTCAACAGCCGGTCATCATCACTCGGTCCTCGAATAATTATGGCCCTAACCAGTATCCTGAAAAGGTCATCCCTCTCTTTATCACCAATCTCCTTGAAGGGAAGAACGTTCCGCTTTATGGAAACGGTACGAATGTTCGTGACTGGATATTTGTAGAAGATAACTGTCAGGGCATTCTTAGGGTCATCAACCAAGGAACATCCGGAGAGATCTATCATATCGGCGGAGGAAACGAGATTCCCAATATAGATCTCACCCATCAGATCATCAAGGCAGTCCTTGGCCACCCCGACCCCTCTCGCGTCCAGCCTGTACCAGACAGATTAGGCCATGACCTAAGATATGCGATCAACTCGAGCAAACTTCATGCGTTAGGGTGGATGCCCCGAACTTCTTTTGGAGAGGGGCTCAATAAAACCGTAGCATGGTATCGCGAACATCCTGATTGGTGGAAGCCACTAAAACAAGGAAGGGAGAAATAAGGATGGTAGAACATCTGATTATCGGAAATGGGTATTTAGGCGGAAGATTTTCCCAAAGTCTTGAAGGAGCAGTATTGCATCCTGGCAAAGTCACCAACACGCGAGAAGCCAGAGAAGTCATTGAACGCTATCAACCAAAGACTCTGATCAATTGCGCAGGAAAAACCGGAAAACCCAATGTTGACTGGTGTGAAGGCCATAAAGAAGAGACTGTTTTCGGCAATATCAATCTCCCGCTAATCCTGGCCGAGGTCACAGAGGCCCTCCATCTTCCTATGGTCCATGTCGGCAGCGGCTGCGTCTATGAAGGAGATAATGGCGGACAGGGTTTTCTTGAATCAGACTTGCCAAATTTTAACGGAAGTTTTTATAGCAGAACCAAAGCTGCCTCCGAGTCCTTGCTAGCGGCCTATCCCCATATATTACAAGTGCGCATACGCATGCCGTTAGACGTTTTCCCCAGTTCGCGAAATCTTATCGATAAACTGTTAAGATACGACCGGATTATCAATACTCCAAATTCTTTGACGGCAATCCCAGATTTGCTCAGGATCACCTCTGAACTCATCCGCCTTGGTGCCCGAGGAGTCTATAATGTCGTGAATAAAGGCGGAATAACCCATGAGGAAATACTGCAGTTATATCAAAGCGTCAGTGAAGAACATCCACGCTACACACTCATAGATGCCGCAACCTTAGACACGATTACCCTAGCACGAAGGTCCAACTGTGTCCTGTCCACTAGCAAACTTGAGTCATTAGGCATTCTCGTCCCTGAAGTGCATGAGGCTACTGCCCGTTGCTTGAGGGAATATGTCCAGAATAAAGGAAGCGCAAAAAAACCATGAAAGGAATCATACTTGCGGGAGGCGCAGGATCACGATTGTACCCTTTGACCAGGGTGGCGAGCAAGCAGCTCCAACCCGTGTATGATAAACCGATGGTCTATTACCCCTTAACGACCCTTATTGAAAATGGGGTGCGTGAGCTTTGTTTGATTTCAACACCCCAGGATATTCCGCGTTTCCAACAGCTTTTAGGCGATGGAAGGCGCATGGGGCTTGAGATCGATTATCGGGAGCAAGCAAAACCTGAAGGGATTGCCCAGGCATTTTTAATTGCAGAGTCCTTCATTGGGAAAGATCCCGTAACCCTTATTTTGGGCGATAACCTGTTTAGTGGAGGCGACACTATCCAAAAAGCATTTGATGAGTTCACTACAGGCGCCGCAATTTTCGGGTATCATGTCCATGACCCCGAGCGTTACGGCATCGTCGAGATAGGTCTTGACGGCAAAGCAATCTCCATTGAAGAGAAACCAAAAAAACCTAAAAGTGACTATGCAGTTCCTGGACTCTATATCTATGATAACCAGGTAGTAGGCATCACCAAAGCACTACAGCCCTCTCCTAGAGGAGAATTAGAGATAACCGATGTCAATCAAGCATATCTTACCCAAGGCCAACTCAAGGTCTATAAGTTCGGCAGAGGATTTGCATGGCTTGACGCAGGCACAAGTTCCAGCCTCAGCGACTCTTCTGCATATGTGCGCACCATTGAACAGCGACAGGGGATAAAGATAGGCTGCCCTGAAGAGGCTGCGTTTAAGCGTCGATTTATCGATGTCCATCAATTAGAAGAGCTGGTGAGAGAGATGCCCCGTTGCGAATATAGTGAATATCTATCCGGGGTTGTCCAGGAAGCCCGGGGAAAATAACCCTTTCTAAAGAAAGCTTACAAATCCTTTTGCCAGTAAAAGAAATGCAGGCATCCACAAAAAGACCATCGGGGGAAGCATCAGCAGAGAGATGAGCAGGACAAAGCCCGATACGATGTCGATGGCGCTCAAAAGGTCACCTTTGAAGATGAAAAGCCCCTTCAGAAAGAGCAGCCCTGCACAAAAGAGTACAAACTGCAGGGGAGGATGCATACCAAAAGCATACATGAGGAAAACAAAAGACGAAATCAGGTCAATGCCCCCAAGAATTTTTACCAGCATAGGGTTCGGTTAAATTGATTATTCAATAATTTCTGAGACTATTGAACTTACACCCATTTGGGTGAGGATCTGACTTATTTCCTTCACAAAACTTTCTGGACCTGCGATATAAAAAGTCTGATTGAGATTGTGAACCTTATCCTTGAAGAATGTTTCATCAAGCTTGCGTGTTTCATACCCTGGGAGATTTTCCCTGGTAAGAACAAGATGACAATTCCTCTCAAGCATATGCTTAAGCTCTCTTTCCAAAAGAATATCTTCCTTTGTCTTGGAGACATAGACGAGTGAATGCCCAGAAAGCTGGTCATCCTGCCTGAGCTGACGAAGCATCCCGATAAACGGAGCCACTGCAGACCCAAAGGCGATGAACATCCCTTTTCCTTTGTATTCGAGGGAGCCCACCATATCCGAGAGGATAAGCTCATCACTTGCCCTCAGCTCTCTTAGTCCCTCGGTGAATTTGTCATGTTTAAGAGCATCTTTCATCATAAACTCAAGATAATAATCGGTGTTTAAGGAAGTTGTATGAAATGGTTTTTTTATCCCTTCAAAGCCAGGCTTTGCAATAGAGAGAATAAATGCCTTGCCGGGAGTGACTCTTAATCCGACAGGTTTATGGATAATGACCCTTCGGGTATCAGGGGTTTCCTGATCGATAGACATGATTTTCACCTTGATTTCCATGTTTTTAGCAAGAAGTGAGCATATAAAAATTTAATGCTTCTTGTTTGATATATAAGGATTAGCTATAATGTAAAATCGATAGGGTAATCCCTTTCCTTTGCTGATGCCAATTCGAGGGGATTGTGCGATTTTGCCAGGAGCCAATTCATCACCGAATGCAAAAAACAGAGGGCTTTCTTGAGAGAGCAGAGACTGATTGTTCAGGGAGGGATCAATGCCCAAAGCCTGCACTAATTTTGCAGGCCCGTTGCTAATCTGGTCCTGTTTGGTACATCTCTTTCTTCGCTTCTCCATAAGTTCAACACCACTCACAGGTTCAACTGCCCGAATTAACACTGCCTCGCCAATCCCTCGCTTCCCTGAGACAACATTAAAACAATAATGGTTGCCGTAAATAAAATAAATGTAAATAGTCCCAGGATCTTGAAACATAGGGGCATTTCTCTTGGTCTGGCCGTGAAAGGCATGCGATGCAGGATCCTCAGTAAGATAAGCTTCAGTTTCTACAATCTTTCCTACCGCAGTTCCCTCGCTTGTCGTGCTCACAAGGTATTTTCCAAGAAGGTCTCTGGCAAGAGCAAGAGTATCTTTTTTAAAAAAGTTATCCGGTAACCGATCTGCCTTGATTTCTTTTAGATTGAGGGTATGCCTGGAGAGGGACGGCGCATCAGTGTTCATACGGTTACAAACTAAAATCCCCTTAAATAAGTTATGAGGTTTTTACCCAGCAGTAAGGATCACAAGGTCCTTTGCTTCCAGAAAAGACACGAGCAGCCTTACACCCTCCCTTGCAGGTTGCCGCATAAGCACATTCAGGGTTACCGCAAGGGTCATTGGCGAAAGCAATCATCTTCTCCATGCCCCATATCTTCCGTATCGGCTGCTGTTTGACATTGCCGACCACCGCATAAGGGAAATAGGAACAAGGAGTCACATCGCCATTTGCCTTAATGGAAAGCATCGTTCTTCCACCAAAACATTGCGCGTCACGATTATCTAACGTCAGACCAATCTCATCAAATTCCTTGGCAACAAAAACGTCTACCTGCTTGGACTTTTCCCTTAACTTGACCAGGAAGTCATGGGCAGCCCTGTATTCTTCAATAGAAGGCATAAGCGCATGATTTAGCGTCGGAATATATTTCATGATTCTCCAACGATAGACCTTCTGCGCAACGCAGACCTTGTAAACCTCTTTTAGACAATGAAGATTGGGTTTGACAAGCGTTGTCGCCACACTCACATCAAGTCCTGCCTGAGAAAAGAGCCCTATCGCATTAACTGCCGCATCATATGCGCGAGGATTATTTCGTAATTGCGTGTGGGTTGCTCTATCCCCATCAAGGCTCACCTGCACTTTTTTAATCCCGGTCTTTTTCACCTCAGAGACGACTTCGGGTGTTACTGCCAGACCATTTGTGGAGAAGCTTGTTATTATCTTTCTGCCGGTAGTCGCGGACAGGATTTTATAAAAGTCCTTACGTATCAACGGCTCTCCCCCACCAAACTTTATCTGTCGAACTCCCAATTCCTGAAGCTCATCCAATACTCGCACAATCAAAGACAAAGGCAAATCATCCCTCTTCCGAGGGTTGTAACAATGACTGCACTTGAGATTGCACCTGTCGGTGATCTCCCAAGCCACTTCAAGCAGTCCTCGTTCCATTTAATTTTCCTCTTCGCTTATTTCTGGCAGTTCGCTCAAGAAAGCGTAATGCCCGCCTTGTAGTTTATCTACACGTACCTTCATTTGACACCTCCTTGAATTTGCAGGTAGGATCTGAAAGGTAGTTTTCCCCCGTGAGGGTAAATACAATGCCCCTGCATCCCCCCCGGCATAAGTCCAACCTTTCACAGGACTTGCACTTGCCGGAAATGTTTTCTTTGATAGAACGGAAACCCTGCAAAAGGGGGTGATGATACCAGAGGCGTGAAAGATCATCAGAAAGAACATTCCCGAGCTTGAAGTTGCTGCCCAATAATGCAGCACAAGGATAAAGGTCTCCATTAGGAGAGATACAGATAAGATGATGACCGACTGGACAGCCTGCGCAAGGGACCTGCATGAGATTGTCTTTCGTGGTCACTCCTTGAAGATTCGCAACACTCCCACAGTCGAGAGTGATATTTGGGTGTTCATTCCCTTTTCTATGGCACACTAATCTGACAAGGCCGACATACTCCTCATACCCTGGAGATAACGCGGCATATTTTTCCTCTGAAAGATCCCCTTTCTTAAGCTTTATCAGAGTTAGATAGGGAATCCCTTTTTTAGCCAACCAGTCAATAAAACCAGGGATATCTTTGAGGTTATTTTTTGATACGACACAGTCTATACCCACTGCTACGCCCTTTTGCTGCAACAGTGCAATTGCGTTCATGACCCTGGCATACGATCCATCACCACGTAATTTTTCATGAGTGGGCGCCAGATGCGAATCTAAAGAAATCTGACACTGTTTCAGACCTGCGGTAACCAACGCTTCCACCAAGGGCTCTTCCAATAACCAGCCGTTGGTAGTCAGATTGCATACACACCCCTGGTCATGCACATGACGAACCAAGAGCGGCAAGTCTTTTCTCAGAGTAGGTTCCCCTCCGGTAAATCCGATCTGAAATACGCCCCATCTTGCAAGGTCCGTAATGACCTTTGTCCATTGCTTCGTTGATAAGTCCGGAGTATGGGCAGTATGCAATTTTCTCACAGAACAATATGCACAGCGCATATTACAGGTATGCGTGATTGCAAGATGCGCGAGCACAGGGGCAGGATATAAAGGCGCACTTCCTTGATGCGAGACTAAAGAGAGGTCATAACTTTTTTTTGCAGGCTTAGGTGCATAGTCCTTAAACTTTAGGACTCCCTGATCACAAAGATTTGAGAGCAGCCCATCGATGAAAAAAAGTTTGATGAAGTAAAAAAGGACT
>CAIQQL010000048.1 GCA_903873955.1 uncultured archaeon | reverse complement strand
TTCCATTGCATAACTCCTGGTCGAGTCTTAATGGGGAGGTTTATTTTCTCGATTTTTACAGGGAAATTTTTGAGTGCGAAATTGACCACCTGCTCATCTTCTTCCGGAGCGTGCGTGCACGTTGAGTAAACAAGAGTGCCCCCTATTTTTAGGGTATACAGCGCATTTGCAAGGAGCTTTTTTTGCATACGGGACAAACTCTCAACAACTTTTTCATTCCACATCAAAAATGTTTTAGGTGAGCTTCGCAAGGTTCCTTCGCCAGAACATGGAACATCTAAAAGTATTTTATCAAATCTGAAATTTGTTTTTTTAATCCTTTCAGCAAGATTGACCCCATCATTTCGGGTGATAATCGCATTCGATACCCCGCAGCGTTCCAGGTTTGATGCAAGAATACGGATTCTGTCCAGCTTCAAGTCGTTAGCAATAATCGTCCCTTCATTGTTCATTTTAGAGGCAATTTGTGTGGTCTTTGAACCTGGTGAAGCACAAAGATCCAAGATGAACTCTCCAGGCTTTGGGTCCAAGGCTATTGCAGACATCATACTGCAAATTTCCTGGATATAATAATAACCAATCAGATGTTCAACTGAACTACCAAGCTCTCCAGGCAACAAGCCAGATTCAACTAGCATAATCTCTGGATATTCAGGATAAGGTTGGCTCACTTTCCATCTTTTTGACAATCTTTCGAAAAGTTTTTGAGGAGAAATTTTAAGCATGTTGCAACGGATGAAACTTCTTGGGCCGGTATGCACGATCTTTTCAAATGCATCAAAATCTTCTTTTTCAGGCATTAACTTTTGCAATCTTTCTCTAAAAAGAGGTTTCATCTCATATCTCATATCTTCTCTTAGTTTACCCGTCTTTTAAAAGTTATTACCTGCCTTTCTGAATATCATTCTCTGCTACTCAGTATCTTATCTGGATAATCTGAGATGATGCCTCTAAGCCCCCAATCCCTAATCTTTTCAAATTCCCTTTTTTTATTCACTGTATATAATATGACTCCTCTTCCTTTTCTTTGCACTTTTTCCACGGTACTTTTTCTCACTCCTCGAATATCGAACCCTACCAGATCTGCTTCAGCAAAACGCGCAAGGAGGTTGGGACTTAGAGGGTGGGACTGAACTAAAACCATGGTTTTTACTTTGTTTAACTCTTTTTTGAACGTACGCAATTCTCTGCTCTTGAACGAAGAGACTAAAAAATCCTCATAGGACCAGCCTTTTTGACTGACATATTTTTTTATCATGTTGGCCACGGGTTTTGCAGTCTTGCTTCCTTTGAGCTCAATATCTACTCTTATCCTCCCTTGCAGCTCGTCTAAAACCTCATTTAAGGTAGGTATTCTTTCTCCATTCTTCAAGAAGATCTTTTTTAATTCGTATAATGTCTTATTTGCGATCATCCCTTTTGCATTTGCTGTCCTCTTGATATCCGCATCATGCATAACGATAATCTCTCCGCTTTTGCAGCAATGCACATCTAACTCCGCCATGTCTATCTTTAATGCAACCGCTTTCCTAAATGCACTTATGCTGTTTTCAAGGGCATATCCTTTTGCCCCTCTATGTCCAATGCGCAGAACCATCTTTTCTAGATATCTTTAATAATACTTTTTCTCTTAATCTTTTATGAAAAAAAAGGATTTAAAGCTTGTGATGTTGCTCACTATCCTTTGCCTGCTCTTCTTCATACTTCTTGTCTTTCTTTCACAAGGGATTATCTTCACTTCTTTGGATAAACAGGTCTCTTCCTATTTTTTTGTCCATCAATCTCCTTTCCTTTTGTCACTCATGACCTTTTTTTCTTTTCTTGGTTCAGCCCCTGTGCTGATTCTCCTTCTAGCGGTTGTCTTCATCCTTTGCTTCCGTAAGCGTCGTTATTTAGAAAGCGCATTCTTTGCATCAACTTTCATATTATCTTTTCTCTATGGCGAACTTATGAAATCTTTGGTTGAGCGGTCGCGACCCCTCAATCCGTACGCTTTTGATTTCAGCTTTCCAAGTCTTCATGCATTATGTGCCGTAGTCTCTTATGGCGCTCTGGCTTATCTTTTCTGGCCTAGGAAGAAATGGCTTTCGT
>CAIQQL010000047.1 GCA_903873955.1 uncultured archaeon | reverse complement strand
CATTGTTGAAATAACGTTAGCGAAGAATATGACCACTTAACATTCTGCATAGTTGTCTCCAATACCTGACTCGCAGTTGAGTGGTAGCGTCTTAGCCCATTCAGGTCTCCAACGCATACATTCTTCAACATATTTTTGCGCTTCCTCGGCTTCAACTTTGGGCACAACAACCATAACCGCATCGTGAACTGTAAGTGCTACTTTATAACGCTTAGATATACGCAACATCTGCTCACCAATTACGCAACGAGCAAGGGCTTGACACAGATTCTCAACTACCTTACCACCGTATATCTTAATGCGACCACGACGTGAGTGATAGCTATATTGATTCTCATCATCCTTCTTTAGATCAGGATAGTTCAAGAATAACCCGCTTGGTAAAACAAACCCATTCTCTGTTATCCGTAGTGCTTGGGGCTGGACTCCAACCGTTGTAGTTTGCGAAGACCGCAATGCGTCCAACGATTTGTTTGCTTCTTTCCAAAGTGCGACGATGTGTGGGTATGTATTACGATACGTGTCTATGATTCGCTTTGCTTCTGCAATCTCAATGTCAACACCAAAAGTTTTAAGTTGTACTTTGAATTTCTCAGCACCCATGCCGTAGCCTGCACCGAGAATTGTTGTCTTACCAACAAACCTTTCGTCCTTTGTAACGTCTTCAGTTTTCTTGTTATATATAGCGGACGCCATAATTCTGTATACGTCTTCGCCCTTTTCAAATGCTTCAACTAAATCGTTTTGCCCTGCAAGCCATGCTAACGTCCTTGCTTCAATTTGGGAGGAGTCGGCGTCAATAAGCCTGTATCCATTAGGTGCCGTAATCGCTGATTTAATAGGGGACTGTCTCGGTAGATTTTGAAGGTTGAGTTTATCGTCCCCGCCCCATCGTCCTGTATGGGCGGCGTAGTATCGTAGAGGGACAGGCATCGCACCTCGAAATGAGATAGAGATAAATCTTTCTGTTCTTGTTTCTTCAAGAGTTGATTTTGTTCCCAACCTTGCAGCAACAATGGCTTGTACTCTTTCGTCAGGGTGTTCTGCAAGGGCTTTAAACCCGTCGTCGTTTTTTGCGAAGGCATACGTTTCTTTTCCAGTAGTCGGGCTGATCTTCATTGGTATCTCAACACCAAGTCCTTCAAGCAGTTCAGCTAATTTTGGATTGCTCATTAGCGTATCTTTATCTGATATGCAAGCTTCAAGTAATGTTTCTTTGCGGGCTTTAACTTTTATAAGATGTTGTTCAAGTACAGGAGTGTTAAGTCTAAGCACAGGCTCAGTAAACATTCTAATAGTTAGATCAATTAGTTTTAGTTCTGATTTGGAAAATCGTTGAATCAATATATTGAACAGGTCAAAGGTTAGAGTGACGTCATTGCAACAATATCTTCCATACGCTTCAAGTTCTTCGGGATTAAAATTCTCACGACGAAAGCCAAGTGCAGATACTACTTCAGTACCTTTGACGCCTAACTCATAGCGTTGAGCAAGCTTTGCAAGCGAGTTCCCTGCTTCTAAGCCGTCCGTTGCTCTTGCCATACTGAGTGTATCAAGCCACATCTTAGGTTTAATACCAAAAATAAAGGACATGATTGCGCCGTCAAATACGGCATTGTGCGCTAAAGCCGCAGATGTAGACCAAGGTAGAACTTCAAGTTGGGCTTTGATGTATTCCGTTGTACCTGTAACCCAACGTGGTTCGGTGTCGTCAATCTGATAGGAGAACCCAATAACTTGGAACCGATCATCACGAACGTATTCCTCTGTTGTCATTTTGCTGAGACTAAACTCTTGTGAGTAATAAGTCTCGAAATCAATTGTAATTATTTGCATTAATATTTTACCTTTTGAACTGAACCTTTAATTGGGGCTTTGCCATAAAATTGTTTTGCTTGCATCTCCGCATCAAATTCAGACTCTGTCATCTTCGCATCTTTTAACATCGTACCCATGACTATAGTAGTGAACTCTGATCTACGTATGGCTTTCATCTTATCAAAAATTATTCCCTTTTCAGTTTCAGTAAGCGCATCTCTATAATAGTCTTTATAAATAAATTTCCATTTGTCTGAATCATTGTAAAATTCTTCAGGGTGTGTAGTCATACGTTGCAGTACTATTGCAACTCCGTCATTCATTTCATTGACTTGGTTTTGTTCCATAAATTTCCTTGGGCTAGAGTGATGTCATTGTTTCGTTTGGGGGGAACTGGCTCGATGGGACACTTCGAGGATGTCACGTAGAGCGTCGAGATTTGTTTCGTTGATAAGCAGAGCAACACCGCCGTTGTTGAGTATGCGGTCGATCTCACGTAGTTGGAGTGCGGTCGCTTTACCGCCTTGGGCTTTGCATTCAATAGCTATAAACTTGCCATTAAAACACCCAACAATATCGGGCACACCAGACTTGCCGTAACCGCCAGTCGTAGGTTTAAAGTAATAGACGTTATACTCGTCAAGTATTTTGGTGACGCTAAGTTTTACCTTTGCTTCGGGTGTTTGAGCCATCCTGCTTTTCCTTTATTATTTTTAAGACTTGACATAGTATAGTCTTAAACTGAACGGATTGCAAGGATTATTTTAAGAGAAAACCCTAATAGGACAAAGTTACATTTTGTTACTTTGTCCAATAAAAAAGCCCTCACAAGGAGGGCTTAGTGTGTAGGCTAAACAGATTCCGCATCCTACTTGCGGTGGGGAGAGACTTGTTTTAGTTACGCCAACATCTGTTAGGTCAACGTATCATAGTCCAGAAAAATCCACAGGAGGATTCTGTATGTATTGTATCAGGCACCGCCCGCTATGTACAGAATATCGTCTTTAAATTTACAACCAAGATGGGCGTATGGTTCTCCTTTATTTAATACTTTGAACATAGCAAACTTTGTTTGTATGTTATCAGGAAGTTTATCAAAAGAAGGATATCTTACGATTGAAAGAGTTGTGTAATCTAATACAGCTAAACTGTTATCATTCATTATTTTGACACCGTACCCTTGTTTACTTTTGTACATATCTAACAAAGCTTTAATATGTAAATATTCTTCGCATTGCCTATCGTGCTCTGCTATATTTTTAACAGTAACAAGATTGGTAGGGACTGTGATCATAGCCCTATTTTCTTTCCTAGCTTTGAATGCATTGAGCATATACAAATTCAATTCTACTTCTTCGTCTACGTAATCATGTAGTGCTCGCTTTTTGTAGATAGCTACTGAAGAAATTTCATGAGCTATTGTGTTATCAATGAGTGTTCTCAGTTCGTCATCTCCTCTGGCAACAAACATTTTCTTAGCAGTACGTAATGCCACTTTCATATCTCTGGTAAATGTTTCGTCACGAGTACCTCTTTGTTTTTCGATACGAAATGATTTCACACCATACACAGTTTCACGACCCGGTGCGCCTCGCTTGGATTGCTCCTCTACAAATACCTCGCCAATTTTGTCGCCGTTCTGGTAAACGTGCAGTCGGTTAAACTTAGTAACCCATGTACCATCTACGTATAATTGTTTATGGCAATTTGTAGATGCTACAAACTTACATAGTGGTTTAACAAAGGATACTTGCGTTGCAAATACTTCCAAATCAGGGTGAAGTGGAAGTTGACGTTTGTCTGCGTTTATTTGTTCTTTATCTATTACTAGCATACTGTTCTCCTTACCAATTAAATTTACTGAGGATATCGTCGACCTTGTTCTTAACTGTCTCACGTGCCAACTCCATGTCACGCAATGTTTCAGCCGTATGTGCGCCTAACGCTTGTTGTAACTCTTGCCTAGCTTGATCAAGCTTTGGGTCATGTGTAAGATTAAAATGTTTTAGTAGCTCCAATAACTCTTTCGTATTCTCTACTAAGGTATCTCTAAATATCTTACGTTCGCCTTGCTCGGTTGGGGCTAACCTTTCGCTCAAGTGAGTAAGGCAAGTATGCAATCTAGTCCACGCATCACGCATTGCGTTGTTAAGGCGTTCGTCATACACTTTGCGACAAGACTCGATGATCTCGTTCTTAGCTTCCTCGTTAATGTCGATACGGAAATCTCCTGCCATTGGGACTGGAAGGAAGTTGTATCCGAACTTAAACTTAGTTGCAATCTTATGTGCCTCGGGATATTCGTCTCTATTAAAGAGTGAGCCTAGTTGAAATGCAGCCGCTGAAACTAACTCAGGGTAGGCTATCAGGAACTTAGCAACTAAAGCGTCGTAGTTCTGCTCAAGCTGATTGAGTTGTTCTTTATACGCAATGAAGTTAGTCATTGGTAACAAACGCAAACCGCTATCTGACCAAGGTAATGTTTGTTTGATGTGCCATGCTCTTGCATTGGATGCGTACTTGGTAATGTTTTCCAACACCCCTGTACCTGCAAGAAGATTCTTGTTGTAGTTACCTGCATGGGTCTTCGTACCTTTAGCTAGATCAACCTCGGCAGATACACGTTTGTCTAACTTACGTGCTGTCCAAGTACTGATTGATAGTTCTACTAGCATTGATGATGATGCGATTGATATGCTATTTTCTGTCATGTTAATTCTCCTGTGGTTTAAGATGGACAAAGTTACAGATTGTTACTTTGTCGTTGGGTTTGCATTGTTAACTAAATGTTGGATAGCTTGAGCATAGGATAGAGTTATACCCAGCCTACCACCTAATTCATCCTTAAATTTCGCCAACTGTTCAACAGTCTCACGATTGAGAGTTATATTTACTTTGTTGTCTAACTTCCTACCTTGCGGTACTTTCGTTTCTTTCATTTGCTTTTTCCTATAAAGTTTAAAAATTTAGCTAAAGCTTGCGCTTCAACCCTCGTCAAGTACTCCGCTTCACGTTGCCGTGGCGGAGCATTGAATACGTTAACGGCTTCGTATCTTAGAACATCGTTGATAGTGTCGAGCCTACGATGGTAGACTCGAATCACGCACCAATCTTTAATGTCTTCACTCGACATGAACAACCTTGCCTGTCACGCTGTCGTTCTTGAAGTTTTGATTGCCTTTGATACACCACATGATTGGAGAATTGATTGACCAATCGTTACGAGTTTGGTCACCGATGTAGCCATCTGTTAGCATAATAAGACACTCGGGGGTCATGTTGTGTTTGCGCATGTACTCAGGTACACACGCAGGTTCAGTACCACCACCGCCCTTCGCTTCGGTAACGTCAACCACGTTGGCAAGTTCCGCATCAGAGTACACTTCATGCCCTGCTATTTCAGTATCCCAGTACAAGATGTCTAACTTCTCAGGCTTAACTTCTTCGCAGATGAGTTTGACTTCGGATAAGAATTGAGCGAGTTCTTCATGACCGAT
>CAIQQL010000046.1 GCA_903873955.1 uncultured archaeon | reverse complement strand
TCATGAACTGTTTACTCACCCCGTTTACTGTGATCCTTTCCATTACATTCGCTCCGCAAATTTAGTTTCAAGTTTTTTAAAGACATATATTCCTATTACGACAGCAAAAACTGCAAAGCCTATGCTTCCTATAAATATATTTGCAGGAGGGATTCTTTGATAAATCACTAACTCCCTGCCGAGTGTCAGATAGTAATACACAGGGTTGACAAGATTGATAATCTTAAAGACCCCTTCATTGGTCGCTCCATAAAAAAGAGGGGTAGCTAACCAGAGTAGTTTTGAAGCGAATTCCCATACGTTCGCAATGTCTATGATATAGGCTACGAGCCCTCCCATGACAAGGCTTGCCCCGAACGTAAATGTGATAATCAGGATAAACACGAATGGATAAAACAGCAAACCTACGACTGAACCATTTAGAGAATACAACAATGCTCCGAAAAGGAGGACTTCAAATAGATGTGCAAAGCTTTTTTTGAAGAGGAGCGACCCTACGAGGGCAGATTTCGGGAACGAGATAGACTTGATGATGCCTCCATAATTCCTTATGACTCTTGTAGCCTCATTGGTGATATCCTGGAATAAATTGAACATGATCAGTCCCAAGAACAGGTAGAGTGCATATTGAGGTATCTCCTTTCCTAGGCTCCCTTGGAATATCAGGAGAAGAATAAAAAATGAAAGTAATGGGTTGAGCAAGTACCATAGGATTCCGAGATAACTGCCTTCATTTCTCAACTTGAATTCTGCACGGGCAATCGCAAGGCTCAGACCGAAGAACCGTTTGACCTCATGTTTTATTCTCATAGTAAAACCTATCTTTCTTCTTTTAAATGGTTTACTCCCTGGGAGCAACAAGCTTTTAAGCTGTATTTTATTACTCTTTTTATCATGGCGGATGTAGTTTAATGGCAGAATGTCAGACTGTGGCTCTGAAGACGAGGGTTCGATTCCCTTCTTCCGCTTTTTTCCTATGATTGTCGTCGACATTGAAACAAGCGGAGGTCTGTATCCCGAAAGCATCGGAATCTGGCAGATTGGGGCAGTAGACCTGACCAATCCCCAAAGAACCTTTCTTGAAGAAGCTAGAATCGATGACACTGATCAGATTGAAGCGCAGGCTTTACTGGTCATTGGAAAAACCGAGGCTTACCTTCGTGACCCTGTCAAGCAGTCCCAGAAATCTCTTTTGGAACATTTTTTCTCTTGGGTACAGGACAGCCCCTTAAAGATGGTTGTTGCTCATAACCCTCCCTTTGATTATGGCTTTTTAGTAATCAAGGCCAGGAAGTACGGGATCAAATCGCCTTTTGAATACCGCACTTTGGACCTGCACACCCTTGCATGCATACGTTATTATCAGATTAAGGGCACACTCCCTCCTTTATCCGGTAAATTCGCCCTAAGCCTTTCCAATATTCTCTCCTTCTGCGGAATGATTTCTGATCGTGTCGGTGTCGTTAATGGGAGGGTTGTGGCTGAAGGCAAACCCCATAATGGTCTGGAGGACGCCAAACTCGAATCTGAGTGTTTCTCTCGATTACTTTATGGGGCAGGGATTTTCGAAGAGTTTAAAAAATTCCCTATCCCTGACTATCTGAGGAAGTGATTGTGGATATATATTTTCAAAAAAAAAGGATTTCTGTTCAGGTAAAGTCTCTCTCTTTTTTAGGAAGATTCTCTGGATTGATGTTTCGTAGCAAAGAGTTTCCCAATCTCCTGTTTGATTTCAAGAAAAAGAATCTTTACGCAATCCATTCTTTTTTTGTGTTTTTCCCCTTTCTTGCTCTTTGGCTTGATGAGCAAAACCAGGTCATAGACTGGAAGATTGTATCCTCTTGGGTACCTTATGTTGCTCCTAAGTCTCCTTATGTAAAGCTTGTAGAAATACCCTGCAATAAGAAAAATGACTCAATTATACGTCTCTTTACCAAAAAGAATTTTTAAGGCCCTATTTTTGCAATGATCTGACCGCCCGAAGTCTGGTCTATCTGGCTTTGGAACTTTCTATAGGTAATGCTTACGTCCCCTCTGAACTTATTCCCCGCTGTCAACGTCTGCGTGCAGGGCACGGTAATCCTGTAGAGGGTATCAGCCTGCATATTTCCGACGGTGGTGTTTGAACCGCAGTTGCTTACAATCACATCGGTGATGTTAAACACCTCTCCAACAACGCCATGTCGAATCTCGAGGGTAACTCCTTCCGATACTGATGCACTAGCGGCATTACAGCCAAATACTGCACTTAACAGACATTGATTTGGAACGTAAGCGCTGGGAGAGAAGACACCAAAATAAGCTAGGACTCCAATGACGACAACTGCAGCGAGAATTGCCCAGCCATAGGTCATGAGGAACTCCATAGCGGCCTGTCCTTTCCTGTGCATCAAGTTCTCGCCTCTCATGTTTATGTCTCTTTCCTTTAAGAAGGTTGATTATATAAAGATATCCTTTATAAAAAAATAAAAAAAGAATAAAGGGCCAAAGGCCCCTTAATTAAAAAAATAGATTAAAAAATTGACTCTATTTACGGTGCGACCTTATTAATGATCTGACCGCTAGATGTCTGTTGGACTTGACTTCCTACTTTCGTGTAGATAATTGTTATATCTCCCCTGAACTTAGTACCTGCCGTGATAGGCGTTGTACATGGAACATTGATAAGATATAATGTATCTGCCTGAAGAGCAGTTCCGTTGGTGACTGAGGCATTTGTGCCACAACCTCCGACTGCAATGCTAGAGACTGTATATTGTTCTCCAACAACGCCATGTCTGAGTTCAAGTTCTACGCCGTTCGTTGCCGACGCGCTTCCTGCATTACAGCCAAAAGGTGCACTCAATACGCACTGATTTGG
>CAIQQL010000045.1 GCA_903873955.1 uncultured archaeon | reverse complement strand
CGAGTTAGAGTTTCTAAAATATCATCTGACTGTTCCTTAGTTTCCTCTCGGAAACGTTCAGTTTCAGTTGGTTGATAATCCTTTAGCTTCTTTTCAACTTCTCTTTCAATGAACTTGGCAATCTTCGGGTCTTGGTTAAATGGAATAGGCTTCTCGGCTTCTTCCACTTCCTTCTTTACTTCGATCGGCTGATTAAAGACATCCTTATTATCGTCAGTCTTTATATCCTGCAAAAAATCATCTACTGCATTTGTATCCATTTTATGCAAGCTGTTTCAGGTACAGTCAGGGAAACCTTTGATACTTGATAATGCTATCTCAACCTTTTAAGTGGCTGGTGGGGGCATAATTTGTTATGCAAACGAGTACTATATACCCTAAACCCCCATTGGTCTGATGACCCCATCAACCACCTATAAGGAACTACTTTTTCATTTTATCTAATGCCTTGCTCTTTGCTTTAGCGCATGTAACCGGATTGGTCACATCATTCATATCTTCCTTATTCATCGGATTCTTACGATAAGGGAAGTTTTTCTTTGAACCTTTCTCCTTGCCTTCACGCATTCGACCCTCGTCTTCTTTCTTCTCATTACCCATGTATTCTTTACTCATGTTATTTGGTGTTACGTTTAAACTTTTCTGTCGCCTCGACCATTTTTCGCAAATGACTTTTCATTCCACTTGGATGAGTCTTTGCGTTCTCTAAAACTTTAGATTTTGGATTGTACTTTGCTTTTTTTGTAAACTTGAAACCTCGCTCATCAGCATCGTGTTTATGAACATTGGACTCATCGTGACTTGGATTTGGGTGACTCATTTTATTTTTGTTTTTTAAATGCTTTTCTAAAATTCTCAATATCCTTTTCTCGTTCATTATGAGCACTCAATGAATCTTTGTGTGCATATTGGGTATGCTGCATTGCAGCGTGTTCTCGTTGCATCTTCTGAGCATAAGTTTCATGTTTTGCTCCATCTAATGCCTTTGATTTTGCGTGGTTTACAGAAGTTCTTCCTCGATTAGGTAATTTATCTATTGCTTTTTGGTCTCGCCTTATTGCTTTCAAATCCATTCCATTTTTATTTAAAGCCATTTTATTTCTCTAATTTAACTTTTAATTTAATAATCCCCGCTTTCTTTAATGCCTTAGCTTTTGCATGTTCCTTAAAATATTTTGGTTCTCGGTACTCCTTGCCTTGGCTCTCCATGTATCTACCTATTGATTCTTTTAAATAGTCTTTTCTCATTGTAGTGGAACATTAGAGAGTGCTGCATTTGCTGGTTCTGCTGCCAAACTTGTTGGGGCTTCACCCGGTTGGCCTCCAGCTGATCCTGGAGTAGGTGGTGCCCCCATAGCTGGAGCTTGTTCAGGGAAGTAGGTTGCAGCGTAGGCCTGAGGATTGGTAGACCATAAGACAAGACGCTTTGCAGAGTTCATTGGGTCTGGGTCATTTAATTCTTTCATAAGTCCAATAGGGTCGATAGCTTTTGACTCCCATCTCTGGAGTGCGTTGTTAATTTGTGAAATCTCATCTTTCGGAGCCATTGAGTTCGGAGAGACTGAAACCACGAAATGACGGTTGATATTTGAGTTTAAGATTTGTGCGAGTTCTACTGCCTGTCCGTTACCCATGACTGCTCCGTAATGAGGTTCGTCATAGAAGACATACAT
>CAIQQL010000044.1 GCA_903873955.1 uncultured archaeon | reverse complement strand
GATTCGAACCTCCGAACTCACTAAGAGAAGGGATTTTGAGTCCCTCGCATTTGACCACTTTGCTACTCCTGCATATGAATTTACGAGCACTTGCGATATTTTAAAGCTTAAGGTTTGCCATTACTGCTGTGTCGTTCTAAATCAAGACCTGGACCGGTTCTAAGGTCGGCCTTCTTTCCTGGAGGGAATTATGCGGCTTTGACAAAGACCCTTTGGTTTTCTCCCAGTCTTCTAGGGGTAATCGGAGACGATAACCTGTTCTTTTCAAGAGGATTGCTATTTTTGCTCCCTTTCTTCCTACCAAGTCTTTCCAGAGGCGTGCTGTATGCCTGCAGAAGCTCTTTTCGTAAGGTCGTGCCAAGGGTATTATCGTGAAAGATGACTGGGCAGAGTGCGCCCTCTTGGGAAGTGGAGTGATATATATTCGACCAGGCATGGATTTTTTCGGACTCGAGGAGCGCTTTGAGGTGCTCGATGGTCCAATGGGAAACGTCTGCAGGTTTAGGCCAGGTATAACCTTGCCCGACGGCAAGATAGAAGTCTATTGCCTCATGCACATCGTCAAAAAAAGGCGGGGCGCGGTTTTTGAGATATTCCCATACTGGGCCTCTCTTGACGACTCGTGCGATATCTCTTGCGCTGACGGACATCTGCCAGGATGCTCCTTGGGCAGGGCTGATTCTGTAAATTCGGCTATCTCCCTCTTCGATGAGTGCTTGATAGTTGATGGAAACGATGACGGCTTGGCCGATGTCGCGATGGAACTGTTGTTGGGTCAAAGGGAGTGTTCGTGGTGACCTCGGGCAGGCTTTGTTGAATTTATCTTGCAAAGAGGCTTCCAATGCGCTGTTGGTTCTGAAATTCTCTCCTAATTGACCGGTGAGTGTGACGCGGTCAAGTTCATAGAAGGGCGTATCGGGCAAAGGGCCGAGGCGATTGCCTGAAGCAGCATATCTTCCTGGTGCTTGGGGCATATACCGCAGACTGTAATGGGGCCTACACCAGGGAGTATCCATGATTGGCTCTTGAGAAGGAGGCTCATAAGGTGAATTTGGTGTAGATGTCATAAAAAACCGATTATCCTTGTTTGTGAATTAAATGATTTAAAAGAATTATGGATGCGGAACATGTACATTTCATGCAATCTTATCGGGCTGATGCTTGCAATGCCGATGACAGATGTTTATTTTTAGGATTTTCTTTGATTCGCCTCTTTACGTGTCCTGTGATGTTTTTTTTGCGATTCTTAAAAAGTAATTAGTCACTAATAAGTAGTAAAAACAGAAGGATTTATAAAGAATGAACACCTATGAAATATATGAAAAACGGACTTAAATCATTGACTGGAGCTCTTTTGCTTTCAGCAGCAATAGGATTAGGAGGATGTGCGCATACACCAAAACAGGAGGGTCTTGCAAGTCCCCTGGAAAGGGCCTTTCTCTTAAATGCCCCGCAGACTCCCTACCAAAAGAGGCTGGTGCGTAAAGAAATAAGTGAATTTAATCGTCAAGATCTTAGCCAGGAAAGTCAGGAAAGACTGAGGATCTACATGGAAAATAGGAAATTTGACACTTCTTTTGATAGGACTGCAATGCGCGCGTATGGAATTAGTCCGGATGCGCCTACAGAAAAAGAATTAGGTTATCTCTGGTACCAATTTGACAGGTTATACAGTCAAACAGGTCATTAACCAAAAATCTTCTTCCAGATCGACTGAATCCAGCAGGTTATCACATTTCCCTTGCAAGAAGAACTGGGAAGAATGGCTGCAGGTGTTTCCGGTGATGCGGAAGGCGATGCTTTATTGGATGCGATGATGGATGTATCACTCATGCATTTTGGATATCCTGTAGGGTCATGCTGGCAAGTACCTGTCGCGCAACATTTGGAACGGTCTCCTGCCTTGAAGTTTGGACCTTGGCTATCACAAAAATCGGTTCCAGAAGGGCATGCATCTTTTTTTGCATTGCAGCCCCAAGCACCGCTTTTCTGGACGCAATCCTCATATGGCTGACAGCATACTTTGACGCCCGAATAGCTCTTTGCGGTCTTAGGACAGGCAGAAGTGCCTGCATCGCAACTTCCCTTAGGGACGCAATATCCAAGAAAACCCCAAAGTTGTTTTCGGCATTCTTGAGTTTTTGGATCGCAGCAAGTATCTCCGCAGGTAATTTGGGTCTTAGAACATTTTTCCTGACAATAATCATGGCCTAATGCCGAGTCACAACTAGCAGTGGCGCTGTCACAGCAGGTGGACTTTCCGCAACAAACCTGCCCTGAATAACAACAACCTTGCCCACAGGCATACGCTCCAGAGTCTTGGGTTGTAAAGCTGCTATCGGTGCAGGCCTTTTGACCTGAAGGAGGGTTCGGGGTTTTTTGTGGACCATTGCCTCCGCCTGAAGAACCGTAGGGAGGGGCACTTGAAGGATTGCTATTTCCATTATCGCTGCTGCTGGTTTGTTGATCTTGAGACGTATTGTCACCATAACCATAACCATAACCTTGATCTTCCGTTGAAGGAGAATTAGTAGTGTATCCTAAGTGGGATACTGGAAATGATAATATTGCAATGAAAAGAATGAACAGGCTGATAAAGAAGATGAATGCTACATAAAAAAACCGTTCAGAAAGCCCTCTTTTGTCCATAAATCTCTAAGTTAGTGATAGCATATAAATCTTACGCGATTGATGAATAAGAGATAAAAGAAGATACTCTCCTATTTTCCCCTTTCTAAGGATCAGTGAAGCTACTGACAAATCTCTAATCAGAGATGGAACTCTACTGGCCTAAAGACACTCCCTACTCATATCCTGAGTCACCAAAATCATTAAATCTTGTTGTGGCTACAAAACTTTAAAGGAATATTTATAATCTTAAAGGATAATCCTTAGACATGGAATATTTTGTCATTTTGATGGCAATCTTTTTGGTTACTCTATTCATTGAATGGAAATATGGTATTCATCTCTATCATTCTATGAAAGAAAGGGTTATAGTTACTCTCAATATCTTTGTTGTTGGAATGATTTGGGATTATTACGCTGTTTCTCATTCACACTGGGTATTTCCAGGTCCAGGATTAATCGGCATAAGAATATACGGACTGCCTATCGAGGAATTCTTATTTTATCTCATTGCTCCTTATACTATCTTGACTATGTACAAGTTTTACGATAAAAAACTCAAATAGATGTCTGTGCAGAAAACCATCGCTGAACGGATTAAGATACCTTATCCGTGCAAAGCCGGCGTAACGGAAAGCTTTTTAAACGCTATATTCATTGCCTAAATGAAGACGGCCATAGTAATCAGGCCATACCTGTTCCCATTCCGAACACAGAAGTCAAGCTGGTTACGTCGGTTGCGTTAGTCTCCCACAAGAGGCGAAACTCCGATGCTGTCTTCACTTTTTCTTTTTATGCGTATGCTATCCTTATTTTCGGTTTTTTAAACCACCCAAAGTATCAAATAGACCAATGACGAACTTGTTCTATGAAACCTGCGATCTCTAAAGCGGATGCACAAAAAAGGATAAGTGAGTTTTCTACAAAGGCTCATTTTACCGCAAGTGAAGTAAAAAAGATTAGAAGGCTTGCCATGAAATATAAGCTTCGTCTCGGCCCGCTTCGAAAGAGATTTTGTAAACATTGCTTTTCTCCGTTAATCGGGAAGATCAGAATAAACAAGGTGTATACTGTCATCACCTGTGCTAACTGTGGGAAGATGCATCGTTTTCCACTGAAAAAATCTGTAGGGAATGTTTAAATAAAAATCTCGCGTCCTTTTCTTATGAAAACTTGGGTGATTAGTCTTGGCGGTTCTCTCATCGCCCCTGAAAAGATGGACGTGTCCTTTCTTGAAAAGTTCAGGGCTCTCTTGGAGAAATATCGCGGACATTATCGGTTTGTTATCGTCTGCGGGGGCGGAACAATCGCACGCAAATATATTGATGCCCTGGCAGCGGAAGGGAAACCTAAAAGAGAACTTGCAATTGCAGGCATCCGTGCCACAAGGATGAACGCATTGTTTATGATGCAGCTTTTCGATAAGTTGGCAAATAGGACGTTGCCAGTGGACATTCATGAGGTGGCGACACATCTGCAGAAAAATCATATTGTGATTTGTGGGGCTCTTCGTTATGAGTCTGATGCAACCTCAGATAGTACTGCCGCAAAGATTGCTTATTTTTTGGATACTGACTTTGTCAATATAACCAACATCAGAGGGCTCTACAGTGCAGATCCTTCAACTCACCCTAACGCAAAATTTATTTCTTCAATATCCTGGAAGGATTTTGAAGCGCAGGCGCATTCTCTAAAACCTCATCCTGGGCAGCATTTCGTCCTTGATCAGAACGCCTCAACAATCATTCATAAGCATAAGATCAGGACCTTTATCATTGGCAAGTCTATTGCGGAACTTAATCATATCTTTGAAGGGAAACCTTTTGAAGGCACGCTTATTGGGGGATAGATGATAACTACGAAAAATGTTGAAGAGGCAAAGAGACTCTTAAAATTGGAGTCTGCTCCCAAGATCATCAAAGCGCAAGATGACATTTTTAACAGGAAGATGCTTGAATACGGTCATTTTGACATTTTGCTCTCTATAGAGGGGGGTGAGAAGAAGCGAGGAGTTCGGCAAATAGACTCTGGATTTAATCATGTTTTAGCCGCACTTGCCTCAAAGAACAACATCGCTATCGGATTTGACCTTGGGGTTTTGGCAGCCTTGACTCCTACAGAGCAGGCCATGAGGTTAGAGCGATTTGCTCAAAATATCCAGCTATGCAAAAAGGAAAAAGCGAAAATTGCGGTGATAAACGCACGAGACAAGCAAGGGGCTTTCCATCTCCTGCTGGCTTTAGGGGCATCAACCGAACAAGCCAAGGCAGCAATATCTTTTTAATACCATTTTAACTCTATTAACCATGACTCCGACAAGACAAGATGATGTTCAGCAATTGTTAGAGACCCTCTCTCCTATAGAGAAAAAGATCTTGCCTTTTCTTCAATTTCCTGTGGATCAGATCGTACAAAAGTGCGGACTTGATATGACCTCTGTATTGCGTGCATTGCGTTTTTTAGAGAACAAAGGTGCCTTGAAATTGACTGCCACCAATAAGAAAATTGTGAATTTAGGCGTCAATGGGCTTTATTATAAGAAAAATCACCTGCCAGAACGCAGTCTTTTGCTTCTGCTTGAACAGCAGACCCCCCTTACACTCGATGAGGCAAAAAAGCTTTCAAAGCTCAGCGATAATGAGTTTAAGGTCTCTTTAGGTGTCCTGAAAAGCAAGGCTCTTATCAATCTGACGAACGGAAAAGTGGTGCTAAACGCATCCAAAGAGGAATTGAGCAAGAAATCCTTTGAAGAACAACTGCTCGACCTTCTTCCCACAGCTTTTGAAAAGCTCGCCCCAGAACAGCTGTTCGCTTTAGAAAATCTCAAGAAACGTAAGGATATAATTGAGATAGAAGAACGGCAGGATGTAAGTTTTCAGTTAACTTCTATAGGAAAGCAGATTGCGGGCAAAGAGGTTTCTGCTGACCTGATTGAAGAGGTTACTCCTGAGCTTATTCGTAGCTGGACTCGTGGCAAGAAATTTAGGAGATATGATATCCAGGCCCCGGTTCCAAGACTGCAAGGCGGAAAAAGACATTTTGTCAACCAGGCAACAGACTATGGTAAGCGGATCTGGCTTGAGATGGGTTTTAAGGAAATGACGGGAAATAAGGTTGTCTCATCCTTCTGGAATTTTGACGCTCTTTTCACTGCTCAAGACCATCCTGTGCGGGAGATGCACGACACTTTTTTCATCAAGGACGTGCAGGCAAAGCTGCCTGCTCCTGAGATTGTGCAACGGGTGAAGAAGTCGCATGAAGAAGGGGTTGGGGGAAGCAAGGGTTGGCAATATCTCTGGAATGAAAAGACTGCGCAAAGAGTGTTGTTGCGTACACATACTACCTGTCTTTCGTCTCAAACGCTATCTAAGCTGAAGAAAGAAGATCTCCCTGCAAAGTTTTTTGCTATCGGGAAATGTTTCAGGAATGAGACGGTTGACTGGAAGCACGGTTTTGAATTCAACCAGACAGAGGGCATTGTGATTGATCCTGATGCGAATCTGCGAAATCTTTTAGGATACCTTGCAGAATTGGCAAAGAAGATGGGTTTTGAAAAAGTTCGATTTCAACCTTCATTTTTCCCCTATACCGAACCTAGTGTTGAAGGGATGGTTTATCATGAAGGCAAGAAAGAATGGATAGAGATCTTTGCTGCAGGCATATTCAGGCCAGAGGTCACAATCCCTCTTTTAGGAGAGCCTATTCCCGTTCTTGCTTGGGGCCCAGGTTTTGACCGCTTGATGATGATGGCCTATGAACTAGGCGACATGCGGGATCTCTATTCGAATGATATTAAATTGCTCAGGAATATGAGTTTCTGGAAACAATAACATGGCGACCATCAAAGTAGCAAAAACTGAACTGGAAAAGTATACTCCTCTGACCCCTCAGGCATATGCGACTATGAATCTTATGGGGATCCCTATTGAGGCAGTTCATGACCAGGAAGTGGAATATGAGGTGCTCCCCAACCGTCCAGATACGCTCTCAGTGCAAGGGTACTTGCGCGCATTCAAGGCGTACTTTGGAAAGGAACCCGGGCTTAAGAAATACACAGTCAAAAAGCCAGAAAAAGACTTTGTAGTTCGTGTAGACAGTTCACTGAAAAATATCCGACCGTACACCGCCTGTGCCATCATCAAGAATCTCGCGTTCAATGATGCAAAAATCAAAGAGATGATTGATATGCAGGAAAAGTTACATACGACTGTGGGAAGAAATCGTAAAAAGTTAGCTATCGGGATTTATCCCTTAGAAAAGATCTCGCTTCCTATCACCTTTGAAGCAAGGAAGCCCAAGGATATCAGGTTTATCCCCCTTGAATCGGAACGGGAAATGAACGGTCTTGAGATACTGCAACGGCATCCTACGGGAAGAGAATATGCCTCGCTCTTAGACGGGCTTGAAAAGTATCCCGTTTTTGTGGACAACAAAGGAAAGATCCTTTCTTTGCCCCCTATCATCAACAGTCATGAGACGGGGAAAGTCACGTATCAGACCAGCGAGATCTTCATTGAATGTTCAGGGTTTGATTTTTCGATCTTGAAAAAAGCGCTTAACATCTTGGTCACCATGTTTGCAGATATGGGGGGGACAATCTACCAGATGGAGGTTGTTTACGATAACAAAGTGATCACCCCGGACCTGTCGCCTGAGAAGGTCAAACTTTCATTGGAGCACACCAACAAATTGCTCGGACTGAACCTTAAAGAGAAAGATCTCGAGACGCTCTTGCCAAGGATGGGATATGACTATGCCAAGGGGACGGTGATGGTGCCTGCCTGGCGTGTGGACATTCTGCATGAAGTGGACATCATCGAGGATATTGCGATTGCCTACGGGTATGACCGGCTCATTCCCCAGATACCTAAAGTTGCGACCATCGGAGAAGAATCGGAAGAATCAAAGCTTACAAGGAAGCTAGCGTCAATCCTTGTCGGGCTCGGTCTCTTGGAGGCATCTACCTATCACCTTATCAAGGAAGAGGAAGCAAAACGTGCCAAGCTTGGTGAAGAAAAGGTGGAGACAGAGAACTCAAAAACCGAATATAAGATTCTGCGACCTAATCTTCTTATCCCCGCATTGCGTATCTTCTCGGAAAATAAAGACAATGAATACCCTCAGAAGATTTTCGAGATTGGCACGGTGTTCAAGAAAAGTAAGCTATCTGAGACGGGGATTGCAGAGTCCGAGCATCTCTTGATAGCCTGTTCGCCTTCAAATTTCACTGACCTCAAACAGATTCTCGACTATCTCAGCAAGATGGCTGGTTTTTCCTATGCCCTGAAGGAGGGTACGCATCAGGATCTTATCGAAGGCAGGACGGGAGTCATCTCCATTCATGGAAAGGAAACGGGATTTATTGGGGAAGTGCATCCTGAGACGCTGCAAGATTGGAATATCAAGATGCCTGTCACGGTTATTGAATTTTCTTTAAGAGAGCTGCTATCTAAATCCTAAAACGGTGACGGGTCAAGGCGTTATAGAAATATTTCTTGCGGGAGTAATAGCCGACACCAAGGATCACGCTTATGCAGAGCAGTGCCGTGCCTGCCCAGAGGCTGTCGGTGGTCGTTATTGGGGCGATGGTGTTTCCAGTGATGCCCATGCCATAAAAGAGCAATGCTGCAAGGCCGGTCAGGGAAGAGAAGAAGAGGAACCCGAAAGCAAAACGTTGTTTGGAAAGATGCATTTTCGTGACCTTTTCGAGGTGAGTTGCGGGGGTTTCCAGAACAGGGGAAGACTGGCCTTTCATGGCCTGCTGGCTTAGGGTAATCTCCTCAATCGGATGGCCTCGTTCACGTGCCGCTTGTTCGTATTCTTCAGCTAATATTCTATAATGTTCGGCCTCAGTCGGGGTGGTCTTCTTCTGTTCAAGGTTCCTGTAGAGTTTTGATTGCTGATAACAGTCTGCACCGGAAAGATAGCGGGGGACTGCCGCCTCGGTCATTGCAAGAGGTTTATCTTCTTTGACTTTAGCATTTTTCTCTTTTTTTGAATGGTCTTTTTTCATGGGCGACTCTCAGGGGTGTTTTATTAACCAAAATAATTCTTGTCTTTCCGTATCTCTTTTTCTTGGGGTTTATGAATCTGCTTTGCGAGCTTTTTCATGGATGCTTTCTGTGCCTGCCAAAGGGCCAGGATATGTTTTATCATGTCTGCTTCCTCTTTTTCAGTCGAGTCAATCTCCAGCTCAAAGGAAAGCAGGCTTAGTTCTCCTAATGCAAAATAGATCTTCTCAATCTCATTCTTGTCATCATTGGTCATGCTTTTGATGTAAGGATAATATATTCGCGGTAATCCAGTAGGGTTAGTGGAGAGACGCTCAAGAAAACTCAAAAAGCCAAGGACCTTGTCCATCATCACTTTTCTGACAGCACGTAAGGGAAAGTCGGTCTCAGTATCAATTTTTTCAATCTCAAATTCTTGGCTTAGCAGAAGGTAGGAAGGGAGTTTATATTTTTTTTCAAGTTCGCAATACTTCTTTTTTATTTCCATACGTTACAAAAAGAATTGTCATTTTTATAGTTATCTAAAGAATGGGAATAGTGGGGGAGGCAGGGTTAGAACCTCCCCCATGGTGTGTTGTCGTTTCATTAATCTTTTGAAGTCACCTCCTTAAAGTGTTTCATACGTTTTAATAGCGGATTTATTTATTAGTACGTTGTTAAACCGGAATAAAGACGCCTACTTCATAATGCTTAAAAAGAGTGAAACCCATGCCTAACCATGCCAAGCACGTTATTATACTACTCTCCAACCTGGTTTTTAGGGTATGATATTGTCCTGGAGCTTATTTTTGCCATAATCACGCTTACCGTTGCAGCATATGCGTTCAAGATCTATCGTTTGTCTGAACAACGTGAACTTAAACTGTTTGGGCTCTCTTTTTTACTGATTTCTTTTTCCTATTCTTTTTGGGCATTGCTCAATGGGTTCGCTATTTCTGAACTGACTGAGGCAACAAGCATCCTTGACCTTGCCCATGCAACAATCTACAGCGTGATTGGGGTCTATTTCCATATTCTTTTCTACCTTGGAGGAATGATCACTTTGACGTATATGTCTCTGAAGGTTAAAAGTACCAAGGTGTTGGTCCTGATCATCTCGCTTATCCTCTTGTTTATGTTAAACGTTGAAGAGAAATATCTCCTGCTCTATCTTGTTTCTGCGGTGCTTCTTATCTTCGTGACCTATGGGTATATTGAAGACGCGCGTGCGCATCAAAATAAGAAGACCTGGCCGCTTATCTTGGCGTTTATCCTGCTCTTTTTAGGAAGATTTGACTTTATTTTCAGCTCTAGGGATTATCGCTTTTATGTCATAGGCCATTTCTTGGAGTTGGCAGCGTATCTCATAATTCTTACAGGGTTGATTTTGGTGATTAAGCATAAACCAAAGAAAGTTATACCTTAATCGCTTTAAACCTTATAGAGGACATGATGGAACGAAAACGAAACCGCTTAGAGATTATACGGGATATATTGAAGGTTATCCGAGATAGAAGCGGAAAGATTAAGCCTACGCACATTCTTTACAAGTCTAACCTGTCACATCAGATGATGAGCGAATACCTTGAAGAATTGAAAGGAAAAGGGTTTATAGAGGAAATCAAGATAAAAACGGGTCGTAGTTATATTATCACTGATAAAGGGGTTAATTATCTTGATCAGTACGCGCTGATCAAAGACTTTACTTCTTCTTTCGGTCTAGATTAAAGCCAAGTTATTTTTGAAGCAATTTATAATATATGGGCAGAAAGGAGAATAAAAACCCTAAATGTTTAGAAATATGCCTTACTTGAGGCTGACATACGATGGGATCATCGTTCGTTTTTCACAGGAATGGCAGACAAGATAAGTGGTGGTTCTTCCTTTTGCCTTTCAAGTTCCTAACGAATAGGAATTTTATCTTCAAGTTCTTATCTTGTTGCTTCAAATTTGTCATTGATATTGCTGTAACGAATTGAATCAAAAACTTTCTTCAT
>CAIQQL010000043.1 GCA_903873955.1 uncultured archaeon | reverse complement strand
TGATTATTTTGTTGTCAGTCAATCTCTCAAGAATAGGGTAGTTAGCAGCAACATCCTTGAACATGTCCTGGGATCTGATCATTGCCCAATTTTATTGGAAATAAAATAATTGCTTTTGAACTGATAATCTTTTTTTTCGACAATAAACTCGGTCAGAGGGTATTTTATGCATAGGATACTTCTCGAGCAGATTTAGTCATTGCAAGGTTAAAGTATTTATAATGACGCTAACTTGGCTTGGTATGGGTAGAGCGCTGATTTTTCTGAAGTCTAACAAAGGGAGACTGCTCAAATGGGCTATCATTCTGGTCATTTTAGGGGCTCTGATCTTTTTGATACTTAAATTTTATTTGGTCATTAAACTTCTTTTAGGTAATGATCTGATTGTAACTGTGGAAACAGATCAGGAAAACTTTTTCTTGAACCACACTCAAAGCGCACAGGTAAACTTCAATATCTACACGACAACAAATGCCTTCTGTACTGCAAGCTGCATCGCCCAGTTCATTGACCTTAGTTCAGAAACTGTGATAAGGACAGACTCTTTTAATCTGACTGGGGCGAGTTCAAAATCCTCCACTTATGATCTGCATGCGATACGGGATGGGGAAGGACAAGAGCTCTATCGTTTTAACGTGAGTTGTAAAAGTCAGAAAACGCTTTTATGCAATACTGCCCAGACCCTGGAGTCCCGGAGCGTGCTGATAACTTTGAATTACAATCTTTCTCAAGAGGAAACGGACTTAAAGCAGGCAACCAAGGAGAAGTTGCTCTCCTCTTTTGCTCATGCAAGCCTGCTTAAAGAAAATCTCGATGTAATGGCTGCTACGGTTAATGCTTTAAACAGCACTGCAGATTTGCTGCCTCTACGCATGCAGATTGGTCAGTTGAGGGAGTCACTAAACCAAACTGATTTCGCACTTCAAGCTTTGAAGCATCGTTGGGAAACAAAAGACTATCTTGCGCTGTTACCAGAAGCACAGGATCTTGATTTCGGTTTAAAGACCCTGGATGTGGCGCTTCTGAGCCTAAATGCTTCACTTCTTGCAAACATTTCTTCCTTCAATAATCTCGCAGATAACATCTCTTTTTATAGCCTCCAAGTCGCGCGCTTGAAGGAGTTGAATGTGACCAACGTTTCTGTTGCAGCAATCAATCTCTTGATAACTGATTCTAATGACGCCTTCGCTTCTTTTTCGTTTAGGGACCTCATACCCTCTCGCGCGCAGGTGGTTAACTCATTTTTGACTCGTCTCGAAGAATTGAAGTCAGAAGTGAATGATGAATCCCTGAGTATTGCGAACAATGAGACCAATGCGACTTCATGTTGTTTTGCAAATGAGACGATTTCATTTCTTGCACCTTCAAAAGCTGGGTTTATCTCGATAAATGCTTCGGTTTCGTCACCTATATTTACTGAACCAAATCCTGAGTGTTGTTTCTTCGGTTCATGCAAATCCTGCTGTGATGACTCTTGCAGCAATGACGCAGGAGATTATCCCATTATTTTTGTTCATGGGCATGATTTTAATAAAGCCGTCTCAGCAGAGCATAGTCTTGACGCATTTAACATGATTCAGCAGACATTGGACCAGGAGCATGTTTCTCTTAATGCCGGGTCTCTTATCTTGGGTTCTTCTGAACCTTCGGATAAAGGCATCTGGGGGCGAGTGAACCAGTCGGTAAGTTTACGGGTGAGTTATTATTTTGATATTTATACGACTTCTGGAAATGAAAGGGTCATCCAGACAAAAGTGGATAATTTGGACAGCTATGCGTTACGATTGCGGGATATCATCAACCTTGTACAGTACAAGACTGGCAGAAAGAAAGTTACTCTTGTAGCGCATAGCATGGGTGGTCTTGTCTCACGCAGATATCTGCAGATTTTTGGGAGTGAGAATGTGGATAAACTGATTATGGTCGGCACACCGAATCATGGTATTGATGCAGATACACAAGGGTATTGCCCTATCTTGGGTTCCGCAACCGAGTGTCAGGATATGAATAAGGACAGCTTGTTCATCAACAAGCTAGAGAATGCAGGCTCACCAGGGATACCTGTTTACAACATCATCGGAGTTGGTTGCGCCATGAAGGGAGGGACCGGTGATGGGATTGTTGAGCGATCTAGCGCTTATCTTGATTTTGCTCAAAATTACGAAGTGAACGGGACCTGCAATATTGCAGCTTTGAATTTCTTGCATACGAACCTGCTCAATGTCCAGAAATATCCCAAGGTTTATGCTCTCCTGAACCGTTCATTACAGGAGACCGTTGCTTAGGCCACATTAAATATGCGACTCTGTGGAAGGTTTATACGGCCTTGCTATTTTCTGATCTCCTTTAGGATCAACTTCTTTAAAACCAGAATCGGTCACTTCAAATAGAATATGGAAAGGTCTACTCAGGAATAAAGATTTAATAATCAGATATCACCCTAGACAAATATGGGTAAAACGCTTGCAATTGCGATTCTTAATTTACAAAACGATTTTAATATCGGGAGCATTATTCGTACTGCTAATGCCGCATCAGTCAAAGAGATTTTGCTTGTAGGCAGAAAGAGGTGGAATAAATCTGCAGCAACAGGCGCACATTGCCTTACTCCCTTGACGAATATTAGGACCAGTGAAGATCTCATTGGCTACTGTTTGGATAATGGCTATGCCATGGTGTGCCTAGAGATAGGGAAGGGTTCTAAAGATATTTTTAGTTACCCGTATCCGGAAAAGACCATGTTGGTTGTGGGAAATGAGGGGGCAGGAATACCGGAGGTCATTATGGGAGCCTCCCAAGGCATTATACAAATACCTCAATACGGTCAAGTCGAGTGCTTAAACGCCGCTGCTTCTGCAAGTATCGCAATTTATGACTGGGTAAGAAAAGAGCAAACAGGCCCTGAAAATCTTGTTGCAGGTCATAAATTTGAAAGAAACCCGCACACTTCTAACGTTCATCTGTTAAAATGAACATTTTATATCCTGCAATGATCTTTTCAGTGTAATCTCTCGTTGATACTTTCCTGAGGAGTTCTTTATGAAGTGACTAGAAGGTCTGGTGGGGCGCGAAGTCCCATTTCACGAACGCTCGTTTCAAAAGGATAATCGACACCAAGACAATGCCTACTGAGCCTAGGGTGAAAATTACTGGGCCAAGCGCATAGATGAACACCAGGATGAGTATAACTGGGATTATCGTGAAAATATACTTGAGAAGAGTCTGAACGTCCATCAGCATGAGCGAGGGAGAGAGTCCCGTATAAAGGATGGTGACCGAGAGTGCAAAAAAAGACATGAGCACGAATTGGACAAATGCCGGAAGGAGAAATGCTGTTTGGCTATTGACAAGGGCCGCGATGACTAGGATTGCGGCGCTTAGAAGATTAAGGACGGCATATCCTAATACCTTGCTCTTAAGGACTGTGGAGGTTTTTATTGGAAGGAAGAGATACTGATTAAACAAGTCGTACCTTGTGAGCTGGGTGTATATGGAGGAAGAGAGCACCCCGAGGAATATCCCGAAGATGACGAGGAAGTTTACTCGAAGCTGGACTGTCAGGAAAGGTAGCAAAAACCAGATAAACAGCAGAGGGATCAGGAATGAGAACAATACTTTTCCCACTCCTCCATCGCTTCTTCGTATGTCAATATAATCCTTTGCCCAGAAAAGGGCATAGCTCTTGGCAAATGAAAAACGTTTCGAGGTCCTTTTCAAGGAGTTTTCATAGGCTTCTTTTTTCGTTGGGAAATCAAAAGAGACAAATATCAATGCCAAGACTGAAAAAAGAAGGATGCTTCCTAAAGATATCCAGATATCATTTAAGTTGCCGGTGATGGAAAAGTCCCAGGGCGGATAGCCGGATACTGACTTTTGATTGAAAACGACAGCAATAAGCAGCAGGACAAAGAGGGCCGTTGCAGCCCATTTTCCAAAGCGTGCATAGATCATGGAGAGAAAGAAAACAAGAGACATCCCGATCAAAAATGAGAGTGAGAGCGTTAGCAGATAGACAGGAGCGAACGTCAGAGGTATGCCTATGATGGGCATTGCCAAGGAAAAACCTAGAATGCAGGGTATAATCCAAAAGGCAAAATAATAACAGATATCTTTGACAACAAAGACTGAGAAGATTGTGCGGTCGCTTAAAGGAAGATTTCTTGATGAATAGGCAAGTAAACTGGCCTGGCCAAACCTTCTGTTCATAAATTCTCTTCCTAACGTGCCGAATGATCCGATGCTAGCCCCAAAAAAGAAGAAAAGAACATGGACAAACAACAAAATGCTTAACAAGGAGAATGACGGTTGGAAAGCAATAATGGAAAGAGACGTACAAAAAGCCAATCCTAGAATGAGCAGGGGGTAAAATGCAAATCGCTTGTTTCCAAAGAGGGCAGAATGCATTCTCCATTCCTCTTTGATCATACCTCTAAAGAGTTCAGTTTGCTTAGACATGTTTCACAGAGCTGAGAAAAAAGCGCTCAAGGTCTTTTTTAGGTTTTCCCTGATAGACAATCTTTCCCTTATTGAGGATTCCAATCCTATCGCAGATCTCTCCTGCAATTTCAAGAATATGTGTTGAGATAAATATAGAATTTCCTTTTTTGGCATAATTGACAAGATACTCTTTGATCTTTTTTTGGATGACGGGATCAAGATTGATGAGCGGTTCATCTATGAATGCAAGGGCAGGTTTATGCATAAACGCCTGTGCAACCATAAGTTTTTGCCTCGTCCCGCGTGATAGGTCTTTGCAGAGAATGTTCCTTTGATCCCCGAATTCAAGGAAGCGGAACCAGGAGTCAATTTCCTTTTCAGAGTTTTTCATCTTTCTGATCTGTGCAACAAAAAAAAGATATTCTTCGGCAGTCAGAAAGCTCGGAGGGTTTTCCTGTTCGGGCACGATTCCCACCAGCTCACGCACTCCGACTGGGTCTTGGAGAACATCGATATTCAATACTGATATCGATCCTTCTTCAGGTTTGATCTGCCCAGTTAGACATCTTATGAGCGTAGATTTTCCAGAACCATTAGGACCAAGAATACCAAAAATCTCTCCTGCATTTACTGAGACTGAAAGGTTTTGTACTGCCCGAAGTGTGCCAAATTTCTTCGTAACGTTTTTTGCTTCAAGTATCGCCATCTTTGTAAAGTAAGTATAATTTCCTATTTATACTTAATGAATGCCTGTCCTCTTTTTGTTCATAGAAGATCTTTGGCTCGAGGCTAGTGGTGAACTTCATAACTTTTAAATAAGTAATCTGATTCTTGCCCTTATAATTATGCCTTCTATGGAAAATATTAAACCTATCATTGAGACAAAAAACCTTACCAAACGATTTGACAAGCTTATCGCGGTAAATAATCTGAATATCTCTATCCATGAAGGAGAAATATTCGGGCTTCTTGGACCTAACGGCGCAGGAAAGACAACGACCCTCTCAATGCTTGCAACGCTCCTGCCTCCTAGTGAGGGGTCCGCATTTGTGCATGGGTTTGATGTAGAAAAAGAGCCCTCAAAGGTTCGGCACAGCATAGGTTTTGTCTTTCAGGATCCTAGCTCAGATGACCTTCTGACTGGAAGGGAGAACCTTTACCTGCATGCGCTTATGTATGGTGTTGAGATGCATGATATCAATCAAAAGATGGATGATGTGCTAAAGCTTGTAGACCTCACTGACCGGCAAAATGAACGTATGAAAAGATACTCTGGGGGTATGAGGCGAAGGCTTGAACTCGCAAGAGGGCTTTTGCATGAGCCAAAGATCTTGTTCCTTGATGAACCTACGTTGGGCCTTGATCCCCAATCACGGGAGCATATCTGGAGTTATATTAAAAAATTATCGACAGAAAGGAAAGTGACTATCATCTTGACTACCCATTATATGGAGGAGGCTGACCAGTTATGCGACCGGCTGGCGATAATCGACCACGGGAAGATTGTTGCGCTAGATACCCCTGCTAAACTCAAAAAAAGTCTCGGGGGGGACGTGGTGACCCTGAGAACAAAAGATCCTGATCTCGTGGCAGTAAAAAAGCTGCACTATGTCCTTGATCTTAAACAAGAAGGTGACCAGGTAATGTTAACTGTGGATAATGCGGGTACTCATCTCCAGGAGATCCTGAAAAAAATAGGTAATGTCGAGAGCGTCGAATCAAGGTCGCCTACGCTAAATGATGTTTTTCTTCACTTTACGGGCAGGGAGATACGGGATCATGGCTCAGAAGGTGGAACATTTGAAAGGATGATAACGAGCCGACGGAAATGAGTGAACTAACTGGATTATATGCGTTATGGTATAGGGAACTAAAAGTTTTTAGTAGGGAACCCTCAAGAATTGTCTCCTCTTTGATTCAGCCCCTTATGTGGCTTTTGATCTATGGGACCGGATTGGGCTCAATAGTCTCAGTCAGTAGTACAGGGACGAGCTATCAGAGCTTTATCTTTCCTGGAATCCTTGCGATGACGGTACTTTTCGGCTCTTTGTTCTTCGGTCTTTATGTCATCTTAGATAAAAGAGTAGATTTTCTCAAAGAAGTGCTTGTAGCTCCTCTCAATAGGAGCACAATCTTCTTTGGAAAGGTGCTTGGCGGGTCAACAGACGGACTGATCCAGATAGTTTTGTTAATGATTCTGGGCGCATTATTTTTTGGAATACCTCTTTCTTTCTATTCAGTCTTTATGTCTTTTTTGATTGTAATCTTGCTGTTGGTCTCAATTACCAGCCTCGGGCTGACCATAGGGGCGATTATGGAAAGTCCGGAAGGATTTGGTCTCATAACCAGCTTCGTTATCTTCCCCTTATTTTTCCTAAGTGGGGCGTTATTCCCCGTTGATAAGCTCCCTGCCTGGCTTCATGTGTTCGTTGTGATAAATCCCGTGTCTTATGCCGTTGATGGGCTGAGAACCGTGATCCTTGGAATAAGTGGATTCGGACTTGCCTTGGATTTTATGGTCCTCATCGTATTTGCCGTCGTTATGGTCTTGATTGGGACCGCGGCATTTAAAAGAATGAAAATTTAATTTTGTAAAAAATCTTTAAGAAAGAAAAAATTAAAAGTTAAAAAAATGTTAGCTTCGTTAACGTTTTTTCTTTTTAGTTACTTTTTTTGTGGCCAACTTATTCATCTCCAATAAATATAAGTGTCACTACTATATTAATGTATTCCTAAAAAATAACTTTTTGAAACAAAAAACGAATAAATTTATCGTTTTTTATAAAATCCTAAATTTTAATTGGCGTTTTCTAAAGAATAACCTCAATCGAGCGGACTTAAACTTTGGTCTGGTTTTCTTTCTAGCCGTCTTATTTTTTTATTCTACGGTTGACTTCATCTAATGTAGGCATTTCCTGATAGGTCCTTTTTTTAGTCAAGAAAGGTAGGGGATTGAAAGAAGGAACTACCCCATAAACAAAAGAAGATTTATCGGCGTTATAGAGTTCCAGGTTTAGATCTCGCCCATATTTTCCTCTGCCGACAATGGTTAGGGGACGATAACGTTCTATACTTGGAACTGCATCGGCAAGAGCAATAAGATTTGCCTTGTCTTCAGCTCCTTGATCTTTCCCTTTGTCTCTAACCAATGTTTCAAAGATGACTTGGTCTGCTCCTTGCCGGATAACATCCGCATAGATCTCTTTTAACTTTGGAAAGTCGGGGGTACCATGGAGGTTGCTGTACAAAATGACGACCTGGGTAGGTGTTTGGCCCAATAGGAAGAAATTTCTGCGTAATTCATGTTCTAGCTCAAAGTACTGCACTCCTTCTTCTACCGCTTTTCTCAACAGGGCAATCCTGTCAAGGTCATGTTTTCCACTTCTGAAACCCTCTTGTTCTCTATTCTGTTCAGGGACTGATCGGACATTGCGGATAGAGACCATCAAAGAATAGGGTGCTAAGCCCCTCTTGAGCTGTGTTATGGTCTGCTCATTAAGATATTGTGGGTCGAGACAGTCTAATCTCAACTTCAGGATATCGGCTTTTCCTTCAGCCATCACCTGTCTTGTTGTGTCCATGATTGCAATTGGTGAAGGCTCCGCTATCACAGCGACTACCTTTTTTTCGAGAGTTTTGTGGTTCATTGTTGATTTAAATAAATTTGAAAGCTATCAACCTAAAAAAAGTACCTTCTTAAACATATTGATGGTTGATTTTTACAATCATCGGTAAACTGCTATCTTTCCAGGTCATTTGTCTCTTACTTTCTGAGAGAAATCGTGGCCATAGGTGAACACGATTTGTTAGAAATATTTAAAAAACAATGAAAATCTACCCATCTATTCATTTATAGCTGTATAACCCTTGCCCTCATCTTCACTCACCTAGACGTTTGACTTTTCCATGAATCCTGACTCGTATATCGTTGCAATCTCGGATGCGTATTACCTTTCGCTAGTTCCCACCGCAGAGAAAGGTGGTAAGGTGTATGTTTCTGAATATTCAATTCAAATTCCGCCAAAGATGGATAAACCCACACTTATCCGAAGGTTGTTTTTTTGTGGTGTTGACCGAAGATTTTTTTTAAATTATGGGCTCGAGCAAAAGTTAGGCCTTAGCGGAAAACGAGATGAGGCCAAACCTTTTCAGTCAGAAGTAACGGCAAAACTCGTGCAACGTATACTAAGCGGGACTTTGCAGCTTCCCTCTTCTGCATTGAGCATTGAAAAAAGGTAGTTTGATGAAAACTTCTCTTAAGCTTGGTCGCGATTGAGATGTTCGTGAAGGAGTTTGCCTAGGTAATATGCTGAACCAAACACGATTATTCCTGGAAGAAGGGCAATCCCCAGGCTCGGCATCAATATCCCTGTGCCGATAGTCCCAAGCGTCCCTGCACCGACTGATTCAAGCACATTTACCGCCTCCGATACTTTCTTTTCCACATTCCTCTCCAGGGCATCAATCTGCATGACTACTTTCTCATTTTTGATGATACGAACTTTCTTGTCCTCTTCTGAGACGATGACCACAAGATTTCCTTTTTTAGACGCGGAAAGTCCGGCGCTATGCCGGGTCCCAAAATTCTTGAATGTCTGGGTCGTCTTGATCATCGCCCCATATGCCTCAACCTCGCCTTGCTTGTTGATAATGACGGCCCCGTCCATCAAGGCCAATGATTCAAGGAGTTTAGGGTTATCCACTGCCTTAAAGGGGGGCACAGACTGATCAACTAAGGTCTTATACTCGACTTCGCCTACGACAAAAAGTGCGCCTTCTCCTCGTTTAGCAATTCGTAATCCTACCTGGATCAGGCTTTCTTCAAGTTGTTTGAAATCTCTGGTGTTCATAGTCAATAAATCCGTTCTCGCTTTATAATCCTTATGAAAAATCTCAATGAAAGCTTTTTAAACACAAGTTTGTTCTTTCGCAAGCTGTTCAGAAATTAAATAAAAGTTTAAATAATTTAGAGAGTGCATGGGTAAGATGGATGAAAAAAAAGAGGTGCAAGGGACAATAGTCCCGATGGTTCAGTTAGAGCCAGATAAGGTCACAGAAGAAGAGTTTTTTGTCATGCTTAAGACCATTTCTCCAGGGACAAATCTACGTACGGGGCTCGATGGCGCGTTAAAGGCAGGGAAGGGCGCGCTCATTGTGGTGGAAAATGAGAAAGTGCTTCCTTTGCTTGATGGGGGATTTCGTGTGAACTGTAAGTTTACCCCTCAAAAACTCGTTGAGCTCTCAAAAATGGATGGGGCGATAGTGCTCTCTCGAGACATGAAAAAGATAAATTATGCCAATGTCCTTCTCACTCCGGATAGCAAAATAAAGACTAACGAGACAGGTACCCGTCACAAGGCTGCAGAAAGGACTGCAAAGCAGTCAGGGACCTTGGTCATGGCGATTTCTGAGCGTAAGCACGAAATCTCCGTCTTCTATAAGAATCTTAAGCATCCGGTAAGGAACACCGAGGAGATTCTAAGAAAAGCAAGCACGTATGTGCAACTCCTGGAGAAACAACGTGAGCTTTTTGATATCTATGTGGGTAAGCTCAATCTGCTTGAATTGCGAAACTATTCAAGTTTGCCGCAAGCGGTCAGTGTTATTCAAAAAGGTAAGATGATCCAGAAGATTGCCGAAGACCTGAAAAAATATCTTTTTGAGCTGGGAAGTGAAGGGTCCTTATGGAAAGTTCGTATGAAAGAGTTGATCTCTGGGGTTGACAAAGAGATGAACCTCGTCATTAAGGATTATACTTCGATCGATGTGAAAAAATCAAAGAGCATTTTGGATGAGCTGACTTATGATGAGATCCTCGATCCAGAGAAGATTCTAAGTCTCTTGGCATATGAGGCGATCCAGGGGAATAAGTTCAGTGTGAAGGGCTGGCGAATGTTATCTCGGACTTCTCTTTCTGAATCCGAAGTTGCAAAAGTGATCAAGGAGATGGGCAGCCTAGGGGCAGCATTATATTCGAATATGGGGACCTATTCACATATCTTGGGTGATGAGCGTGCAAGACTATTCAAAGATGAGATTGAGCGTATCAAAGTGAATGCACATGAAGGTCTTACCATTTAAGGGTGCCTTTTTGCCATTCCCTGATGATTGTGATTGAGGTCTTTGTTTCATCGACAATCCCTCCTTTACCGAGGTATCCTCGTTTTTTCCCGATCTCGAGGAGGATTTCATAAGGGTCCTGTTTTATCTGGTCATCCTTCAGTTTGTAGTGTTCTTTAAGAGCCTCACCATGCTGATTCAAGAAGAGCGTAAGGATACGTATTGCGACAACTTCCGGGTTTTTTATTTTTTCAGGGTTTTTTGCGGCAATGATCCCAAGAGTGGCTTCTGCGTCTTCCATAGGGATCACGCCAGGTGAATCAAGGATAGAGAGCCCTCCTGCTTTGACCCATTGCACGCCTTTAGTGGTGCCTGCAATAGGGGAAACGATAGTTCTCGCGCGATGGGCCAGGGCATTGATTATAGCCGATTTTCCGGCATTAGGATACCCCACAATACCAATTCGGGGATCTTCTATCTTCAATCGTTTTGCTGTGATGAGCAGATGCCTTCTCAGGTCACTGATGCCTATATTCTTTATGCCTGCGACAAAGAACCAGGTGGGATATTCATTTTTTAGCTGGACAAGGTCCTCTGGGGAGATAAGGTCTATCTTGTTGCAGGCAACGATAAGGTGTCTGCCCAGTCGTTCAATCTTTTCTTCTAAGGTCTTATGCATAGAGAGGGCAGGCATACGTGCATCTATGACGAGGACGAGAATGTCCGATTTGCGTATGACGCCTTCAACAATTGGCCAGTAACCTCCTCCCATGGGGATATGGGGCATTCTTAGCTTTTAAAGGCTAGTCTTGTTCTCCATCCTCCAAAGCTTTATAAACCGTTTTTTATACATAATACGTATGAAGAGATCATCAAGACGTTGGAAGAAAAAGAATCAAATGCGGTGGAAGTGGCAACGCAAGCGTATTAAGAAAGAAAAGCGTAGAAGAAGACTGCATCGTGAAAGGTCTGCTTAAGACTTTTTTGTTTTTTCTATAGTGGGTGAAGTTTATTTTTGATTAGATCCTGCTTTGTCAGCTAGTCTTAATGTCGGTCTATGCCTATTTGATTTCTATTTTTTCAGTTATTGGCTGTAAAGTGTTTCGGGGTGTCAAGAGGGCGCTTGTATGTTTTATCGTCTATACTTGAACGCACTACAACAATCTTTATAAAAAGACGAAACGCTTTTCACCTATGGGCCAAAGCGAT
>CAIQQL010000042.1 GCA_903873955.1 uncultured archaeon | reverse complement strand
GAGGCGATTGCAAAGCTGGCTCGTACAACTCCTGATGGGACGTCTCATAAGTTCCTGATTGAGGTCGCAAGAAAAGAGGGTTTTTACTGCTATGTCCATGATAACTCGAGTTTACATGAGATTTTACATTTTATTAATTTAGGATTACCGGTGATAGTGCATTTTATCGAACCCTCATCTGATGTCGGCCACTATGCGGTCGTTGTCGGTTTTACATCTAAATATATCATTTTTAACGATCCTTGGAATGGGAAGAAGTTCAAGATGGGCTATCTTGATTTTTTCAATCGATGGCATGGGGCCCAAAATCATCATAATTATCCAAGATGGATATTGGTAGTGTCGAAGAACAGATTTAGCATTGGAAAAGAGTTTCTTCCTAAACAAGGCAGGCAGCAATCAAGATCTAAGAGACAGACTCATTGATTGGCGTATCCTTCAGGTCAAAGAATACAACAACCCTTAAATATTTCAGTTCCCATACATTCCTAAGGAATAGGTTTGAAAGGAGGTGGTTAAATGGTTGAAAATAAAGGGGTTAGTATATTTACGGTAATCGTAATTTCTTTACTAGTTTCTGTAATCTCCAGTATTGCAACTGTTAATTTAACGGGTAACAGCATCTCAGTGTCCTCAGTCAAAGGTGGCACACCTGTGTATACCGCGGCTGAAATAGACACCAAGATTAATTCTTTAAGTTGGAACATCACCTACTTGAAATCGCAGAGTAGTGCAAGTGCTATAGCAAATCTGACAAAACAGATGGCTTATACGACGGTTCTTCTGAACAATACAATTGATGTTATAAGCTTACTTACGCAAAATAATCAACGTACAGTGGGGAACTGGTCAGTGCTTGGAAATGTTACTCTATTTGACACGAGTAACCTCTCTATATTTGTAAATATGACTGATGCGGAGAACCGAGTTATTGCTCTGGGACCTTGGCGTATGAATGCATCTATAGTCTATTTTGGAGGAGCAGCATTAACAACAATGGTAAATATTAACGGCGAATTGACGCCTCCTCTATCTAAGGGTCGTTATGCAATACTTAAGGGAGGATTTATCCTGAACTGCACAAATCTCTACACCTATAGACCAAAAGATTTAGCTGGGTTTCCAGGTTCTGAGACGAATCGGGTTGAATTTACCCTGCGGGCTAAATAATCAGGTTATAAACTTTATTTTTTTTCTTTTTTTAATTTTCTAAAAAGAGGCGGGCACAGCCTCTTAATTTAATTTCTGCTCAGTAAAAGGTAAGCCTCTGTTTTATGGCGAGCGGTAGAAATGCCTGATTTCGAATTAGTAACTTTTCTAGTTACATTTATAAAACCTCTTTGCCTCAGTCTTTTATGGCAGCAACAGCACCTGGTGCAAGAAAAAAGAAACTCGACTATAATGTTGATGGTGCCGTCTATGACGATTTTATGAAGGCTTGTAGCAAGAAGGGTTTTGCTCCGCAGGTACTTTTGGAACAAGCCATGAGAAAATTTATCCAAACTGGGCAAATTTAAGAGTATTCTCCCAATCTGTCTCCTTTGATTCTGTCTTATCTCCTTCACAATGTTTCTGGGCAAAAAGTTAATAAGACTGCCTTGTTTCTTATGATGGAAAGAGATTTTGACTAATGAAAAAAGCAGGTATCGGTTTTAGTGTAGATCAAGGAAAGGAAGTGCAGTATGATCTAAATAGCCTGACGCAGCATGCCGCAATTCTTGGGACTACGGGTTCTGGAAAGACCGTGATGTGCAAGGTAGTGATTGAAGAGGCTTTAGCCAGCGGTATTCCTGTTATCGCCATTGATCCAAAAGGAGACATTGGCGGGTTAGGTGTTACGAACAAAACCTTTGACTTTACACCTTTTGTTGCTCATCCTGAAAAAACCCAGTCGCTTTATCTCTCGAATTTCCAGGATTTCCAACCTGCAAAGCTGGATGCGTTGAGCAAGGTTAAAACCAAGATATTTACTCCAAAATCCTCTGTTGGTCTGCAAGTGAGCCTGGTGCCTGATTTGGCGGCTCCAAAGGATTTTAAAACAGAACTTGAGAAAGATGCTTCGCTTCCTTCAAGTTTGATCGATCCTTTATCAGAATCTCTCTGTCAGCTTGCAGGGCTCACTGCCAACTATGAGAAAGCGAAGTCTCTTATTTCCTCTTTGATTTTGTACAACTGGAGTGCAGGGCAGGATCTTACTCTCGAGTCACTCATTGGACAGATCCTTAATCCTCCTTTTACTCAGCTGGGAACATTGAGCATGGATGATTTTCTTAAAGAACAGGACAGGAAAAAGATAGCTTCTTCCATCAATTTGATTCTTTCTTCTCCTTCTAAGCAGGCATGGAAAGCGGGAAGCAAGCTTGATGTTGAAGCCCTTTTAAAACCAGGTAACCTTTCTATCTTTGACCTGAGGTTTACAGGGTCGACAGAAGAAAAGCAATATGCAATCGAGCAAATTCTTCAGGAACTTTATCGATTTCTCCTACACAGGGGAGGCACTGACAAGCTGCAGTACATCCTTTATATCGATGAACTGGCCGGAATTCTTCCTCCGCCTCCTGCAAACCCTCCCTGCAAGAAGTCTCTTGAGATACTGATACGCCAGGCACGCGCATTTGGCCTGGGCATCATTCTCGCTACCCAGAACCCTGGAGATATTGACTACAAGGTCTTGGGTAATATCGGGACGCGTTTTATCGGCAAGCTTCGCACGGAAAATGATATGGACAAAGTGGCAACGGCCATAGGTATTTCACTTGCCACCCTCAAGGAGGCACTCATCACTTTCAAGACAGGAGATTTTTTCTACAACAATGCGGTAGAGAATAAAAGTCTGAAGATTCATGCTCGTTGGCTCTATAGTTATCATGCTGGACCTTTGCTGGATAAGGATATTGGTTGGATAAACCATCCTGAAACAAGGCCTATCAATGAAAATCCCCTTGAACTGCCAAATATATCTGCGCCCAAAAAAACGTTATACTCTAAGGCAGCACAAAATCATTCTCTTACAATCCTAAAAAAGCTCAAGGCTCAGATAGCGCAGTATGCAGATACCACACAAACCCTCGTTGTTGAATCGCCAGCAGGCGAGTATCTTCCCCTGTTATGTGTCACGATTGAGCCTAAACCTTTCAACCGCAACCGATTTCCGGTTATTGGCCCCTACATATTTGACCTAAGCAACAAGACAGATCCCCAGGCTCATGAGATCCAGTCGAGCAACTGGAAGGCTCTTCGAAGACAATCCTTTCATTTGCCTACCCCGAAAAGAAGCATAAAAAAGTCAATCTACCAAGCAGTCAAGGATAGTCAGGCGCATCTAAAGAAAAGACTTTATGCAAGCAAGGTGACGCAGATCACTGGAGAAGAAAAGGGTATGGTGATCAAGTCAAATTATGATTTTATGAAAGAAGAGCTTCTTTCTGCAACGCGGGTTCTGATAGAAAAAGGGAGGAGAAAGGAGATGAAAATTCTTGCAGTCCAGAAGGCAAATAAGCATAAACTGAATTCAATTCGTAACCGTACAAGCGCAATAAAGGCAGGGCGCCTGGTCAAGCGGCTTTTTGGTAATCATCGTCTTTCAGATAAGACGCGGGAAATCCGGAAGAAGGAACGCCTCATAAGGAAGCTCAGACAAAAAAATAAACTTTTGCAGCTGAAAATAGCTAAAAACCGACAAGAAACCAAAGAGAAGATAAAATCCCTTGAAAGTAAGCTTTACCAAAAGTCCCATACGCTGACAAAAAGCCTTTCTTATAATCCTGCACGAAAGGATCTCTTGGTGCATGCAAACATCCTGCTCTATCCGGTGAAGTAGTCGTCATGGGAGGACGTGATGAACTGATCCTCCTTCCATAGTTTTTTTCTTTGATTCTTAGACAAACCTATATATGGTCAAAAAATAAATAGGTTTATATACTATTAAAGAGGGGTAAAATTATACGAATTTACAGAGATTCATTTTCTGATAGATTTTTGTTCACAACATGGAAAAATTCAGACAATTAGGATTGCATGAAAGCATCTTGCAGGTCATAAAAGCTAAAGGATTTAGCGAACCTAGCGAGATCCAGGCAAAAACCATACCTTTGGTAGTAGAGGGCAAGGATGTGATTGGTAGCTCTGCAACAGGTTCCGGAAAGACGCTTGCTTTCGGGGCAGGTATCATTGACAGGATGAAACGGGGCAGCGGCCTGCAACTGCTCGTCCTTACTCCCACGCGAGAATTAGCTGAACAGGTGGCTACTACGTTAAGGATGTTTTCACAACCTCAGGGATTGAAAGTAAAGGAGATATTTGGTGGCGTTTCTATGGGGCCGCAGATACGTGAACTGAGATTTGCTGATATTGTTGTTGGGACTCCAGGAAGGATTTTAGACCATCTTAACCACCACACATTAAACCTTCGGGGAATAAAATACCTGGTTCTGGATGAGGCCGACAGGATGCTGGATATGGGTTTTATTAGGGATGTTGAGAAGATAATCCAATCTTGTCCAAAAGAGAGACAGACTCTTCTTTTTTCTGCAACAATCTCCAAGGAGATTGAGCATATTGCTAATAGGCATATGGTGAATCCTGTTCTTATAGAAGTAGACAATAAGGTTGATCCCAAGCTGCTTTATCAAAAATATTATGATGTCTCAGCGGAACAGAAGTTTTCCTTATTATTACATCTATTAAAATTGGAAAAAAATGGTGTAGTCATGGTATTTTGTAATACTCGAAGAAATGTTGATCGCTTATGTGATGCCCTCAAGCATGAAGGTGTTCATTCCATGGCGATTCATGGTGGGCTCTCACAGAATAAACGCAGCCACACTCTCGAAGCGTTCCATGCACGACAGACTCTTATTCTCGTATGTACTGATGTTGCTGCAAGAGGCCTTGATATAAAAGATGTGTCTCATGTTTATAATTTTGATTTGCCTAGCACAGGGACTGACTATATTCACCGTATTGGCAGGACTGCAAGGGCAGGGAAAAATGGTATTGCCATCAGCTTCGTGTCCTCTGGAGATCATACTGAGTTCAGGCAGATTTGCAGGGAAATTTCCCTAGACATTGAAAAGGATGCGCTTCCAGTCTTTAATGTTATACCTATCACCTTCAGTTCAAACGCCGATCGGAAGAGTGCACGTATGCGTCGTGGTGGTGGAGGAAGAGGGAGATTCCAGAGATCTGGTGGTTCAAGTCGCGGTAACTGGGGTGGAAACCGGGGCGGTAATCGTGGTGGTGATCGCGGGAGTTCACGGGGAAGATTTCAGCGAGGCAACAGTCGCCGTTTTAGATAATCTTTGATATACCTCAATTCTTATTCCGATTTAAATCTCGATATCCTATGTCTTTTCTGAAATGCAACCCGTTCCCTTCTACTGCAAAGCAGGACATTCCTTGAAGAGCGATTTTTTGGGCTTCCCGCAAGTTTTCTCCCTGAGCAACTACACTGAACAATCTGCCCCCGTTGGTATACTGCGCGCCGTCTCTTTCAACTACTGCGGCTGGAACTATCCAGCACTGCTTTGGAAATTTTCCTGAATCAAAAGTGATTCTTTTCCCTTTCTCATAGGCATCTGGATACCCTCGGGATGCACCAACTATCGCTACCCTGAACAGGCTATCTTCTTCAGGATGCATCTCTGACAGCCTTCCCTCAATTGTTTTGGTTATGAGTTCGAAATAATTGGTTTTGATCCCTGGAAGAACGACCAGGCATTCCGGATCTCCCCAGCGAGAATTAAACTCAATGACGTTTATTTCTTCGCTTGAAGTTACAATGCCTCCTAGATATAATATCCCTGTGTAGGGCGTTCCTTCTTGGGCAAGCCCTTGGAAAGTTGGGCGGATGATGGTATCGATGATCCTCTTATCTATTCCCTTAGTGATCAATGCCGGACAGTGTGCTCCCATACCTCCAGTGTTTGGACCGTTGTCTCCATCATAGATGCGTTTATTGTCTTGTGCGGACCTAAAGCAATGAAAGCTCTTCCCATCGGCAATGGCAAAGTATGAAAACTCTTCACCGATGATGCCTTCTTCAATAAGATAGACCTGCGATGCGGCCCCTCTCTCTTGCATTGTTCTGATGGCTGCTTCAACTTCCAATTTGGTTGAGGCTCCGACCACGCCCTTTCCCGCACATAATCCTGCGGCTTTAAAAAATATTTTTTTCCCTTCAGCGATTAAGCGTAAAGCATATTCTCGCGCTTGGGCTTCTTGCGCATGGCCAAAAGAAGCATATCTTGGAGTGGGGATCTGATGTCGGTTCATGAAATCTCGGGCCCAAAGTTTATCCCACTCGATTCTTGAAGCTTTCTTTGTTGGGCCAAAGACCTTAACGCCTCTTTCTCGCAGTGTATCGACCAATCCCGAGGCAAGTGCCTCATCCTGTGCAACATCGACCAGATCAGGGTTATACCTGAGTATTCTGTCTAATACCTGCTCTTTATTGCCAAGGTCAACATAATCCTCACGGGATGCGCATAGCGAACCGAGAACTAATCCTTCAAAGGGTTGTTGGGACTCCTTTAAGCTATGGGCATAAGCGTACAATAGGGCATTGCCCCTCGCACCGGAATCAACCACTACAATCCTCACCATACCTTAAGTTTGCATGCCAATTATTTAACCGTTGTTATACTAACTGGACCTCTGATAGCAAGAAACCTTCAGGTCTTGCTTATATTTATGGATTTGAGGACGAGAGAAAAATTCATTTATTTAATCTATATCCTACCCAGATCATAACAATAAACAGGATTGCTAGAGGGATGAAAAAAAGGTTTGTTGGGTTGGGTAAATCTTTGATGATAAGACCCTGCGTTTCATGTCCATACAGACTTAAACCTGCAGCTACTAAAATGAGCAGGATCGGGAGAACGGCTCTTCTTTCAAGGTTTCTTTCTCTATGGAGGCCATAGAACTGCCCGATTGTTTTTCCGCTCTCTAATTTGAACTTGCTCGGTAAACTTCCAGATAATATATGGACATCATGGATTCTCACCTCTCCTGATTTATCAAGACCATAATTTCTCCTATACCCCACATCTTCATTCAATCCTCCAGCATAGTCATACCGTTTAGCGGTTTCTTCAATCTCTTTCTTGCATCGGGTAATCCCTTCTTCAAGCTTATGTGCTATCTGCCGATCCTGGGAGTTGGGAGTATCTGTAAAGACATATCTCAAGGAAGTATGTCCTGGCAAAGGTCGTAAATGGGGTATAAAAAATTCCAATCCAAATCCGTCTTCGTGTCTGATTCTTTTCACCTTGACTTTTGCGCCCTTTGGAAATACTCCTTTGTCAATTAGGTCTTGATAAAACTGGCGTGTGTTCTTGGCATCACCATATGCATGTTTCTTTCGTTCGTCGTAATTCTTGCCCTCATAGTCATGGGGATAAAACTTCGGCGAGAAATAGCTCATCTCTGCGTTTTTTTGCCAGAAATACTTAAACTTTGGCCTGGTTTTTCTGATTAACCCAAAAAGATATTCCTTCTCTTCAGTTCCATCGGGGAGTTTTACGGCTCTTGCACCCATCACCACAGAAGAGACTGGAAGTATATAATCTCTCCTCCGGTTTTATGGAAGTTAGGGGGAGGTTATCTTTTAGGAAAATACAGATCCACAGTTATCTTTCCAGAGGTATATTCTTTTACTTCGGCTCGTGGAAGTGGTTTTATAGGTCCTTGGCAGGGATAATCTCTCCATGTGCTTATACCGTGAACATAGAAGGTTTTTTTATGGGCAGAGCTATAATAACTCAGTTCCCCCACAGCCTGCAAAAATCCCCCTCCACTAAATGTTCTCTCCTGCATGACCTTGTCCTCTAGACCACACCCCTCCAAGAGAAGGCATGCGAAAGTGATTGGTCCGAGAATTTTTATTTGATTTTTCACATTAGTTGCTACCTCCTTTCATTATATTCTCAAATGCGAAGGTTGCTGAAGGTTATTTTTAAAACCCATCTCCTTCAACCATTTAGCTAATAATTTTTGATGATTGGTGAAATAATCTGGAGTATAATCCGGGCTAGGGTTGAATATGTCTGCTTCGACATATTTTATGCCTGTTCGTTCTATAAGAGGTATTGCCTTTGTGACAAGATCATCTGGATATAGCCAGTATGTACGTTCGGCAAAGGGTCTATGATACTGTTCTAGATTGGTATTGACGCTGCTTACATTGAGCATAGTTCCCCTAACATTCGAGGGAGTCTGGCGCATGAACTTTCTCAATTCATCTTTGGAGCGTGAGTAGGATTGCCAGAAGGGTACTTTGTAGATATCGCTAATGGAGGCAACGCCTACAAAATGTACCGCAATCTTCATCTTTAGCGAGCGGTCTATGAGGGGGTGTGCCAGATTAGTGAATGTTCTCACGTTTGATGCGTATACTTCATCATCAATTCCATCGCCATCTTGGTCGATGTCTGGTTTTCCACTGAACTCAAATTTATCAATGCCGATTGTATGGATGCATAAGATCTCAGAGGTGTTTTGGAGATCCATCTGCTCAACGGTTTCTTTTACCTTTTCAGCGTTGAGAAGGTCCAGTTTGATATGGCCCGGCCCGTATCCTTCTTTGCGCCCTATGCCTAGACATTGGTTGTGTGGCTGTTTTACGAAGTATTGATAGAATGCATTTCCAATGCCTCCAGTCGCCCCAGCTATGAGGATAAGCTTCTTTTCTAGTCCTGGCCCATTTGTGTTGTTTTCTATTATCATAATAGAGTAGTAACAAAAAGAGATTATATCTTCTTGGTTAAATGGATATTAAACCAAAAGGTTTAAATTATTTATATAACTTTTAAGTTTAATGAGTTTACAAATTACCTTGCCCCTTGGTAAGAAAGACAGCGTGAAAAATCTGGTCTTTACCTTATTGACTAAAGAATATCCTTTAAAGCTTATTGAACTCACGAATTTTATCCGCAAACGTTATGGCAGGGCCATCACGTTTCAGGCCGTTAGAAAAGCGGTTTTAGAACTAGTCGAGGAAAAAGTATTGATTAAGGATGGAAACAGTTTTTCGATAAACAAGCAATGGGTGCAGGAAGCTAAAAAGACAATTGATGAACTGTATTGCACAATCTACGAAGAAAAAGAAAAGCCGAAGAAGTTTGATGCTATTGGTCAGGAGATTTCTATCTTTACGTTTGACTCTTTGGGGTCAATGATGAAATTCTGGGAGAATTTGATAGACTCCTGGCTCCAGGGATACAAAAAAGGAGATTATCCCGTGAACTGCTATCAATCTGCCCATATCTGGGAAGTCCTTCTCTATCCTGAGATGGAGAAGAAGATCATGGGTAAAATGCAGGGCCTAGGAGTCACCTCCTATGCTCTTTCCACAGGAAATACCTCCCTGGACAAGGCCGCAGCGTCATTTTATAAAAAGATCGGGGTAAAAGTGGCGATTATTCCTTCTTCGGCTTCTTTCGAAAAGGAGTATCTTGTTGGGACGTATGGTGATTTAGTTGTGCAAAGTAGATATCCTCCTGAGATTGTGTCTCTGCTGGATCGATGCTATAAGAAAACAAAAAGCCTGGAAAAACTAGACATCAATGAATTTTCTGAGATCATAAACCTCAAGATAGAAATTAAGCTCAGTGTTACCAAGAATCTAAACATGGCAAAACAGATTAATCACTCCATCATTTCCCAGATGAACTGATCAGGAGTCCTAGTCTCGAGAATCTGTATTCAATACCTGCTCGTTCTTAATGAATTAAAAATGACTGCGATGTCAATCGCTTCCTGGATAAATGCTCCTGCAATGGGCACGATAAAACCAAATGCGGCAAAAAGCATGCCTATCGTGCTTAAGCTAATGCCGACTAGGATGCTTTGCTTTGCAATTTTTACGGTTTGTTTCGAGATCTTCAATGCATCGTAAACACTTGAAAAATCTCCTCCTAAAAAGACCACATCTGCAGCTTCCGAAGCGGCAGTTCTGTCTTCATGACTGAAGACGAGCCCGACATCAGCTTTGGCGAGCGCCGGTGCATCGTTGATCCCATCTCCAACCATGGCCACAATATGTCCTTCTGACCTTAACGTGTCAATCTCTTTTTGTTTATCCTCCGGTGTGCATTCAGCCTTCCAATCGATATTTTTTGATATTTTTTCAACCAATGCTTTTGTTGTTTCATTTTTATCTCCCGTAAGGATCTTCATAATCAAATCATCATTGCTAAGCTCAGTTATGATCTTCTTGGTGTCATTTTTCAATTTGTCTTCAAAATACATCGCTGCCAGAAGCGTTCGTTTTCCTTTGGTTTCCTCATAAACCTCCAGGGATGCTCGATGATGGTTTATTGGTTTGATTAAGATGTACCTCTTTCCATTGATTGCTCCTGCAATGTGCGAGCCGATTATCTCCTCTATCTGTGTAACCTTTAACTTTTTAACTCGGGCTAATCGTGCAGCATGGACTATGGACTTGGCGATAGGATGTAATGAGTTATGCTCTATTGCAGCAGCGAGAGCAAGGATATCTTTTTCCTTCAGTTTAGTATTCTTCAGCTCTATTGAAATCAACTGTGGTTTTCCCAAGGTTAGAGTGCCTGTCTTGTCAAATATCAATGCATCTACCCTGGATAACACCTCGAGACTTGAGAGCCGTTTGATGATGATTTTCCTTTTCGCGGCTGAATTCATACCTCCAATCAATGCGATAGGTGTGGCTAATATTAACGGACAAGGGGTTGCAATAACCAATACTGCCAAGACATTTTTGTAGTCATGGCTGAACAGGTAGGTGAGTAATGCAATAAGCAAAGTGACGATTGTAAACAGGATATTATATTTTGATGCAAGTCGTACGAGCCTGGGCTTCTCTTCTTGGGCTTTCTTGACCATTTCAATGATTTTGGTGTATGTTGAATCGCGGTTTTCTTTTATAACTCTGATGACCATCGGGGGTCCAACATTTATTGTCCCGCTTCGGATAAGGTCTCCGTTCACCTTGTCTATTAAGAATGGTTCTCCTGTCAAGGAGGACTCATCCGCTCTTGAAGTTTCTGAAAGTAATATCCCGTCAAGCGGGATAACTTCTCCTCTTCGTATCAAGATGCGGTTTCCAATCCTCACATCATTTATGGCTACTTTTTCACCCACCTTTCCGTTTTCAAACAAGAACACCTCATTCGGTATCCTTTGTGTCAGCTTTGTCAATGATTCTCTTGCCTTTTTTGAGGCATATCTCTCAAGGGCATTGCCTCCTGAGAGCATCAATACGATGACTGATCCTGCAAGATACTCCTGTGTCAATAATGCGATGGTAATTGCCAAAATGGCGATATAATCGATGCTGTATCTCCTGTGCATAAGATTTTCCCAGGTGATTTTGATCAGTTCTAAGGAACCGACAAAGATTGCGGCTATGAGCATCAGCTGACCCACGGGATAGTTTGAGAGTGCATAACTGAAAACTAATGCCACTAAGATTAAACTCAAGACAATGATCGTTGTGATAAATTCATCTATTCTTCTGTTTTTTAACATTGTTCTCTCTCTTTTTTTGGTGTTCCTTGATCTTTTTTCCCCCAGCTGTGCTGGGTAAATTCTCCATCTCTTTCCTCATTCCTTCTAGACTAATCTAAGCACAAACCCTTTAAATAAATGTATCCTGTTGCATGTATGGGCTGTCCTTTTTGTGATCTCAATTTGGAAATAACGCGGACTTTAAAAGAAGGGGAAACTGTGAGGGTCATATTCAGTAACCCTCGTTTGATGCCAGGTCACCTTTTGGTCGTGCCTAAACGGCATGTTGAAAGACTGAAGGAGTTGACCTCTATTGAACAGCAAGAACTCTTCGATACGGTTATTGAGTTCCAGCAACAAATCTTGGATAAAATCGCATCAGGATGCGACGTCCGAATAAATTATCGGCCATTTCAAAAAGAGGACAAGCTAAAAGTACATCACCTGCATGTCCATCTGCAACCTCGTGCGCTTTTTGACGAGCTGTATGAAAAAAGTCAGATTTTTGAGAAGGACGTCTTTAAAGAAATTCCAAAGGTTGAGCTCGACGTATTGAAAAAACGGTTTCTGGAAAAGTAAGGCTCCATTTATGCACTCCCTCCTAGGGTATCTAAAGTTTTATTAATTACTCGCTGCTTCTTTCCAGGATGAATATTGAAGCAGAGGTAAGGAGCTTTATCACCCGAGAACAATATGCTTCGTTGATTGAATTTTTTAAAAGCCATGCGAAACTTTCTAAAGAGGACTATCAGGAAACGTTCTACTTTGATGGCGATGAGGACCTTAGAATCCAGAGGAACAATTTTTATGCAAAGATCTGGATGAAAAAAGGCAAGATTCACGATGAGCATAGAGAAGAGATAGAGGTCAAGTTCGATAAGGAGGATTTTGAAAATCTTGAGAAACTGTTTCTTGCTTTGGGGTACACTGTTGAGATAAAATGGTTTAGGAAACGTTTTGAGTTTGCCTGGGAAGGGATCACCGTTTGTCTGGATTACACAAAAGGGTATGGTTATATTATTGAACTTGAGAAGATGTGCTCTGAAGACACAAAGGAGAAAGAAGTGGATTTGTTGAAACAGAAACTTAGTTCCCTTAAAATCAATCTGACTCCTAAAGAGGAATTCAATAAAAAGTTTCAGTACTATAAAGAGAACTGGAAGTCGCTTGTCTGATCAAAAAAGTTAGAGGAGGTTCTTAAGCCAGGCAACTGAGCGATGGGACGATCCGCTTTCAACAATGCTTGCGTATGCCTTCAGGGTGTAATATACTGTTCCGAGATTCTGTTCATGTTCTTCATAATATGCTCTATCGCCACCCTTTAATGCATATCCTTTAAGGAAGCTCTCACGTACATTCCCTCTAAGTTCTTGGTGAGGAGGTTGACCTTTCCAGATGTTCATCGGTCTGATCAGGCTTAGACCCTTTATAGTCTGGGCAAACCCCTCTTCATCAATGATGATGCTCTTCTCCTGATCCACTAAGACATTGCCGGGAAGCAAGTCTAGATATCCCATGCAATGTGAGACTCCTTTTGAAAGAAGGTAGGCAAATCGATTCTTTAATGCTTGGACTTCCTTTTTATCGAGGTATGATTTTTTCGAGATCTCTTCAGCAGCACGAAAGATATAGGCACTAAATTCCTTTGCTTCTATCGGCCTTCGATATGCGGTAAATGCGATATCTACTTTTTTTGAAGGTATTGACTCCAGCAAAGCAAGGCTTCCTCCCAGATGCTCCCAAAAAGCAGGTGATTCTTCTCTTTGTGCCTCTCTGAGACTCAAATAATCGAAACAAAGCCATTCCAAGTCGCGTCCAAGGTAATGGGGGGAGACTCCTAGATGGGCTATCTCTTTCACTCGTTCCTCAATCGCTTTTGCATCTTCGGCACCCAAGCATTTTCGTAATTTGTATTTTTTATTTTGAAAATCGGATGAGTAAGTGACTCTGGATGATGAGGCTCCTAAGCGGTCTACCTTGCAACAAAGTCGTGTTAGTCTACCCTCGTTAACTATCTTCTTTGTCTCCTCCGAGGTTAGCATTTCATCTTCTCCTTGTTGAAAGCGAGATAATTTTCCTTAAAAGGATACTTTTCCCAGAGTTCGGTCAAGCTTTCTTTGAGGGGCCAGCCTACTAGTTTAATCCTCGAGGGTTCACCTTGATAGGGTGTTGCTACCAACGAGCCATCTGCCTGAATAAGGGCGCAAATTCCATCATCCTCAAAAGGAGACCAGTAAATCTCCGGTGTGTCTGGAGCGATTTTCGAGATCTGGGTTTGGACCTGCTCTTTTGATACTCTTTGAGACGGATATATCTCGGAGCCTCTGCCCTTGGGAACCAAAGAATATAGCAACAGCTTTTCCATACCGACTTCCCTGCATATGTTCCTGACCTCTGCTATTTGTTCCAGGTTGTCTTGCATTACAGTCATACAGGCATAGGTTGGAATTCCTATCTCCTGGCTTTTTTTCGCTGTCTCTCTGGTCCTTTGAAAACTACCGGGGACTGTTGTAATTGCCTCGTGGGTCCTTTCATTTCCATAGATGCTCACGCGCAGATTTGATATTTTCCCCCGTAATGCTTGTAAGGTCTGCGGTGTAATTGTTGAGCAGTTCGTGGCAAGGCTCGAATACAATTTTTTTTGAGATATGTAGTCTATAAGGTCTAACCAGTCTTCTCTCAAGGTAGGCTCACCTCCTGAAATATTCACGCGTTTGATTCCTGCATGGGCAAGGTTGTCTATGATTTTGTATACCTGTTTAGTGGGTAGACTTTCCAGAGGGCTACTCTCGCTGCAATGGCTGCATCGATAATTGCAGGTTCTAGTAAACTGGAGCGCGATAGTAAAAAATCCATTTCCTGCCTGTTTATGGGAGAAGGTATGAGTTAGGGCAGAATAAGTCATTTAAGGATGCCTCGTGCAATCTTAGTTATGTTGAGTGTTCCGTAGTTTCTTTCAACATCCTTGCACAGTGCTTGAGTGTATGTTTCGTATCTTTGCCTTTTTTGTTCTGGCATCCAAGAACCATCCAGAAGATTACTGACTTTATCATAGAGTTTGTAAAGCCTGATCACCGCAGGTCTTTCCCATATCTTCTGCATTTCTTCTACGCTTCCTCCTGCAAAAGTCATTTCCTTGATGAGCTCTCGTACTCTCTCTTCGAGTGTTGAAGGGAGGTCGAAGGTAGTATCCTCCAAGAGGTCATGATAAAGAAGGACCTGAGCGCCCTCATTTCGGGTGGTTTCATCGAGTGAGGTCTCAGTGAGGATGGTCGTTGCACACCAGAGGGGATGGGTGTAGTAGGGGGTCTTGCCATCCCATTTTCGATAGGCTTTGTTTGCTTTTTTTGGATGCTCCTGGTGGGCTTTTCTTATGTAGCTCAGGTCTTCTTCTTTCATCAGCGTGTCTGAGGTGAGACCCTATTTGAATAAAAGTTGAAGAAATTTCTACAACAATAATAAAAGAAGGTGGGAGCCCTGTAAGGAAGATGTTATTAATTCTTCTGCATCACGGATAAATGGTTTTTGAGAGGGTTTTCTCCTCCTCTGGCGGTTAGTTCATCCAATCAAAGTGATAAATAAAATGGATGATTGAATCATAGAAATCAATTTAAACAGTTTTACTATTCTTTTATATGGCTCATCGGATAGAAATTTCTTCGAGAATCCCTGATGCGAGAGCCGGCGTTAAAAAGAAAGAGATGCTCACATTCGGGATAACTGAAAAAATCCTTGATGTCCAGGTGGTTGAGGTATATACCATTGATTACGATTTTTCTCCAGAGCAACTACGATTCATCGCGCAGATGCTTGCAAATCCAATAACACAGCGCTTCATCATTGATGCTCCGACGGAGATGAAAGCTGATTGGGCGATTGAGATTGGTTTTCTTCCAGGTGTTACGGATAACATAGCAAACACAGTACAGGAAGGGATTGTTGATCTGTTTCGTTTGAGTCTTGAGAAGGGAACTGTCTTTAGCTCGCAGCTGTTCTTGGTAACAGGAACCTTGACCGAACCCCAGACAATACAGATCGCAAACCAGTTGGCAAATGGACTCATCAACCGTATTTCAATTAAAAGCCGGGAAAGATATCTGAAAGAGAAGGGCATGAGCTATATTGTCCCGCGAGTTAAACTCCTCGATCTTCCTGCTGTTGAGACGGTTAATCTCGAGGTGAGTGATGAGGAGCTGAGCAAGATAGGCAAGCAAGGCATCATGAATGCTGATGGCTCAAGAAGAGGTCCGTTAGCTCTTGACCTTGAGTCCATGAAAGTGATACGGGAATATTTCTTGAAGGAAGAAAGGAGGATGCCTTTTGACATTGAACTGGAATCGATAGCCCAGACATGGAGCGAACATTGCAAGCATACTATCTTTGCAAATGAGCTTGATGAACTGAAGGAGGGGATATTTAAGACCTATATCAGAAACGCCACAAACAAGATTCGGGCCATGAAGGGGGATCGCGATTTCTGCGTCTCGGTTTTTGAAGATAATTCGGGAGGGATCATCTTTGATGAGCACTATCTGGTGACTGACAAAGTGGAGACCCATAACAGCCCTTCTGCACTTGATCCTTTTGGAGGTTCAATCACAGGCATTGTCGGGGTGAATAGGGATGCCATCGGTTTTGGTCAGGGGGCGCTCCCTATCATGAATCGGTACGGGTTTTGTTTTGGTTATCCTGAAGACAAGAGCATTCTCTATAGAGGGAAAAATAAGACCAACCCTGCGCTTTCTCCCTTAAGGATCATGGAAGGAGTCATCGATGGAGTAAAGGTCGGTGGCAATTGTTCAGGAATCCCGACTCCACAGGGCTTTGTTTATTTTGATGACAGCTATAAAGGCAAGCCGCTGGTTTTTGTAGGTACTGCGGGGCTTATACCTCGAACTATTGCAGGGACTCAAGGGCATCTCAAGAAGGCGCAAGCAGGAGACTATATTGTTGTTGTAGGTGGCAGGGTAGGCAAAGATGGGATACACGGGGCTACATTTTCATCAGAGGCACTTGACTCGGGAAGCCCCGCTACTGCGGTGCAGATTGGGGATCCAATCACCCAAAAAAAGATGAGTGATGCTCTTGTCAAGGAAGCAAGAGATGCGGTTCTCTATAACAGTATAACTGATAATGGGGCAGGTGGGCTGTCATGTTCTGTCGCAGAGATGGCGCGTGAATGTGGAGGTTTTGTCGTTGATTTGGAGAAAGTGCCGGTAAAATATGCAGGTATCCAACTCTGGGAAATGTGGGTGAGTGAGTCGCAGGAAAGGATGACTTTATCTGTGCCTAAGGAAAAGTCTGACGAATTCCTGAAGTTGATGGAAAAGCGGGGTGTTGAGGCAACAATCATTGGAGAGTTCAATGAATCTAGGAGGGCTGTAGTGAACTATGACAATAAAAAAATATTGGACCTGGACATGATGTTCTTGCATGACGGGGTCCCTAAAAAGAAACTCAAATCAATCACAACCAAGGCCTGGAATGATGAGCCTGCCTTTTCTTGTCCTCCAAACCTGACTTCAAGTTTGCTGGGGATGCTAAGACAGCATAATCTTGCCAGTTTTTCCTTTATCTCCAGGCAGTATGACCATGAGGTCCAGGGAGGTTCTATTCTCAAGCCCGTGCAAGGAAAAGGGGAGGTCAATGCCTATACGACGGCAATAAGGCCTCTTTTAGATTCAAAGAAGGCAGTTATCGCAAGCCAGGGAATTAACGCAAGGTATAGCCTCATCAATCCGTATCATATGGCTGCTTGTGCAATCGACACCGCGATTAAGAATGTAATTGCGGCAGGCGGAGATCTGCAAAAACTGGCGCTCTTGGACAATTTTTGTTGGTGCAGTTCTGATGAACCTGGAAGGCTTGGTGAACTCAAGGCTGCCGCAAAGGCTTGTTATGACTATGCCTTGGCGTACAAAACTCCCTTCATCTCTGGCAAAGACAGTATGTTTAATGATTTCAAAGGATTTGATGAACTTGGAAATGCAGTGAAGATTTCAGTGCTGCCTACCTTGCTTATCTCTTCTCTGGGTGTTATCGAAGACTATCGAAAGACAGTTTCTCTTGACGCAAAATATGCTGGGGACACCTTGTATCTTCTGGGAGAAACAAAAAACGAGCTGGGGGCAAGTGAATATTTTGATTTTGCTGGGAAAGAGAATACGGGCAAGCCTTACATCGGGAACAAGGTCCCTAAGGTCAATGCCGGCAAGGCGGTCGAACTTTATTCTGAATTTAGCAAAGCAGTTGATAAAGGGATCATAGCAAGCAGCATACCTGTGAATTCTGGAGGATTGGGTATCGCTTTGGCCAAGATGTGTATCGCCGGAGAACTCGGGGCATTAGTGGATCTTGCTAAAATGAAACGGAGCGGGGATGCGGACCGGGATGATGCGCTTCTCTTCAGTGAAAGCCAATCGCGAATCTTGGTGAGTGTTGCTCCGGAATCGGAAAAGGAGTTTGAAAGTATCTTTGCCCATGCCGGATTTTCAAAAATCGGTAAAGTGATCTCTGGAGACTTCATCATCCAGGGACTTTCTGGAGCGAAGATTGTGCAGACCGACGTTGGTGAGCTTGAAAAGCATTACAAACGAAGGTTTAGGAGTTTTGCATGAAACCAAAAGTGTTAGTCTTATCAGGATATGGCATTAATTGCGAACGGGAGACGAAGTTCACTTTTGAGTTGGCTGGCGCAGAAGCGGATATCGTTCATATCAATGACCTGATCAACGGGGAAAAGAGTCTTAAGGATTATCAGGTCCTTGTGTTTCCAGGAGGGTTTTCTTACGGTGATGATACGGGCTCAGGCATCGCCATGGCAAATAAGATACGACTGAATATTTTTAAGGAACTGCTGGAGTTCATTGAGGCAGAAAAGCTGATTATTGGCATCTGCAACGGTTTTCAGATACTGGTGAATCTCGGTCTTTTGCCTGCCCTGAAGAACAATTATGGGGAAAGGGAAGTGGCATTGACATTCAACAACTCTGCAAGGTATGAATGCCGATGGGTGCACCTGAAAAAACAAAGTGACCTCAGCGTCTTTGCAAAAAATCTTGATATCCTTCATGTCCCTGTGGCCCATGGCGAAGGCAAGTTTTATGCGACAAGCGAGGTGCTCAAGGAACTGTCAGAAAATAAGCAGATTGTGTTCAGATATGCCCTGCAGAATGGGGATCTTGCAGATGGGGTCTTTCCTTACAACCCTAACGGGTCTGTAAGTGATATTGCCGCGATCTGCGATAAAAGCGGGAGAATCCTGGGGATGATGCCTCATCCTGAACGGGCCCTATTTTTTGCAAATGCCCCTGATTTTCATAATGTCCGGGAAAGTCTCAGAAGACAGCATCGCGAGATCCCTGAGTTTTACGAACCGGCCTTGACTCTTTTTCGTAATGCTGTAAATTATGTCCTTGAGCATCCGATGCTTTCCAGGGAGTTAAAGAATGATGCGCTTAGTTATGCTGATGCGGGGGTCAACATTGAGTTGGGAGATGACGCATCCAAAATCCTGTATCATGCTGCAAAGCAGACTTGGCAGAACCGGAAAGGTCTGCTTGGCGAGGTCATTGTCCCCTTTGATGATTTCTCGGGATTAAGGATGATTGATGTGAGCGGGCTTCCAGCAGGGACCATGATGTGCTTAGGATTTGATGGCATTGGCACCAAAGTCGAGATAGCTGAAAGGCTAAACGACCATAGTACGATCGCATTTGACCTTTTAGCGATGGTGTGTGATGATGCGGTAGTCAGGGGCGGGGAACCTGTGCTCGTCGGTTCAATCTTAGATGTAAACTCGTTGGGCTCTGATGATAACTCCAAGATTGTCCAGATGCTCCAGTTGGCCAGAGGATATGTTGATGCTGCAAAAGCGGCGAATGTAGCGATCATCAATGGCGAACTCGCTGAGCTTGGGGCCCAGGTTGGAGGGTTTGGAGACTTTCATTATAACTGGGGTGCGGGTCTTGTCTGGTTTGCAAATAAGGGCAAGTTGTTCACAGGGTCTGAAATAAAAGAAGGAGATGCTGTTGTTGCATTGAAGGAAGCAGGATTCAGGTCCAATGGGCTTTCTCTGGCCAGGAAGGTCTTTAAGCAAGCCTATGGAGAAGACTGGCATTTGACGGATTTTAACGGCAATTCTCTTGGTAAATTGGCACTGACACCCTCAAAGATTTACTGCAATGCAATTGTGGATATGCATGGAGGGATCTCAAAAGAAGCGAAAGCGAAACTTCACGGGGTTGTGCATGTAACGGGCGGAGGCATTCCGGGGAAGCTGGGGAGGATTCTCAAGCCAAGCGGTCTTGGTGCTGATTTGGGTGACTTGTTTGAGCCAGCCCCTATTATGTTGCACTGCCAAAAGTTAGGGAATATCAAAGATGCTGAGGCATATAGGACTTGGAATATGGGGAACGGCATGCTGGTCATCACGCCTGAGCCCGAGAAAGTGCTGAAACTTGCGCAAGAGCACGGCATCGAAGCCAGATGTGCGGGAAAAATAACAAAGAGAACGGGTATCCTAATCAAAAATAAAGGTGTCGGCTCTTCAAAAGAGCCCGAACTTACCTTTTAAGATGGGTGAAATGATCTTTGATCCGGCTCGTGGCACGATGAGAGTGGTCGCATTCGCATCAGGCAGCGGGACGAATTTTAGGGAAGCGGTCTTGGAGTCGAGGTTACCGGGCAGTAATTTCTCTATCGACCTTTTGGTGACTGACAAGGAAACAAAGAAAGGCGAGACTATCGGTGCAATTAGATATGCCAAAGAATATGGGATTGCCCACCGTACTCTTCCAGGTCTTGAATGGTGTGGGAGCTGGAAAACTGCCCAGCAAACCATTGAAGGGAGGGTTGCCTATGAACAGAAATCACAGGTCTATAATCATGAACTGCTTCGATTGGTGGCAGGGTTTGAGGAAGAAAAAGGTTTCGTTTTTGATTTGGCGTTGCTAGCAGGGTATATGAGGTTATTCAAAGGAGCATTGCAACGAAGGTTTACTAACCGTGCGATCAATGTCCATCCTGCTTATCTTGGAAAACTTAATCCTGACGGCTCAAGAACCTACATTGGTGAAAATGCTGTGTTTGACGCATTGCATGCCGGTGAGACAATGACGAGGTCTTCGATTATTTTGGTAGATCCAGAGACTGATGCTGGTGCAATTCTGGTCACGGGACCATCAATTGCCTATGCTGGTGACCGCCCTATAACTCAAAACGAGGCGGGCAAGCATCAAAATTTTCAGAAGGAAAGCAGTGACTGGCCTTCCCTACGCTTTGCTCTCAGAGCGATATCTCATGGAGAATTTGCTTTGCATCAGGATAAATTCCATCCGGATGGCAACCCCTTTGTTCTCTATCAGGGTAAGGAGATGCCCTATCAAGGTTATGAGCTTCAAAAAGAGTAATAACTCCTCTTCATGTATTGGCTCTCCGGTTATATTCCTAGACAAAGCATTTATTAATCAAAAATGATTTTATTTTCTTGAGGTGATCAGCCTCAGACTGTTTCTGAACCTAGACAATGACTGGAATAACGACACTGACAAGAGTAGGGATATATGAGCCAATTGATGTGTACCAACGATTAAGGGCGTTTAATGCAGGCATCCAATCCACCCCTAGTGTGTTAGGCAACACCCGGCAGTTCGCTTATTTTGAAGAGCAGACCCCTGAATATTTACTGATGGTCTCCCATAGTATCGCTACGCTCAGACCCGGTCAGCCTTTCAATCTTGTTGTGACGGTGACTTCTGAGGATCCAGAAAGAAACATTTGGGTGATGGAAAAAGTAGGTGATCGGGCAGGCTTTTCTTTGCGTGAAACCTCCCTAGAGCATGCTGCGCAGATGAACAATCTGAACATGGTCTATCCAGTATTTAAACGTCTTGGGCGAAGAGGGGTTGATTTTCTTGCGCAATTGCAAAGGACATCCTAGTTCTTCAGTCACTGTTGTTGACATATGGATGTTAAATAACTGGGAGTAATAAGTAACTATTTATAGTTTTGAAAATTGCTTGTTTGATGAATCTTAAACCTACGCCCTGGAAATTATTCATCTCCTTGATTTTATGCATTTTGACTAATTATCTGATTGCGGGAAGCGCGAGAATGAACTGCAATTGTGCTTCGGGCCATTTATGCGACTGTCCTCCTCCTTCCTGGGCACAGTTTGCATTTCATCCCTTGCCCTTGTCTCTTGCAGTGGTCGTGCTTATTCTGGTGTACTCCCTTTGGAGTTTTATGCAGAAAAAGTAGAGGGTGATTCTGATTTAGTTTTCAAAGAATTTATTAGGTAGCGCGCAATAGGATTGTGATGGACCGGCTTTTTATCGAGAAATGTTCAAGACTTATTGAAGCGTTCAGATCAGGTAAACTTGGGCAGACAAAAATGCCTGAGGATACAAGCCCGATGTTTTTACCCTCTGAGCAGGAAAGAAGACTTTCTTATTTTTCACTTCCTATGGCTCTCAATTATCAAAGAGACAGTTATAAACTGTGGGAATCTGCGTTGAAGACCTATCTGGACCCGGCAACAAAGGAGGTCTTTGATATTTCCGTTGTTGCCAAGATGGACAAAGATGCCCTGCGGGAGTCGCTATTAAAATACCGTCTTGCTTTGCAGCCTAACAAGCACATTGAAACATGGCAGACTCTTGCAAAAACTATTGCCTACAATTTTGGTTCCTTTCAAAACCTGATCTTAACTTCCAATACAGATTATCTCCAGCTTAAGGAGATAGTGCAGCAAACCTATAAAAAAGGGTTCCCTTATCTTTCTGGACCCAAGATTTTTAATTACTGGGCGTTTATTCTCTGCGAGTACGGGCATGTCCCTCTCGCAAGCAGGGAGTATATCGAAATTGCGCCAGATACGCATATCACCCAAGGTTCAGTGCGTTTAGGCGTGATAACCCTTGATGAGGCAAAGAGCCTTTCAAAAGAAAGGATATCCGAACGATGGAGACTGGCCCTTAAAGGTTCAGGAATCAATCCCATCGACATGCATCCTCCCCTTTGGTTTTGGAGTAGAAATGGCTTTATCTTTCAATTGTAACTGGTTTTAAGTAAGGATAAAGTTAATAAACGCGGATGGGTATCCTACCTAAAGGAGGGAAAAATGACCTGTGCTAAAATAGGAATAACTATATTTGCTGCATTCGTTTTGATTTTTACTTTTTGGCCAGACCTAGTTAATGAAGGTTTGTCGAAAAGCATTATCATCATCTCAGCATTGTTTGTTATCTTGATAACTTGGGTTGGTACTGAATGCAAATGGTGCAAGGACCTGCCTAAACAAAAAGCAAAAAGAAGGAGATAATTCTTTTAATTTTTTTATGACCCTTACAGATCTGTAAGGGTTTTATTTTTCCCTTATGACATAAATCTTTATAATAATTGCTTGGCTTTCTACTAGATGTCTTTTGATTTTCATTTTACTACCTTGCGGGACAGTCATGAACTTGGTGACCTGATAGCATTTATGCACAGGCAGGATTTAGGGTATCCCCGATATCATGAGTGGGTAGACCGGGCACGCACTGAACTTGCTGCCGGCTATAAAGGAAGTATCTTGGCTTATAGCGGAGGGAGATTGGCAGGGAACTTGGTCTTTCAACCCCACAAGACCGTTACCTCTTTGCTGGAGATTAAAAATCTGAGAATTCATGATCAGTATAGGGGCAGGGACTTTGCCAGGTTCATGGTCAGGCAGCTTGAAGTTGAAGCGCAAGGTAACTATGATGCTCTTATTGGGGATGTTCGTGAGGAACGGCACCAGCTTCTGGTCTTTATGCAATCATTGGGATTTATACCAATCCACACAATTTCATTATATGAAGAAGAAAAACGTGAAGTGGTGATTGTGAAGTTTCTTAGGCGAAAAAAGGATCCACTCATCATGCCTCTGACCCAAAAGGTTTATGAGGCAATCTCTTCAAAGCGTCTTTAAAAAAGAATCAAAAAATAACTAATTACCTGCAAGGGCTGCATCAATTGATGCTTTAAGTGTAGGATAGGAAACTGCACCTTCTGTAAGCTTGCCATTGACAAAGAATGCAGGGGTGCCTGAGACGCCGGCAGCAGTTGCCTGAGCCGCTTCAGTATCAAATTGGGCATCATGGGTCTTGGCAGTTAAGCAGGAATTCAATGAGGTCATATCCGCACCAAGAGTTTGAGCCAGTGCTTTCATCTTGTCTAGGCTTTCAACATCTGCTTGATGGGCAAACGCCTGATCATAGAATGTCCAGTAAAGGCTCGCATTTTGGTCATAAAGACACCAGCCGACCGAACTTGCACTATGCCCGCCAGTGTGACCAAAGGCATACTTATAGACAAATTGTACTTTTCCCGTTTGAACATAATCTTTCATAATCCCTGGAACAGGTGCTTCCCAAGTAGGGTCATTGTTTTTCATATAAGCCACTAAATCAGCTGCCTGGCCAGAGGCCGCGCCACAGAATGGGCATGAGAAGTCTGAAAATTCAACTACGGTGACTGGAGCAGAACTATTTCCAATCTTTGGTGAGTTTCCTATCTCAATCTGAACAGGGGTCGTAGGAGCAGAAGCTGTTGTAGTAGTATCGGTCTTAGGTAATGTGGCATTGAGTGGGATGACCTGGGCAAAGAAGTATTTTCCATCCTTGCTGAAATCAGCTGGGACTTTTCGGTTGTTATAGTTGACCATCACTTCATAATAAGCCCCCATATCACTAACTGAATCCAAGGTTACGCTATCATTCCCCCTCATAAGCTGTGCATTGATGAATTCAACTCCCTTTTGACCAATAGTTGTTTGACTTAAATCATTCGTATTGGCGTTGACTGTATTTCCGCTAACTGCTGCTCCGGGCTTCCCAACAAAAAAGACCAAGACTATAATCAAGACAACTGCAAGTATGATTGTTGCAGGCATCCAAAGATTAGCTTTCATAGAATCAAGAAAAGAAACTTTCTGAGATACGGGCGTACTTACTTCCTTAATCGGAGTTGATTCATCCATGTTTTTACTAAGACTCATTGCTTTTAAATCTTCTGAAAGTTAAGTATTTTCTCGAAGAGGAGTTTAGATTATTTAGGGGTTAGGATCCTCGGGGGTCCATGGAGAGATTGGATAGCCGAGGGTTTTAAATAGAGGTTTAACCTCGATAAGTGATGGTTATTAAAAAGAAATCTGATGCCCGTACTTCCTGGAATGTGCTTGCAAGTAAAGAGGCTGTGGAGAGGACTATGCAGTCTTTGAAGGAGAAGGGTATCATCCCTTACTTTGTCGGGTCGTCTGAAGAAGCAAAGAATAAAGTGATCTCAATAATCCCAAAAGGTTCAGAGATAATGACCATGAGTTCAAGAACGTTGGAAGAGACGGGAATTTTGAAGGAGATTGAAGAGTCCGGTAACTTTGATACGGTAAGGAAGAAGTTTTCAACTATGGACAAGGATAAACAAGGTCATGTGATGAAGCAGTTGGGTGCTGCGCCTTCTTATGCTATTGGGAGCATCCATGCATTAACCGAAAAAGGAGAAGCAATTATCGCGTCAGCATCGGGAAGTCAGCTTCCTGCCTATGCATATGGGGCAGATCAGGTCATTTGGGTCGTGGGGACGCAGAAAATTGTTTCTACTCTTGAAGAGGGGATGAAAAGGCTCTACGATTATGTGCTCCCTCTGGAGGATGCCCGTGCGAAAAAAGCATATGGTGTAGGGAGCAATGTGAACAAACTCTTGATAATCAATAAGGAGTCTTCTCAAAATAGGATTCATCTTATTTTAATTAACGAAGTTTTAGGGTTCTAGAACCAGCTGTTATTTTATCTGGCCAGACTTATGTTTTGACTTAGATCAAGGAAGTTAATATGGTGATGACGATGATGCCTAATGCCATGGCCAGGATTATTCCCTTGGACATCTCTTTTCTGGTTTCAGGGAACAGAGTTGCTGCGCCGATATAAAGGAACTCTCCTACAAAAAATGCCAATATCAAAGCCAATACAGTCTGAGGTATATCCAAAGCAGTCGCTGCCACTACACCTATAACCGGGGCTAAGGCGTCAAAGATGAGGAATGTTATTGCTCTTCGGGTGGTCTGCTTATTCTTCAACATGACTGCAACTGTATTGATGCCATCGGTGAAATCATGGGAGATGACTGCAAGGGCAACTATCGAACCTATCGCGGGATTTACGTGAAATGCGGCGCCAATTGCGATACCATCCAAAAAGCTATGGATCACCAGGCTTCCTGCGCCAATCGGACCCATGATGTGATTATGGCCTTCATGCCCTTCTGCAGGGTGGGTCAAGAAGAATCTTTCAAGAAAACTATAAAAAAAGAAGGAAAACACGATGACTAGCATGATGTTTCGTATCGGAAGGCCTATGCTGTTTGAGAGTTCCAGACTCTCAGGCAGGAGATCCAAGAAAGAGACAGCAATCAGACTTCCGGCAGCAAATGCAAAGAAATAGGGAAGATATTTCTTGAACTTGATGATCACTGCCCCTCCGATAAGGGTAGAGCAGAAGGTTATCAATGCAAGAAAGATGATAAAATTGTCCATGGCTCTATTTATTGACAATAATACTTAAGCTTTTTGTTAACAATGCTGATTGCGATTAGAAGCGGGAATCACTTATTTGGAAGGTGTGAAACATCAAGCTTTTATATCACCAAGGCCTTAAGGGTATATGAAAAAAAAGAAGGTGCCAAGACAGAAACCTTACATTTTCATCTATGCAATGGTTCTGGTTTGTCTACTCATCCTGGTTATCTTTCTGGTAAGCACTTCCGTGAACACTTATCATTCCTGGAGAAGTCATCAGAGCTATTTCAAAGAAAACCACTCTCCTGCTATCGAACTTTGGATGACTCCTAACACGATCCTAAGACATTTTAACATCTCCAAATCGCAATTGTTTCAAGAGCTAAGCATCTCTCCTACTGATGAAAATTTAATGACTTCTTTAACGAATCTTTGCACTAAAAATAAACTTGATTGTCTCTCAGTAAAAGAGGAATTAAACAGCTTGGTAAGATAATGGTTCTTTTTCTTACTGCTATTTTCAATAGCCCCTATAGCCTTTTTACTCTTTTTATACTGGTTATGGCCTCCTCCATAGTCATCGTTCCAGAAATAGAGGTGTTAGTCGCTTCCTTTGCTTCCTTTGCTATAAATTTCAATAGCCTGCTCTTTCTCATCGCTTTGGTTTTGATAGCGAGTGTTTTTGGTGACTTATTGACGTATTCTGTGGCATGGACATTTTCAAACGCTTTGAGAAAATATCTAAAAAAATTCAGATGGTATCATAAAAATGAGGGCCGAGCAAGATCCTATTTGAACAAGCACGGATTTTTGTACATCTTCCTCAGTAGGTTTCTTTTTACCGGTTTGGGTCTGGCGATAAATTACTTAAGTGGTTTTGAAAAATTAAGGCCTAGGAAATTTATCAGCGCAGTTATCCTCGGGCAGTTGGTCGCAGCACTACTGTACTCCTTAATTGGATATTATTTCAAGGATACCTGGAATGAGCTCTTGGTCCTGGTGCAATATTCCTTTGTTGTGGCGCTCTTGGTTGCTCTTGCAGTCTATCTGGTCATTAGATTGATAAAAAGAAGGAATAAGGCAAAATAACACTCTTCTGTCTATATTTGAGCGTTATTTTATCTAACCGGTTATAGGATTTTTTCAAATCCTTTTTTAGGGGGTAACTTTCACAAAGGATAAAAGGGTTGATGCATATATCTGATTATGAAAAATAAAACGATTTCCATTACTTTCGCCATCCTTGCAATATTTTTGGTTTGTTTGTCAGGATATCTTCTCATGCGTTGGGCATATGGGGTTAATGCTCCTAGCCCTAATTTGAAGAGTTCATCTATGCAAACTAATCGTGTTCGTATTACTGATTCTCCTGACTGGCCATTTGCCCACCTTATCTCCGTGGTCAATCTAGACCGTGGGGCTCAACAGGCATTATCCGGCTTTCAGTTGCAAAGGAATACGATGCCTGACGGATCATTGAATATAACCTTGAAAGCTTTATCCTCTGAATATGTTGACCAGGATTATGTCGTTGTTCCTGGCGAAAGCCTTTATTTTATAGATCGCTCTTCAGGCGATGATGCGGCGCCTGACGGGGAACGTAGTCTGGCGGACGACCATGCAGTACTTGTGGATGCAGATGGATATATCCTAAGTTCTTCTTGATCTTCAATATATGGAGACATTGCGCCTAAAAATAGTCATTTAACTTCTTAAGAGGCCCTTGTGGTGCGTGGAGGCATCTTCGTTTGAGTCTGGGTGGTGGTTACCGGAGGCATCATCGTGTTTTGTTGTGTGGTTGTACTGGATGCGGCTCCATTGTTTGTCGAGCTTCCAGAATTTGTGCTTGCCGTGCTTGTGGCAGTAGCTGCCTGAGTCTGGTTGTTTAAGATTACTGCGGACTGCGGGTCTTGCTGACGCGATATTGCTGCGGTGGTATTCTGCTGTAGGATAATCTTCTGTTGCTGGTTGTTTTGGTTATTTCCTAAAATTAACCCAAACGCAATAATGTTCACACTTAGCAAAACAAATACTGCCAAGGATATGCCAACTAAAAGTTTTGTTTTCATTTGATATTGAACTCCTCATAATGAATCTGGCCTTTCTTTATCCCCTTCTTTTCAAAGCTTTTGGCAAGACCCTCCATCATTGCTGGCGGACCGCAAAGAAGGATGTCCATATCTTGGATATGCTGTCCTTGGCCGTTCATCTGTTGTCCTAGGAACTCGGTATTTAGATAACCGTTTTCTTGGGAACAATGGAGGACGACTTTGAATTTTTCCTGGCCTAGCTTTTGAGAAATTTGCTCTAGTTTTTGCAAGAAAACTGACTCTTCTCTGTTCTTGGTGCAATAAAACAGCGTTATTGGTCCTGGTAATTGCCCAGTTCCCGCAGCATAGGAAGCCATGCTTAAGAACGGTGTGATCCCGATGCCTCCTGCAATCCAGAGTTGCGGCCTTTTCCAGGTAAGATAATCAAACTGGCCATAGGGACCTTCAATCTCGACAGGGGTTCCTGGCTGAAGATTCTTGAGCTGGGAAGTGTAGTCTCCAAGCGATTTTATCGCCAGGGTGATTTCCTTTTCACTAGGTGACGAAGCTATGGTGAAGGGGTGCTGTTCTTTAGGAAGGTTTGAACCCCTGATCTTTATAAAAACAAACTGTCCTGCTTTGAACTGAAGTGAATTTCCCTTGGGCTTCAGAGAGATGAGTGTTAATTGGGGGTATTGCGTGTTTACTTTACTTACTTCATAAAGTAATGAGGTATGTAACACTGGTTTGATCAAGGTGTAACTAAATGCTGCAAGGCCCAAGAAACTAATCCCTAGCATGTAATATTTCAGGATAGGATAGAAGGTGATATCGGTAGTTACGAGAAATACATGGAAGCAGGCTATGATGAAGACCAGGCCCATAAATTTATGGGAGACTTTCCATTTCTGGTAGGTCATATGTGCAAAAATGGTGAGCACGATGAGGAGGATCATCGAAAGCAAGGCGACAATGCCAAAATTTACTGGCCAACTTGAGCTGGGGAGCAGATAAACTGCCGCAAGATAAAGCTGGGAGGGGACAAATTTGATTACCAACAACAAAGGGTGAAAGAGGACAAGGACAAATGCGAGAACTCCCATCAGGTGGTGGGCTTTGTACACTTTGTCTAGTCCTCCAAACCAGTCTTCAATGATCTTCATACGTGTGGTCATCAAGAAGGACAATGCAAAAAGAGTCATGCCTATAAGCCCAGAAAGTTGACCGAGACTGTGAGTAGTCGTTGCATAATCGTTAAACCGATCAGTTCCCTGACGGACAATAAACCAGATGACTGCAGGCACGAGAGCGAGAAGGATGATCAGCAATGGGCCGACTTTTGATTTGATGTTAGAATTGGCACCCATATTACTTATCCTCCATTTTAATGATGAGCGCATTATAAGTTTTTGCTTTTAAGTATCGGTCGATGGTGAACACCTGGATCTGGGGGTTCTTAGCGAGCAGTTTTTTCCTTTCCTGTTCATCCAGAGTGAAGACCGCTGTGGCAAATACGTCTGCTTCTGTCAGGGTTGGGGCGACAACCGTCACCGAGATGAGCTCTTGCTTTCCTAGGATATGGCAATGGTCGTAGTCTCCCGTGAATTGACGGTAATCTCCTGAGGTGGCAACACCTACATTGGACAGTTCAAGGAATGCGAAGTACTGTGTCTTGTCACGAGGGTGCTCAATTGCAATGCGTTCAGACTTTGTTCCGAAAAAACGTAAATCTCCTCGGACATCAACAAATCCGTTTTCAACGCCTTGCTTTTGAAAAAAGACAACAATCTGGTCCCCAATGAATCCTTTGGCTATGCTTCCTAGGTCAATTAACACATCAGGATGGGTCAGGGTTACGGTATTGCCTTTGATAAGGATATTTTTGTACGAACAATTGACCGGACTTACCTTTTTCCCCCTTTTTTGTTCAAGGAACTGCTTTCCAAGGCTTACATCGTATCTTCCTTGGGTTTCCTTGCCCATGGCAATGGCTTGTTTGAGTACTTGCAGGAGTTCTGGGGAAGTTTCCAAAGTTCGCTTGTGATTCAATAATGAAAGCTCACTCTCAAGATCATAGAAATTGAATACCTTCTGTAATCGTACGCCTTCTTCAAATGCTTCTTCCAGTAGGGGGACAGCAAGGGACTTGTCAATATCATACACACAGAGCTCAATCTCTGCGCCAAGGAGTGGTTTTTTTAGGGTAAATTCCATAAAAATATATCGTGAATGTCCTTTTAAAGGCTATGAAGTTAAAGTAAAGAATACGAGGAGGAGGTGGGATAGAAAGGTCTTTATGGGGAAAGAGGATAGGTAGGTGATAATGAAAAAGAATACGATAAATTTCTTTGTGTTTTTTATTTCATTTTTGCTGATTTTCTTTCTGTTAGGATCGTCTCTTTTTACGGCTCGATAGTCCTGCTCGTTTTTTCTTTAAGGGCGAGGGATCAATGGTCTGCTTAAACTGTAATGCTGCGGAATTGATGCAGTATCTTTGTCCTGAAGGAAGAGGGCCGTCATCAAAGAGGTGTCCTAGATGCCCTCCGCAAGTGCGGCATCGGACCTCGATGCGCTGCATGCCTTCACTTGTATCTTCATGAAGCTCTATATTGTTTTCAAGAGCATCATAAAAACTTGGCCAGCCGCTTCCAGAGTCAAATTTTGTTGCGGAAGAGAACAGTTCTGAGCCGCATCCAGCACAGGTATAGATTCCCGTTTCTTTGTTATGGAGTAAGTTTCCCGTTCCAGGCATCTCAGTATTTGCCTCTCGTAGGACCTTAAACTGTGAAGGGGTAAGCTTTTTCTTCCAATAGCTCTCCGGCTTTTGTTCCATATTATCTTGAAGCCCTCTGCAATTATTAAGGTTTGTGGATCTTCAGGCAGGGTCTATTTCCCCTGGACGCTCTACAAACTTTTTTAAAGTTTCCTCTCATGATAACTCTATGACCACTAAGTCTAATTTTAGCGTTACACCTTGGGATGTAACCGGAGAGGTTAACTATGAAAAGCTTGTCAAGGACTTTGGGACTTCTTTTATCAATGACAAAATACACAACCGATTAAAGACTGCACATCCTCTTTTGCGAAGAGGGATCTATTTTAGCCATCGTGACTTTGATAAATGGTTAGAGGCGCATGATGCCGGGAAGAAGGTCTCGGTTTTGACTGGTCGCGGACCAAGTGAACGTATGCATCTAGGGCATCTTGTCCCTTTCCTTGTCGCAAAATCCCTCCAGGATGAGTTTGACTGCGAAGTGTTCATACCTATCTCCGATGATGAGAAGTTCTATGTCAAAGACCAGCTAACCTATGAGAACGCAATCAGTTATTCAGAAGATAACATCTTGGATCTTATCGCATTGGGTTTTAAACCGGGAAAGACGTTCATTTTTGAGGACTTTGTCTATACCTCGATCTATCGCTATGCAGCCAGGATTGCAAAGCGTATAACCTACTCTGAAGCGAAAGCGGTCTTTGGTCTCAAGCCAGAAAACAACATCGGCTGGAGTTTTTATCCAGCAATGCAGGCGGCGCATATACTTTTTCCCCAGTTTGTGAGAGGGGCTCATATGACGGTCGTTCCTGTAGGCATCGACCAGGATCCGTTCATCAGGCTCACCCGTGATGTGGCAGAACATAGGGACTTTCATTTTACAAAACCTGCAGCACTCCATGCTAAGTTCATTCCTTCCCTTTATGGAGACCCAAAAATGTCTGCATCAAAAGAGGGGACCATATACCTGTCAGACACCCCTGAAGAAGTCAAGAAAAAGATAAACAAATACGCCTTTTCAGGTGGGCAGTCAACTATAGAAGACCATCGCAGGCTTGGAGGAAATCCAGACATAGATGTTTCTTACCAATATCTCAGGATGTTCTTTGAGCCTGATGATGCCAAGCTCGATCATATCTATGAGGAGTATAAGTCTGGAAGGATGTTGAGTGGAGAATTGAAGAAAATCCTTATTGAGAAGATAAATCTTTTCTTAGACTCCCATAGAAAAAAGAAAGAAGAGGCAAAGAAGATTCTAGATTCCTTCATCTATAAAGAATAAACCATGGCGCTAAAATCGAGAACTCTGCCTAAGGATATACAAATAGTGGTCTCTGGAACACCTGGGTCAGGAAAATCAACGATCGCAAAATACCTGGCGAAGTCCTTCTCCTTGCAGCACTTTTCCGCAGGAGATTATGCTCGCCAACTGGCAAGAGGAAGAGGGGTTTCATTGCTTGAATTATCAGCTCAGGCTCAGAAGTCGCCTCTTATTGATACGGAGATTGACAATTTCACACGATCTCTTGCCAAAAAAAAGAAAGTAGTAATTGACTCCCGTATCGGATGGCATTTCCTGCCCAAGGCTATAAGCGTGCTGGTGACTGTTGATGAAAAAGAATCGGCAAAAAGGATATTTAATCAGCATCGCGCTACTGAAAAAGAGAATGTCTCATTCCAAAAGACCTTGAGGAACATCAAGAAACGTAAGGCATCAGAGCGTCTGAGATATAAAAAATACTATCATCTGGATATTGATGACCTTTGTCATTACGATATCATTATTGATACAACTGGATACACTGCGCCAGAGATGGAACGGATTGCCAAAGAGGCCATGCTTCTTTTTCTAAACGGTCGTGAAAGTAGTTTATTAGGATCTCGCTCTGAGGCGTTAAAGTAACGTTATTAAACCTTATTTACCTTAGTTTATTATGAGAGTACGTTTTTCGTTTTCTGCAAGAAGAACAAGGAAGATTGAGACTGGTAACAACCATCGGGTTCCGTTCCCAAAGCTAGCGAGGGATGTCATCCGCATATCAGATGTCATCCTTGAGGTGATTGACGCACGTTTTATAGAAAAGACCAGAAATATCACTTTTGAGGATGAAATCAAGGCACAGGGCAAGGTCCTTGTTTATGTTTTTAATAAGGCAGACTTAGTGGACATCAACGAACTAAAGAAGAATGTTGAGTTGCAGGAACTAAGACCCTATGTGTTTTTTTCCTGTAAATCGGTCATAGGAAGGAAACGTTTGCGTGATTTGATCAAGATTGAGTCAAAAAGGAAGAGCAATAACTATAAGACTGCCCATGTTGGGATTATCGGCTATCCCAATGTTGGTAAGAGCTCGCTCATCAATCTTCTTGCAGGACGAAAGTCTGCAGGTACCTCTGCACAGGCAGGATTTACTCGAGGTATCCAGAAGATCAGGTTTGCAAGAAATATCCTGATCCTGGACAGCCCGGGAGTCATAAAGGAGGGCGAGGATTCTACCACGAAATCATCTGATCTGAAAAAACATGCTGAGATAGGTGTTCGAACCTATGACAAAGTAAAGAATCCGGATTTTGTCCTTTCCGAGCTTATGAAGGCCCATCCTTTGTTATTTGAAGCGTACTATGGGATTGATGCAAAAGGTGACGTAGAAGTTCTGCTTGATGTCTTGGGGCGTAAGAAAGGATTCATGCTTCGTGGAAATAATGCTGATCTTGATAAGACTGCAAGATATGTCCTGAAGGCCTGGCAAAATGGTGAGATCAAAGTGATTGTCGCAAAGAAAGACGAAAAACCTGCCACTGAAAATTAAACCTCAAACCCTGGACTGAATTACTTTTATTCTGTCTTTTCTTCACTGGTTACTTGTGCCGGGGCAGGGGTTGGCTCTGCTTCAAATTCTTTTTCGTCTATCCCATTGATGATTTTTTTGAACAGGATAAACTTGTCTGCAGGGATGCGAAGGCCTGACTTGGTAAATCCAGTGTATCTTTCAGAAGTCACATACTCTCTTATGGTCAACCCACGTTTTCCTCCAAAGTCATCAATACGGATAACAATGTCCGTATCATGGCCTTTTGCGATTCTATCGATGTCTTTTTCCATAAAATAGGCAGGTGTATGAACTATAAAAACATATAGTTCTCGTGGCAATCTTCGCTGTCTCTTGATAAGGGCATCTTGGGTTTCCAATATGTTCATACTCAGGCAATTATTTTTAAGGACAAGTTGACAGATACTGCTGCATGGATAATGCAAGGTCTTCTGTTCGGATCCTGGGTTTGTATGGGTTGAGCCACGGTATTGTAGATGCAACGTGTTGTGCCTTGCTTTTCGCATCGTTAAGCTTCTATGATCTCTCCGCATCCTATTTTTTCACGCTTGTACTGGCCTATAATCTGCTTGCATTTGGGACGCAGCCATTTATTGGACTTTACAGCGATAGGCTGCAAAAGCCCAGATTGGTTGCGTTAGCAGGTATTTTCTTATTGATTCTTTCTTTAGCTTTCTACTATCTTTCTCCTTTGTTTACGATGCTTCTTTTAGGTTTTGGCAATGCCCTCTTTCATATTGGCGCAGGTACGGTCAGTTTAAACATCCTCCCCAGAAAGGCGACCGCTCCCGGAATATTTGTTGCTCCAGGGGCAATAGGGCTCCTTATCGGTGGTTTGTATGGGAGGTCTGCCGGATTTAGTATGCTCCCTCTCTTGGTCCTGCTATTGCTTTGCTTCTTTTTTGTCAGCAGTACAAGGATCCCCGACATAGACTACAAAAAAGGAAAAAGGGCGAAAAACATCGACATTTTTGAGCTGATCATCTTATTCTTGTTGCTCTCTGTTGCAATTCGTGCCTTTGTCGGATCGGTCATTGTTTTTCCCTGGAAATCAAACTTTTTGCTCATGGTCTTTTTAACTTTGGGTGTTTTTTTTGGGAAAAGCCTGGGAGGATTATTTGCTGACAGGTTTGGATGGATAAAAGTAGGTGTTTCTTCCTTGGTCATCTCTTCGTTGCTCCTGTCCCTGTGGGCAGGCAATCCTTTTCTGGGGATCTTGGGGATGTTCTTGTTTAATATGACCATGCCGATAACCTTGGTTGCAATCTCTGATGTCTTGCCAGGAAGGCCCGGATTTTCCTTTGGGCTGACCACCTTGGCTTTAATATGCGGAGCTTTTCCGATGTTCATTAAGATTAGTCTTCAAGGTTATACCTCCGTAATTGTCCTTATGATGGTCCTGCTTTCAGCAATATTCCTTTTTTTGGCTTTAAGAAAAAGAAAACGATGACTCCCATCCTGATTGAATCTATCGTAATCCTTATTAAGTAACTGCCCTCATTTATATGATGGACTTAAGACGGTTTTATACCGGAATAGCAGTCGGTCTGTGCAGTCTAAACTTGGTTAGTGCAGACGTAATCTCTCCAGGGCAATTGGTCCAAAGGGAGGTCTCAAGAAATTTCATCATCATTGCGGGAATAGTGATTCTCATCGGGATAATCGTGGCCTGGACAATCATCAGGAGCACGAAGAAGAAACATGTTCGAAAGTCTCATAAATAATCTTCTTTTCCCTTTTTTTGTTACTATCGCTATCGAAACTTTTGTCGCTTTTCTTTTTGGATATAGAGACAAGTTTTCAATTGGGATTGTTATCCTGATTAATGTCATCACCAATCCCGCTGTTAATTATCTTCTTTTGATGGACCGCGTCTTTCATGTTCTTCCGTATAGTCTTGCTTTCATTATCATTTTGGAGCTGGGCGTTGTTCTTGTTGAATGGGCTATCTTGATGTATTCTTTTGACAATAGGTCCAAAGGTAAACTCTTGCTCTTATCTTTCATCATGAATCTGTCTTCATTTGTTTTAGGTGCTCTTTTTTTCGGTTTATGAGGCTTGAAGCATTTCAATCTTTTTTCTAAGGTCAGATAAGGATACTTGGGTAAGGAAAGACTATAAAACCTCGCTGCGTAACTATATCCATGCAAGAAAAGTTCAGGATAGGAAATATTCTCTTGAAGAATCGGCTCTTGTTAGCCCCAATGGTTGAGGTTACAGACCTGCCTTACAGGCTGCTTTGCAGGAAGTCTGGTGCTGCTTTAGCCTATACTGAAATGATAAACGCGGGGGCCATTCTGCATGAAAACAAAAAGACAAAACAATTACTGCTCACTGCAAAAGCTGACCGTCCTTTAGGGATCCAGATAACGGGAAACAATCTGAAAGACATTCAGTCCCTGATACCTCACTTAAAATCTTATGATCTTGTTGACCTTAACTGTGGCTGCCCTTCTGATCGTATTATCGGAAACAATTCAGGAAGCTATCTGCTGCGAGAACCTAAGAAAATTGGCACCATGGTCAGGTCGCTCAAGTCAGCAGGATATGTGGTGACAGCTAAGATCCGTCTAGGTTTTAAGAAAAATAATGTTTGCAAGCTGGCAAAAGAGATAGAGCATGCTGGAGCAGATGCGCTTACGGTGCATGGTCGTCTGGCAAACCAGGGGTACAATGTCAGGGCACAATGGGATGAGATTGCCAAAGTCAAGAAACAGGTCGGTATCCCGGTTATCGGAAACGGAGATGTCTTTTCTGGGGCCGATGCCAAACACATGCTTGAGATTGCAGATGGGGCAATGGTTGCGCGAGCAGCAATAGGGGATCCGGATATTTTTAGAAGGATGCTCAGGTATCTCAAGACTGGAAAGCAACCAGAATTCAATCCAAAGAAGAACCTGATCTTGCTCAATAATTACCTGAAACTTGTTGAAAAATACTTTCCTGAACCGGATGTTCCTAGGTTAAAATATCTTTGTTGTAAGTTCATCAAAGGAATTGAAGGCGGTGGACAGCTTCGTAATGAACTGATGCAAAAAAAGACGTTCAAGGAGATTGTTGCTTTTGCAGAATCTTTATCGTCGAGAAGTGCTTCTAGAAAATCCACGTGATCCGCCAGCCCTGCCATGTGATGACCCGCCTCGTGAAGATCCGCCCCTAAAACTTCTTCCGCCAGAACGTCCACCAAAGGACCTGTTCCCGCCAAAATTTCCTCTTGGTTCTATTTTGAGGAATATTCTGCGGACTTCTGGGACTGGGAGCGACTCAATTTTTATTCCATCGCCTTCAAGGACACGCCTGAAATTTTCGTAATCTCTCGAAGCAACGATGCTTACTGCAATCCCGTCCTTGCCAGCACGTGCCGTCCTTCCGATACGATGGATATACTCTTCGCTTGTTTTCGGAATATCATAATTATAGACATGGGAGATGCCCTTGATGTCCAGACCTCGTGCGGCAACATCCGTGCATACCAGGACATGTGCGTTCTTGTTTTCATGGAATAGTTCCATGATGTGGTTTCGTTTTTCCTGGGACAATCCTCCATGGATGGACATCGCATCAATGCCCTCACGCCCAAGATGTCTGGCGACAAAATCAGCATTATCTCTCGTGTTACAAAATACCATGACCAGCCCTGTTCTTTCCTGGGTAAGGAGATGAACGAGCAAGGAGAACTTGATCTCTTTTGGAGTATCATAATACACTTGCTTCAATTTAGAAGGATCGACAAAGTGGGTGACGCTTATCTCTATAGGATTTTTCATGTAATGCTGCGCCATACGGCTGATCTCCTGTGAGATTGTTGCGGAAAAAAGGAGCGTCTGACGTTCCTTAGGGCAATGCTTGATGATCTTTTCTACATCATCGATAAAGCCCATGTCAAGCATGCGATCTGCTTCATCAAGGACAAGGATTTTGACTCTGCTGAGGTTGATAGTGCCACGTTCTAAATGGTCAAGGACTCTTCCAGGAGTTGCAATTGCGATATCTGCGTATTCAAGGGCCCTGATCTGGGGATTGATGCCTACGCCACCATAGACGGAGGCAATATCCAGGCCTTTATAGGCAGAAAATGTGCGTAAAACGGTGGTGATCTGCTCAGCAAGTTCACGGGTAGGAGTCAAAATAAGTGATTGTAATCCTTGGCCTTTCTCAACTTTTTCAATAATGCCTGCACCGAAAGCCAGTGTTTTTCCAGAACCTGTCGCTGAACCCCCGATGACATCATTTCCAGCTAACACTAAAGGAATTGTTTTTTCTTGAATCTCACTGGGTTCAGTAAACTTTGCTTTCACAATTTCAGCAAGGAATGCCTCGCTAAGTCCTAAGGACTTGAATTTTTCCATTGTAATAATAGGTAAATAAAGAAATAGACTTTGTAAGCTATTTCTTAGCCCACGTTTTAAACCGTGTTATATTTATTCACTTAAAATAATAAAACTGGCTATTTAAAGTTAATCCTTGAGAAAAAAGAGCAAAATATTATAAATGAACCTGCCTTCTCAACATTCATGGTAATCAAATTGTACAATACTCTCACCCGTAAGAAAGAGGTATTCAAACCGATCCATAAAGATGAAGTACGTATGTACGTGTGCGGACCCACAGTCAACGATGTTCCCCATTTAGGCCACGCACGTCAGCAGGTCTTTTTCGATACCTTGCGTAAATATCTTGAATATTCTGGATACAAGGTGACCTTTGTCTCCAATATCACTGATGTCGATGATAAGATCATCAAGAAAGCCAACGAGTTAGGTGAAGATATTGAGCAGCTCACCAAACGCAATACCCTTGCGCATCGCGAGGATTATGCGGCATTGAAAGTGAAGGCTCCTGATATCCAGCCTAAAGCAACCGAATTCATCAAGGAGATGGTGGACCTCATCGCACTTTTGGCAACCAAAGGCTATACCTATGTTGTGGATGATGACGGTGTCTATTATGACGTTTCAAAATTTAAGGAGTATGGGAATCTCTCAAAGCAAAAAATGGATGCTGAACAGGCTCTCTCAAGGATTAAGGTTGCGGATGGCAAAAAAAACAAGGAAGATTTTGTTGTCTGGAAATTTAGCAAGCCTGGTGAGCCTGCTTGGGATTCGCCTTGGGGTGCAGGGAGGCCGGGATGGCATATTGAATGTTCTGCGATGTCTTCTTCCCTTTTAGGGTTACCTTTTGACATTCACGGGGGTGGGATGGATCTCATGTTCCCTCATCATGAAGATGAGATCGCGCAATCAGAGGCTGCTTTTGGAAAAAAAGTCGCAAACTACTGGGTGCACAATGGTATGGTCAATGTTGATAATGTGAAGATGAGCAAGAGCTTAGGAAATTTCAAGACAATCCGTGATCTGTTTGCGCATTACGATCCGGAGGTCATTCGATATTTTGTGATCTCTACTCATTATCGTAAGCCGATTGATTTCTCTGCAGAACGGCTTGATGCAGCAAAGGCTGCCTATGAACGTCTTAAACGTAAAGTGATAGAGACTAAACTGGCCCCTCATGGGGGAGAAGATGCCACGGAAAAGTATCATACTGCTTTCGTGAATGCCCTCAATGACGATATGAACACGGCAAAGGTGATGCAGATCATTTGGGAGGCTCTTGATGATCTGGTCTTTGACACCCATAAGAAACTCTCTCTCCTTTATGACTTTGACCGGGTGCTCTGTTTTGGTTTTAAGGAGATGCAGGAAGTCTTTGTGGTCGCGCCACATGAGGTTGAGCAACTCGTAGCAGAACGTGAAAAGCTCCGCAAGGATAAGAAATGGGCAGAGTCAGATATTCTTCGTGCACGTATCCGCGAGAGGGGATATGAAGTCAAAGACACCCCTCAGGGACCAAAGATCGAAAAGTTGTAGAGTTCTGCCCGTATTAAATTTCCTGAATGTAGTTACGTTGATGTGGTTTGGAATCTTTAAAATAATACAGGAGTGATGTAAACCTCGATAAGCGCAGCAAAGAAAAGGATGATCAGCGCTACAATGATAAGGTTGAGCGAATCTTGGAGCACTTCCCAGAATTTGTCTGTTCCCGCTTCATGTTTGATGACTGCAGCAGAGATGATGCCTCCTGCAAGGGCTACGATGAAGTAGGATGCTATCTCCGGAATACCATGGATCAGATATTTTGCCAGCCCTACAGGCATGGCACTGAGTTGGGATCTGGCGAATATTCCTACGGCTGCCGCAATGACGCTCGCGTTCCAGGCAAGGATAAAAATGACCCCTGCACCGAAAATGAGCGAGAAAATAAGGGTGAATATCAGGACAAAGACATTATTCGTGAAGATGAGGAAAAATCTGTCCCCTCCTGTGACATAGGCAGTGGTTCCAGGGCTTTTTATCCCATAATCCGTAGCGCAACCCTGGATATCTGTGGGTTTGTTGATTGCACAGAACGTCTCGACTTGTGCCTTGAAATTATTTGGGGATGCAAATGCAATATACCAGAACGCATATGCGACAACAAAGCCTACAAAGAGCCATAAGAATGTCTTGACTGCTTTCTCATGTTCTCTGAGCAAGAAAAAACCTCTGCTGGTAGGTTCAATTTTCGTTTCTTCGAATTTGATGGTGTAGTACACAAAGGGCATGGAGAACATGACCGTAAATGTCACAATGAGGATCCCAGAATAATTGGAGAGCACGACATCCTTTGCAAATATCCACTGCACAAGGATGATGGAAAGACTTGCGTAGAACAATCCTACAAAAAACAGTTCCCAAGGATGGCGTTCAGCCTTCTTTGGGTTCATCAACATTTCTAACATCTTTTTTCACTTTAAAATGTCTATGGCTGCTTAAATAGTTTTTTATAGTCTATTCGTGTTCTAGGCAGATGAATCAGACTGACCAGATTTTTTCAGATATTAAAGACGTCAAGATCCAGGGGGCGACCAATATTGCAAAGGCCGCCATCCGAGCCTATAAACTTTCTCCTACTCCTGAAACAAAAAAGATATTGCTGGGTCTGAGGCCTACAGAACCTACCCTCTCCAATACCCTTTGGCATCTTGAGAAATGGCCGGCAAAGAAAGTCTTGGGACATTTTGAGAGGTCTCAAAATAAGATTAATGCCCTGGTCACGCGTTTGCTTAAGGGGAAAAAAGTGGTGTACACTCATTGTCATTCAACTAATGTCGTACGCGCGCTTATCTTTGCAAAAAAGAAAGGAAGGGTTTTTGAGGTGTTTAACACGGAGACGCGACCGTTGTATCAAGGAAGACTGACTGCCGCAGAGCTTGCAAAAGCAGGCATCAAGGTTACCACCTATGTTGATGCCGCGTTTCATGAAGCCATCCCGAAAGCAGATATTGTGCTGATAGGCGCTGATGCGCTCGTGTCCAAAGGCGCCATTAACAAGATCGGGAGCGCGACTATCGCTGAGCTTGCCAGGTTGCATCATCTTCCTCTCTATATCATTGCTGACTCCTGGAAGTTTTCTCCTAAGACTGTCCCTATCGAAGAAAGGGATTTTCATGAGGTATGGGCTAGCGCACCCGCACATATCAAGGTAAGGGACCCCGCTTTTGAGCTTATTGAAAAAAAGTATATTATCAGTGTGATCTCAGAATTGGGTGTTTTGCCCTTTGAAGACTTCTTGAAACAGGCTGAACGGGAAAGAAGACATCCTCTTTAGTTTTTCTTTTGCTTCTCGTTCTTTGCTAGAGACTCTTCTTCTTGCATATGCTGCAGACATTGTTGGAGGCTCTTGCCTAGGACTTCTGCTTTCTTGAGCAGGTGCTCTTTTGCCTCAGACAATCGGTTGTTCTGGCTGTCGATGATCTCGATTACTTCTTTGGCACTCTTGCGTACAATGACTCCTGCACCGACATTGACATAGAGCTTATCATTGGTCATTTCCCCTTCTACCAGGATGCCTCTGCCAAGGGAAGCGAGCAAGGTTTTGCTTTTGTTTTCTGAAAGGGAGGCAAGATTCTTCTGGAATTCTTTGAGTTCAGTGACTTCTTGTTCAATCGTTGAAAGTTCTTCTTCAGTTTTTTGTGCTTCCTTCTCAAGAAAAGAGGCTTGCATCATGAGTTCTTCATTCATAAACTGACATGGTCTTAATCCATTTTAAAGCTTTGGTTGGTAATCTCCAGGACCTCAAGTTCTTCCATGAACAGAGGGAGTGTGATTAAGGTTCTGGACTTAAGATGCAGCTTGGTGAGCAGGGTCTGGATTCGTTTTTTCGGTGTCAAGGAGGAAAGGAGGAGCAGGATGGTCCCTTTCTTGGCAAGGTGCTTTTGGACATCCTTGAGAAATCGTAGGATGATCTCATCTCCTTTCTTCCCGCCAGTGGTGATTTTCCTGCTAACGTCATCTTCTTGTTTGTCTTCAGGGAGGTAAGGAGGATTGAAGATGATCAGGTCAAAACTGCCTTGGACATTTGAAAAGAGGTCGGAAGATAATGCCGTCAAACCTTGTTGTTTGAGATGGCGCAGGGATTCGGGATCGCATTCTACACTCAGGACTCCTTTTGCTCCCGAATCAAGTGCTGCTTTGCTTTGGATGCCTGAGCCTGCCCCCATGTCAAGAACAATCTTTCCTCTGGCGTACTTTTTTACTTCCTGGGCAAGGAGATAGGAATCTTCTGCTGGTTCGTAGATCATGGTTTTGTGGAGAGAGAAAGGTATGCTGAGAATAGGAGAAGGTAGGGAGTGATGATCGCTTCCAGGACTGCGAAGATATAAGGATAGAGAGAAGAGTTTTGGAAATAACTGCTTAAGACGAAACCCAGTAACAACACCCCTATGAGGCAAGGGAATACCAGCAGGTAATTCTTTTTCACGGTGACTATGCTCGCTTTGAGTCCTTGCAAGAGGGGAAGGTCGTTTACAATGACAAAGGCAGGAGTGAGGAGAAGGAAGAGGAGTACCCCTGCATATATAATGAAGAGCAAGGGGAAATAGACAAAATATGCTGCAACAACTCCTGAAAGAGCAAATGTTTTTTGGATGAGGCTGGCAAGAATGAGGATGAGATAGTTTGTTCCGGCATACAAGAACATGAAGACAATAAAAAACATAAGCAGCTTTCCAAATTTACCCCAGCCTAATCGTGGGAAAAAGGCATTCTTCCCATTTTCGATGCTGTTCTTGCTGATGAGTAAGGTTATACCGACAAAGTAAGTAAGCAATATAATGGAGACTGCAAAGAATACTGTCGTGTTGATGAACCAAAGCGTGTTTGACGTCAGATATGGTACAATCGCAGAGGACCCGAAAGAGAGCAGGGTGAGACTTGCCTGAAATAGCAATAAAAGGAGTATTGCTTGCGGATGATGCATTAACGTTTTAAAAGTTTTAATGAAAACGTTAAAGGAAAGTCTAGTTGGTTGCATAAAACTTCTTCAGGAATCCAAAGATATCATTCCAGAAAATAATTCCTATGGCTAGGAGGATAAGCAGGATGAACACAAAGATGATGAGTGCGATGATCCTTTTCTTTCGGGTGCTTAAGGCACCGTTATAGGGGACATAACCGACCAATGTGCTTTTCTGGAGGCTAGCCGCTGCTTTTTCTTTAGCCTCCCGATCCTGGGACCCAGGTACATACAATACCTTTTTAGTATCGGTGCTTGCTTGGAGCTGCTGGATTGATTTCACCTCTTCTTGGGATTCTGCAGTGGACAACTTTACCGAAGGCAGGTCATTTCGCAAGGGTTCTTCTTTCCTTTCCTTGACCGGTTGTGCAATTGGTTTTTGCTGAATCGGTTGGGAAACTTCCCCTTGGCTTATCGTAGTGGCGCCTTCACTTAGGGCCTTGGCAGCTTCCTGGACTTCCCCGGGGCTGTATCCAGAATTGATGAAACTTTGCACTGCTTGCTCAAGCGTTGCTCCTCTTTCCATGGCATTTTTTAGTCCTGCCCAGATTTCTTCCCTCATTTTATAAAGTTATTCCTTTGCCGTCCGCAAGAACATGAATGTTTTTGTCTTTGATGTATCCCATTTCTTGTGCCAATGCCAATCCCGCAGCAAGTTTTTGAGGATCACCATGCGATGGGAATATATGCTCCGGATTGGTCAATTTGATCAAATCCCGCAAATCCTCCCTGCCTCCATGACCTGATACATGGACGTTATCAAATATACGTACTTTATACTTTTTAAGTCTTTTTTCCAGCTGTTCGCGGTTTGCTACATTGACGGGTGTAGGGATTGTCTTGGAAGAGAAAATGATCTGGTCATCTTGCGAAAGCCGCAAGGGTAATGCTCCTCGCGCAATTCTGTCCAGAATCGACCCGGGTTCTCCTTGATGTCCCGTACAGACGACAAGATACTGCTCTTTATGTTTATCGATGCGTTTGACAACTTTTTCAAGTTGTTTTTTGTAAGGGACCAAGGTGACTTGGTTTTTGAACGGGGCCTGATGGATGTTGTTTGCTGCGCTCATGTACTTATTCAAGCTTCTTCCCAGGAAAAAGACTTCACG
>CAIQQL010000041.1 GCA_903873955.1 uncultured archaeon | reverse complement strand
CTGGATGGATAGCAAGCGACCCTGCAATTTTAGCACCTGTGGCAAACAGGGCAATAATGACCAGTTATGAAAGCTGGAACGCAGTGGCTATAGGGACTAGCATTTCTCCGGACTATCCTGTGGGTCCAAGCCCTACCTCAACTACTACCGGACAAGCGTCTATAATCGACGCATTCAGACCAACGGCCTTTGGAGGGACGAACTATTCTCGGAGCTTCTCGGGAGCGATGGGTTTTGTTTATGAGCCCTCTGGCACCCATCAGGATACCATCTACAGGATGTTTTCTTTGTATGCTACCGGTCTGACCTTTGGCGAGACTTTTCTTGCCATAAGGACCTATCGTTTGATTCCAATCGGTGATCCGCTTATGAGGATTAGTGACTCGCAAGAGGTCAGCAAACGGGACAATAATCAAGCTTGCTTTTTTGATGGAAACTGCAGGTCAAGCAATTGTGACGCCGATCTCCAAGCAAAAAAGCTCTGTCATGCTTCAAAAGATAGCTGCATTTTGGGAGGCGGAGAATTGCCCTCGGAAAGTATCTTCTGCGATGGTACAAATCTGAAAAAATGCATAGGAAGTCAATGGCAGATATTGCAACAATGCGAAAAAGGTTGCTCGAATAAACAATGCAAACCCACCTGGCACGACAATGTAACCGCGCCCATTATAAATCTCTGCCTTTCGGGGGAGATATGCGTAGTGGGCGGAGATTATCCCCTAACACTTCCCATACAGGCAAAGGACTATCATCTGAACGCATTGCTTAAGGATATCCCCAAAAATTCTACTGCAGGAGTAGTATTGACAAAGCAGGGGGAGGAAGTCTATGCTGAGTTTATTAATGGGACATGGAAACCAAATCTAGAAATCTTTCCAGGAGAAGGGTTTATAGTTTGGTCAAGTAAATTAAATCAGATGATAAAACTGAACGGGACGAGACTGGCTTCGCCCGTATCGGTAAGGATCGTAAACAAAACAACGAAAATAGGAGTTCCCGTATGCAGTGAAGGATATACGGCCTCAAAAATAATCGCGGAAATAAGCCAGTTGGACAACAGCTGCAATATGATCTTAGGAAAAGAAATTAACGGAAATGACATAGTTTGGACAACAGACTCAAACGCACCGGAATATAAAGTGAGGAAAGACTTCAGTATCTTGGCATATAGCGCTTATACCGTATACTGCAAGGGAATAACAGATATTACCTGGACACCTAAATGCAGCGAGGGTATATGGAAAGGGATTGGAGACCTAAATGTCACTTATAAAGCAGGAGTAATAAAAATCCAAGACCAGGAAAAGATTTTAGTGGAGTTCATGACCAAAGACAAAGCATGGAGACTCGCAAATTTATCCATAGCTCAACCAAGAGTGCTGAACAGTTCAACAAGAAATTATCTTATAATCTCAAATCTGACTTTAGGCAGTACGACAAAAAGAGTATACCTGCAAAAGAAGTATACTGAGGCGAATGCGGTCTGTATTGCAGAGAGGGAGGGTATATCCTCGGCACAGGATATTTTACAGGATTGCGTGCCCCTTTCTTGCCCAGGAAATACTTCAAGCTTTGGGTGTGTCAATGAAACCGACAGATTTATAGTGGATGGGCTGACCTATTCAGGGATTATCGAGACTCAATATTCCGGTCAAGTCGCTCCACCCCCAAGCGGCGGCGGAGGTGGCGGAGGTGGAGGGGGAGGCAGTTCAGGAGGCGGCTCGCATAGTGAATGCATTTCTGTCTGGAATTGTAGCTGGAGCCCATGTACCCAGGGGGTTAAGCAGTATATTTGCATAGACAATAATCACTGCGCGAGTATGGTAGGCAAACCTGAGCAAGTACAAGAAGCCTGCGAGCTTCCTGCACCAAGCATTCCAAATATCTCAAAAAATCCTAATGTCACGCCGCAGATCACCAACAATCTGACATCAGGTCAAACAGGCCCTAAGTCTAGTCCTTGGTTGATAGTGATCGTGGTTTGTTTTGCCATTGCTACAGCCTCAGTTATAATCTTATTCGTCATCCTATTTTTCAGAAAGCAACGCAACATGCAGACTATCTTGACGGTTAAAGAGAACAAGACAAAAAAGCTGTCTTAATAGGCCTGCTTATATCTCCCGCGCTGTTCGACCTTTTCCAGACGTTTGAGAACAGCAGGGGCATTTCGGGAAGTACGATAACCTTCAAGAATCGCTTCAAAATATTCCTCAAAATGTTCAAAATGTCTCGCTTCCAACGCCTGTCGGATGAGATGAAGGTCAACTGCCTTGTCTTCGGGATTATCTGATTCGAAACCCAGCCCGAAATCAATAAAATAGACTTTTTTCTGAAAAAAGATCATATTTGATGTGGTCAGATCACCATGGATGATGCCAGCGTCATGCAGCAAAGCGATTTGTTTGCCGATAGTAAAACAGATATCTTTTGGGGAGGGTAAGGACTCTAGTGTATCTGAAAGCTTCTGACCTGGAAGATAGCTCATACTAATTTCCATGTTTACATCAGAACTGGAAACAAGGAGAGGTACAGGGATAAGTTTGCTTGCTTTGAGGAGCAATTTTGCTTCTTTTCGGGTACGGGTCTTCCTTAGTTTGTCATCTAAATGGGGATAACGGTAGGTTTTAGCGATGCGTCTCTTTATAATAAGGTCACCCTGCAGTTCTAGAATTGCTTCTGCTCCTTGTGAGATAATTGACTTTTGCATTACGGAACGAAGGAAGAAGAGTTTTAAATAGTTACTTTTTGGAAATAACGATTTTTAAGGGTTAAAAAAGACATT